>CAZXLI010000139.1:0-15972 GCA_964641795.1 uncultured Bordetella sp. | reverse complement strand
GGGCCCGGTGTTCGCGAACCTGCTGCTGGCCGACGAGATCAACCGCGCGCCGGCGAAGGTGCAGAGCGCGCTGCTCGAGGTGATGCAGGAACGCCAGGTCACCATCGCCGGCGAGTCGCACAAGGTGCCCTCGCCCTTCGTCGTGATGGCGACGCAGAACCCGATCGAGACCGAAGGCACCTACCCGCTGCCCGAGGCGCAGGTCGACCGCTTCATGATGAAGGTGCTGGTCGACTACCCGGCCGACGAGGAAGAGTTCGTCATCGTCGAGCGCGTGATCGGCGCGCCGGTGACGGTGGAAGCCGTCGCCACCACCAGCCAGCTGGCCGAGCTGCAGCAGGAATGCCGCAAGGTCTATGTCGACCCCAGCCTGATCACCTACGCGGTGAAGCTGGTCGGTGCCACGCGCCGGCCGGACCAGCACGGCATGCCCGAGCTCGGCAAGTACTTCAGCTTCGGCGCCAGCCCGCGCGCCAGCATCTCGCTGGTGGAAGGCGCGCGCGCGCTGGCCTACCTGCGCGGCCGCGGCTATGTGCTGCCCGAGGATCTGACCGCGCTGGCCGCCGACACGCTGCGCCACCGCCTGGTGCTGAGCTACGAGGCGCTGGCCGAGGGCCTGACGCCCGATGCGCTGATCGAGCGCGTGATGGCCAAGATCCCGGTCCCGCCCAAGCCCATGCAGCATCCGGCATGACGAACGCCACGCCAGCCTCAGGCCCGATCCAGACCCCCGACGCGCTGCTGCGCCGGCTGGAATGGACCGTGCTGCGCCGGCTCGACGGGCTGCTGCAGGGCGACTACCGCACGCTGTGGCGCGGCACCGGGCTCGACCTGGCCGACCTGCGCGAGTACCAGCATGCCGACGACGTGCGCCACATCGACTGGAACGTCACCGCGCGCCTGCAGGTGCCGCACGTGCGCCAGTTCACCGAGGACCGCGAGCTCACCGCCTGGTTCCTGCTGGACCTGACCGGCAGCGTCGACTTCGGCTCGAACGAGCGCACCAAGCTCGCCGTGTCCGAAGGCTTCGTCACCGTGCTGGCGCGGCTGCTCACGCGCCACGGCAACCGCGTCGGCGCACTGCTCTATGGGCTGCAGGGTCCGTCGCAGCCGGCGGTGGCGGTGCTGCCGCCCGGCGTGGGCCGGCCGCACGTGCTGAACCTGCTCGCGCGCATGCGCCAGCCGGCGCCCAAGGCCAGCGGCCGCGAGACGGTGCTGGCCGAACTGCTGCGCGCCGCCGAAGGCATCCTGAAACGGCGCTCGCTGGTGTTCGTAGTGTCGGACTTCATCAGCGCGCCCGGCTGGTCCGATGCGCTGGCGCGGCTGGCGCGGCGGCATGAGCTGCATGCGGTGCGGCTGTACGACCCGCTCGAGATGGTGCTGCCCGACGTCGGCCTGGTGACGATCGAGGATGCCGAAAGCGGCGAGCAGCTCTTCGTCGACACCCACGAGCCCGCGTTCCGCCGCCGCTACGAAGAACTGGCCGCCGCGCACGAGGCCGAGCTGCGCGACGCACTCGGCCGTGCCGGCGTCGACACGCTGGAGCTGGCCACCGACGATGACCTGCTGGCCTCGCTGCTGCGCTTCGTCGCGCTGCGGCGGCAGCGCCAGCGCATGCCGCTGGGCCAGCGCCTGCCGGCCGCGCTGCGGCAATCGGTGCAGCCGGTGCCGGCCTGAACCCGATCCACCGACATGAGCCCGGGCAAACGACGATGAGCTTCCAGTGGTTGGAGATGCTGTGGCTGCTGCTGCTGGTACCGGCGCTGGTGCTGCTGTACCTGTGGCTGATGCATCGGCGCAAGAAGAACACCGTGCGGCTGGCCAGCGTCGCGCTGGTGAAGCAGGCGCTGGGCAAGGGGCCGGGCTGGCGCCGCCATGTGCCGCCGGTGCTGATGCTGCTGGCGCTGACCGTCCTGCTGCTGGCCAGCGCACGGCCGATGGCGGTGCTGAAGCTGCCTTCGCAGCAGGAGACCATCATCCTGGCGATGGATGTGTCGGGCAGCATGCGCGCGGCCGACGTGCAGCCGAACCGGCTGGTGGCCTCGCAGGAGGCCGCCAAGGCCTTCGTCGCCGGCCTGCCGCGCAGCGTGCGCATCGGCGTGGTCTCGTTCGCCGGCACCGCGGCCGTCGTGCAGGCGCCCACCTTCAGCCGCGAGGACGTCTACGCCGCGATCGACCGCTTCCAGCTGCAGCGCGGCACGGCCATCGGCTCGGGCATCGTGCTGTCGCTGGCCACACTGTTCCCGGACGACGGCATCGACCTGTCGCAGATCACCGGCGCGCGCACCATGCCGCCTTCGCCGGGCGACAAGCCGAAGAAGGAGTTCAAGCCGGTCGAGCCGGGCAGCTACAACTCGGCCGCGATCATCCTGCTCACCGACGGCCAGCGCACCACCGGCCCCGACCCGATGGAAGCCGCGAAGATGGCCGCCGAGCGCGGCGTGCGCGTCTACACCGTGGGCATCGGCACCAAGAACGGCGAGATCATCGGCTTCGAAGGCTGGAGCATGCGGGTGCGGCTGGACGAGGACACGCTGAAGGCCATCTCCACCTTCACCCGCGCGAACTACTTCTATGCCGGCACCGCGGAAGACCTGAAGCAGGTGTACCAGGGCCTGTCGAGCCGGCTGGTCGTCGAGACCAAGGAAACCGAGGTCACGGCCCTGTTCGCGGCCGCGGGCGCGTTGCTGGCGCTGCTGGCCGCGGCCTGCAGCGTCTGGTGGTTCGGCCGCGTCATGTAGTCGCGGCGCGCGCGGCCGCCGCCGGGCTGGCCGGTGCGGCGGACGCGATGCGGTTGCGGCCCTCGCTCTTCGCGCGGTAGAGCTGCACGTCCACCCGCGCCAGCAAGGCTTCGGCGCCGGTGGCGCCGCTGGTGGCCACCGCGCCGATGCTGACGGTGACCCGGGGCGCCACCGGCGATGCCGCGTGCGGAATGTCGTGCATCGCCAGTGCATGCATCAGCTGCTGTGCCCGCGCCAGCGCGCCGGCCAGCGGCGTCTCGGGCAGCACCAGCACGAATTCCTCCCCGCCAAAGCGAGCGGCCATGTCCGCCGGGCGCCGGCACAGCCCGGTCAGCAGATTGGCGATGGCTTGCAGGCAGCGGTCGCCCTCGGCATGTCCGTAGCAGTCATTGAATTCCTTGAAGTGGTCGACGTCCAGCATCAGCAGCGACAGCTCGCTGCCGCTGCGCTGCACGCGGCGCAGTTCCTGGGCCAGCACCTCGTCGAGGTGGCGGCGATTGGCCAGGCCGGTCAGCCCGTCGGTGTTGGCCAGCAGCGAAAGCTGGGATTTCATGCGGGTCAGGTCCTCGTTGCGGCGCGCCAGCTCGCTGACCCGTTCGTCAAGCTGCGCGGTGCGTTCGGCCACCCGCTGTGCCAGCAGGCTGCGTTCGCCGGCCAACGCGTCCAGCATGCGCTGGCGGGCGCGCTGCGAGGCCAGCAGCAGCGCCAGCAGCAGCAGCAGGCCCACCAGCATGCCGGCCAGCACGAACACCGCGCCGCGGTACTGGGCCAGCAGCCCGGGCTCGCGGTACAGCACCAGGCTGCCCGGCGGCAGCGCCGCCTCGTCGAGCCGCCAGCGCTGCAGCGCGCGCCAGTCGTAGACCGGCCGCATGCTGGCGTCGGCCCAGGTGCCGCCGGCCAGCCCCGGGGCGGCAACGATCGCCTGCGCCAGCTGGCTGCCGATGAGCCGGTAGCTGGTGCAGTAGCCGCCGACCACGCCGCTGCCGACCAGCGTCTCCCATTGCGAGACCATCGGCACGCTGGCCACCGCGGTGACGCGCCGCGCCAGCTCCAGCGGCGTCAGCTCATGGCCCTGGCCGTCGCTGAACTGCAGCAGGTAGTACAGGACCGCGCCGGGCTCCAGGCGTGCCGCACGCTGCAGCAGATCGGGCAGCGGTCGGTCGAGCCAGTACTCGATCGGCAGCGGCTGCGCCAGCACCCGTGCCGCCGCCTGCTGGAACAGCTCGAGGCGCAGCCGCGCTGCCTCGTCGCGGGTCTCGCCGATCACCACCAGCCGGCGTGGCGCGGTCAGCCGCAGCGCCTCGCGCAGCGAAGCGGGAAAGTTGCTCTGCACCGCGATCACCGTGGCCTGCGGCTCGCGGGCGCGGATGCGCGGCAGCACGCCTTCGGGCACGTCCGCATAGATGCGGCGGGCGTGCGGCAGCAGCGAAGGCTCGCTGGCCAGGAAGTCCGAGGCCTGGGTGCTGATGGCGGCCAGCACGTCGATGCCCATGTCGCCGTAGCGGGCCTGCAGGTACGGCAGCAGCGTGGCCCGCTGGGTGGCCAGGTCGATGCGCGCCGCGTCGAGGTATTCGAAATGCAGTTGCGGCACCACTGCGGCGGCGCCGGCGAACGCCTCGGACAGCCCTTCCTCGAGTTGACGTTGCGCGGGCAGGTCCTTGTCGTAGCTGGCGATCACCAGCACACGCAGCGCACGGGCGGCGGCCGGCACCTCGGCGGCCATCAGGCGCGCCGGAACCTGCAGCAGGAACAGCCAACACAGCAGCCACAGCGCGCTTCCCAGGCCTGCGCGCAAACCACGGCGGGAACTCCGATCACCGATCAGCTTCACGGCCCGCCGATCGTACGTCCGTCGTCGCCCGAGCGACAGCCAGTGCTTGCCCAGGGCCGCGCGGGCCGGTAGACCGCGCCAGCGGTCAGCGCAGCAGGCGGCCGCGCCCGTCGATGATCGCGATGTCGACGTAGGTCCCGCCCTGGTGGTCGCGCGGCGTGAAGCCGATCGTCACACCGCCCACATCGAAGCCGTTCATCGCCTCCAGTGCCTGGCGCACACGGGCCGGCGTCGGCGCGGGGCCGGCGCGGCGCAGGGCCTCGGCCAGGGTTCGGGCAGCGATGCAGCCTTCGGCCAGGCCGGCCGTCAGGGGCGGCGCGCCGGCCCCGGCCTGGCGCGCCATGGCCTGCAGGTCACGCGCGAGGGGCAGGCTGCCGGCGACCGGATCGGGCGCCACCAGCACGAGCGCGAAGCCCTTCGCCACCACCGGGCCGATGCGCTGAACCACCTGCGCGCCCTCCACGGTCGACAAGCCGACCACCAGCCCGGCACCACCGCGCTGACGATAGGCGCGATAGAAGTCCGCCGCCGCCTCGCTGGCACCCGCCACCAGCACGGCGTTGACGCCCGCGCGCTGGAAGCTCGCCACCGCCGCCGCGGGATCGGCCTGGCGTGTCGGGTGCGCCTGCAGCGCCAGCAACTGCACGCCATGCGGGCCAACCTGACGCTGCACCAGCGTGCGCACCTCGCTGCCGAAGGCGCTGTCTTCGAAGTAAAGCCCCAGCCGGGTGGTGCCGATCGTCGCCATGTGCGCCAGCACCTTGGCCACTTCGGCGGCGTAGCCGGCGCGGGTGTGGAACAGCCAGTCGCTGGCCGGCGCCTCACGCAGCGCCGAAGCCCCGGTGCGAATGCCTACCACCGGCAGCCCGTTGGCCTGCAGGACGCCCGAACGCAGCAGGGCCTCCATCGGTCCGGTGCCGAGGAAGCCGATCAAGGCCACCGGTGCCACCTCGGCGATCAGCGCACGGGTGCGCGGCACGATGTCCTCGGGCTGGCGGTCGCGGTGGCGGCTGACGAGCTTCAGCCGCGCGCCGTGCACGCCGCCTCGCCGGTTCTGCGCCTCGAAGCACAGCGCAATGCCCTGGCGCAGCTGGTTGCCCGGCGAGCCGGCCTCGTCGAGCGGGGCCACCTGCCCGACCACCAGATCGGCCGCAGCCGCCGTCCGCGGCTGCAACAGCGACAGGGCGATCACCCAGACGGCCACCGCCTCCGAGGCGAGGCGCGTACGGCGGCGCACCGCTCACTCCTCGATCTTCAGCTTGCGCTCGCGCACCAGCCGCGTCCAGCGCGCCGTGTCCTGCTGGATGAACTGCGCCAGCTTCGCGGCCGAACTCGGTGACGGCTCGTTGCCCTGGTCGAGCAGCAGGCGCTGCACCTCGGGCTCGGCGAGCGCGCGCTGCACGTCTTCGCTGATCCGGGCGACCAGTTGCGGCGGCGTCTTCGCCGGCGCGAACAGTCCGTACCAGATCGTGTACTCGAAGCCGGTGACGCCGGCCTCGGCGATCGTCGGCAGTTCGGGCAGCGAGCGCGCACGCTGGCTGCTGGCCACGGCCAGCGGCACCAGCTTGTGGCTGCGGATGTGGGCCAGCACGCTGGGAATCGCGTTGACACCGAGCTGCACCTGCCCGCCCACCAGCTCCACCACCGCCGGCGCGCCGCCCTTGTACGGAATGTGCGTCAGCTCGGTGCCGGTCATGTCCTCGAACATCTCCATGGCCAGGTGGTTCGGGCTGCCGATGCCGCTGGAGGCGTAGTTCAGCGCACCCGGCTTCTTCTTCGCCGCGGCAATGAGTTCGGGCACCGACTTCACGCCCAGCGAGGGGTGCGCCACCAGCACCGGCGGGTTGGTGACCAGCCGCGCCACCGGCACCAGGTCGGTCTGCGGGTTGTACGGCAGCTTGGCGCGCAGCAACGGGTAGGTGACGATCTGCGAGCCCGCGGCCAGCAGGAGGTTGTAGCCATCGGCCGGCGCCATCGCGCCGAGCTTGATGGCGTGGACGCCGGCGCTGTTCTCGATCAGGACCTGCTGCTTCCAGTACTCCGCGAGCTTCTTGCCGACCACGCGCATCGCGTTGTCGGCTGCCCCGCCCGCCGGGAACGGCACCAGCACCTTCACCGGCCGCTCGGGAAAATCGCCCGCGCGCGCAAGCCCGGCTGCCAGGGCCAGGACCGCGAGCGCGCTGATGGCGGATGCTTTCATGATGTCCATCCTTGCACGAGACCGCGGGTTTCAGAACACATGCTTGAGGCCCGCGCCGATGGCGCGCACCCGCACGTTGGACTTCGACGAATCGATGCCGTCGCTGTCGAAGAAGGTCTGCAGGTCGGTGCGCTTGGACAGCGCGTACACCCAGGCCGCCTGCACCCGCTTGCGCTCGCCGCGCAACGAGCCCTGCACATCGCGCTGCATCACGTTCAGCACCAGGCTGTTCAGGCCCAGCGTGTACTGCGCACCGACGATCCAGTACTTCACGTCGCGGCGCGAGGTGGCGGTGTTGCGGTAGCGGTCCACGCCCAGCAGCACGTAGGGCTCGAAGTCGCCGAACTCGCCACGCACGCCGATCTGCCACTTGTCGTCGAACTCGTTGTTCTTCAGGCCGCCCGAGCGCTTGTCCTTGGCATAGCCGACTGCCGCCGTCAGCGCCTTGCCGCGGTACAGCACGCCCAGGTCCAGCGATTGCGCATCGTCCTCGGCCTCGGTGCCGGTGCCGGACCCGCGCAGGTAATAACGCGCCATCAGCTCGGCACCGCCAAAGCTCGGGCTGCGGTAGCCGATCGAGTTGGAGGTGCGGTTGCGCGCGTTCAGCATCGAGGTGCCGATCGCGGTGGCGCCGGCGTCGTTGGCCGCAAAGGTGGTGATGGCGGTCACCTGCGAGTACAGCGGCGAGCCGGTCGGGTTGGCCGAATCCAGCCGCCCCAGCGCCACGCTGCCGAAACCGCCGCCCAGGCCGGCATACGAATATCGGAACGCCGGCGTCCCCAGCTCGCCGGTATCGGCGCCATAGCCGAACTCCAGCCCGAACAAGGCCTTCAGACCGTCGCCCAGGTCTTCCGCACCCTTGAAGGAAAGGCGCGACGCGTTGTCGGTCAAGCTCGTCACGCTGCCGTTGCTGCCGGTGCGCACGCTGTTGACGGTCAGCCGCAGCTGGCCGCCGATCTGGACATTGCTGCCCGACTGCGCCGCGGCGCTGTTCCACAGCAGGCCCGCGCCAAGCGCGCAGGCCAGCGTCTGGCGGATGAAGTTCGACATGCCAATCACTCCTGGTGGGGGGGGGAATCCAGCGGCGCCTGCAGGCGCGGCAACAACTCGGCGCTGAGCCCGGCGGCCAGCTGCCTGACGAAACTGGCGAGATCGCGCACCAGCCGCGCGGCGCCGGCGTGGCGCACGAAGCGCGCCTCGTCCATGTAGAGCGCGCGGTTGATCTCGATCTGGATGCTGTGGCGGCCGCTGGCGGGCCGGCCATGGCGCCGCACCAGTTCCTCGCCGCAATAGGGGTGGTTGATCTGCACCCGGTAGCCCAGCGAGCCCAGGCTCGCGGCCACCCAGCGCACGAGGAAGGGATCGGCGCTGCGGCCTTCGAGATCGCTGACCACGATGTCCGGCCGCGCGGCGCCGGCGTCGACATTCATCGCATTGCCGGTCGACTTCATCGAATGGCAATCGACATGCACGCTCATGCCGAAGCGCGCATGCGCAGCCTCCACCAGCGCCGCCAACTTCGCGTGATAGGGGTCGTAGCAGCGCTCGATGCGGCCGATGACGTCTTCCACCGACAGCAGGTGCCCGTACATCGGCACGCCCGGCAGCGCCAATCGGCGGATCAGGCCCATGCCGCGGCGTGAGGTCGGGCCCGGATTCAACGGCCCGGGCCAGGGCGCGGCCAGCAGCGCGGGATCGATGTCATCGCGTGGCCGGTTGGCATCGATGTAGGCGCGATGGAAGCGCGCCGCCAGCAGCGGCGCGCCGCCGTCCAGGGCCTCGGCCCACAGCTCGTCGACGAAGGCGTCCCAGCTCGACAGCACGGCAGCTTCAGGCGCACTGGTCGGTGTGCCGTCGGCCGGCCAGTCGCGCCAGCTGTGCGGCGAATCGAACACCAGCGGTGAAAGGGCCTCGGCCGGATTGCCGATCAGCGCGAAGGGTGGTGGCGGAAGCGTCGTGGCGGTCATGGATCCGGCTATCGTTTCGTTGTACGCGACAGTGTTGCGATGTACGAAACATTGTGGGACAAGCCGGTAGACAATGCAAGTCATTCGCACCCCACAAACTCGCACGCCGATAATAAAAATCGTGCTCGAATTCACCTTGAAGACCAGACCATGATCGACGGCAATGTTTCATCTGTTGTAACGCTGTCGCCGGAGTCGAGACGATGAGACCCCTCGCCACCGCCCCTCACGACCCGCCATCCGGCCCCTTCTGCGTGCTGGATGCGCACCCCGAGCCAAGGTCGCCGCTGGTGTTCGACTCGCCGCACAGCGGCAGCCAGTGGCCGGCGTCCGCCACGCCGCCGGCGGTCCCGCCGGAGGCGCTCGACACCTGCTGGAGCGCGTATGTCGACGCACTGTGGGCTGAGGCCATCGGCGGCAGCGCACCCCTGCTGGCGGCCGGCTTCCACCGCGCCTGCATCGACCCCAATCGCGCGCGCGACGACATCGATCCGGCACTGCTCGCCGAGACCTGGCCCGCGGCCATCGTGCCCTGCCCCAGCTCGCACCGCGGCATGGGATTGATCCGGCGCGACGCGCTGCCGGGACTGCCGCTGTACCGCGCCGCGCTATCGGTGCAGGAAGTCCAGCACCGGATCGATCAGTGCTACGACCCCTACCACGCGGCGCTCGACCGCCTGATCAGCGCGGCGCAGGCGCGCCACGGCATGTGCGTGCACATCGTCTGCCTGTCGATGAAATCGGTCGGCAATGCGATGAACGACGATGAAGGACAAGCCCGGCCCGACTTCGTGCTGAGCGACCTGGAAGGCGGCAGCGCCGATCCCATCCTGCTGCGCTGGATGGCTGCGGCGCTGGGGGCGATGGGCCACAGCGTGCGCGTCAACCGGCCTTACCGCGGCGACGAGTTGCTGCGCCGCCATGGCCGGCCCGGTTTCGGGCGCCACAGCGTGCAGATCGCGGTGAACCGCGCGCTGTACATGCACGAGGCCGGCTGCGTGCGCCATGGCGGCTACACGCGCTTGCTGCGCCACCTGGCGCACTTCGTGCGGCAGCTGGATGCCGGGCTGCGCGCCGAGCTGCGGCCGCGATGGCGGCTCAGCCCGCCGCAGCTGGCGCAGGCGTCAGCCCAGGCCGCCAGCCCAGCCGGCGCGACACTTCCTCCGCCTTGCTGCGCAGCAGACCGAGACAGGCGCGCTGGCGCCGCTCATCCATGCGGCTGGACGGTGCGCTGACGCTCAGCGCCGCCTCGACACCACCTTCGTTGTCGAAGATCGGCACGGCCAGCGCCGTGGTGTCCTTCGCGAACTCGCCGACCGACAGCGCATAGCCCTGCTCGCGCACCCGCGCGATCTCGCGCTGCAGCGCGGTGCGGCTCACAGGCGTCTGCAGCGTGAAGCGCTCGCGCGGCGCCTCGAACACCGCGTCCACCACCGCCTGTGGCGCATGGCTCAGCAGCAGCTTGCCCGACGCGCCCGCATACAGCGGCCTGCGGTGGCCGATCTCGTCGTGCACGCGCAGCGGCTGGGTCGATTCCCAGCGCGCGACGCACACGCTCTCGAGGCCGTCGCGCACCCGCAGGATCACCATCTCGTTCAAGGCCGAGCCCAGCTCCTGCAAGGCGAGGTTGGCTTCGCGCACGACGTCCAGCTGCTCGGCCGCGCTGGCGCCCAGGCGCAGCGCCTGCAGGCCGAGCCGATAGACCGGATTGTCACCGTGGCGGCGCGCCAGGCCGCGCTGTTCCAGCGTGCTGAGCAGGCGGAACGCGCGTGCCTTGGTGATGCCGGTGCGCTTGGACAGCTCGGTGACGCCCAGCCCCGGCTCCGCCGCCACGGCGAACAGCAGTTTGATGGCCTCGTCCACGGCCGCGACGGTGTAGTCCAAGCTCAGCCTCCTGCAGGGGTCGACATTGTGGCAGCGCCAGGGTGCGGCCCTGCCGTCTGGCGGGGCCCCAAGCCCATCATCCCTGCAGTCGCCCGCGCTCCAACCGCAGCGTGCGCCCGCAGCGCGCAGCCAGGCCGGGGTCGTGCGTCACCAGCACGAAGGCGGTGCCGCGCTCGCGCGCGAGTTCGAGCATCAGCGCGAACACGGCATCGGCGCTGCCGCGGTCGAGGTTGCCGGTCGGCTCGTCGGCCAGCACGCAGGCCGGCTGGGTGACGAGCGCGCGGGCGATCGCCACGCGCTGCTGCTCGCCGCCCGAGAGCTGGCCCGGCCGGTGCTGCACGCGCGGGCCCAGGCCCACGCGCTCGAGCATCGCCCGCGCGGCCACCTGCGCCGCCGCCACCGGCTGGCGGCGGATGCGCAGCGGCATCGCCACGTTGTCCAGTGCGCTGAACTCCGGCAGCAGGTGGTGGAACTGGTAGACGAAGCCGAGCTGGCGGTTGCGCCACTCGCCTTGTTCGGCCGGGCCCATGCCGGCGAAGTCGCGCCCGGCCAGCTCGACCTGGCCGCTGCTCGGCGCGTCCAGCCCGCCCAGCAGGTGCAGCAGCGTGCTCTTGCCCGAGCCCGAGGCGCCGACGATGGCCAGCGTCTCGCCCGGCTGCACGCTCAGGTCGATGCCCTGCAGCACCGCCACGTCGAGCTCGCCTTCGCGGAAGCGCTTGGCCAGGCCCTGGCAGCGCAGCACCGGGGTGGTGGCCTCATTCATAGCGCAGCGCCTCCGCCGGGTTCACGCGGCTGGCGCGCCAGCTCGGGTACAGCGTGGCAACGAAGGCCAGCAGCAGCGAGATCACGCCGATCGGCACGATGTCGCCCATCTGCGGATCGCTGGGCATGCGGCTGATCAGGTAGATGCTGCCGGGCAGGAAGCTCACGCCCAGCGCATGCTCGATCGCCGGCACGATGACATCGATGTTGAAGGCCACCAGCAGCCCCAGCCCCACACCCACCGCCGTGCCGATGATGCCGCTGGCCGCGCCCTGCACGACGAAGATGCCCATCACCGAGCGCGGGCTCGCGCCCAGCGTGCGCAGGATCGCGATGTCGGCCTGCTTGTCGGTCACCGTCATCACCAGGGTCGACACCAGGTTGAACGCGGCCACCGCGACGATCAGCGTGAGGATGATGAACATCATCCGCTTCTCGATCTGCACCGCGTCGTACCAGTTGCGGTTGGTGCGGGTCCAGTCGCGCACCACCAGGCCCGGGCCCATCGTCATCGACAGCTGATAACCCACCTCGCGCGCGGCCTGCGCATCGCGCAGCCGCAGTTGCACGCCGCTCGGGCCCTCCAGCCGGTAAAGCCGCGCCGCGTCGTCGACGTGGATCAGCGCCAGCCCGCTGTCGTACTCGTAGTGCCCGGCCTCGAAGGTGCCGGCCACCGTGAAGCTCTTCAGCCGAGGCACCACGCCGGCCGGTGTGACCTGGCCACCGGGGGCGACGATGGTGACCGAATCGCCTTCGCGCACGCCGAGCTGGCGCGCCAGCTCGATGCCGAGCACGATCTTCCAGGCGCCCGGCTGCAGCTTGGCCAGGGTGGTGTCCCGCAGCCTGGCGCCGATGTCGGTGACGGTGGCCTCGGCCGACGGCAGGATGCCGCGCACCACCGCGCCGCGCATCTCGTCGCCGCGCGCGATCAGCGACTGCGCGGCGATGAACGGCGCGGCCCCCACCACCACCTTGTTCTCGCGCGCCTTCGCGGCGGTGGCCTGCCAGTCAGGCAGCGCGGCACCGTCGCGCGAGAAGATCTCGACATGCGCGATCACCGCCAGCATGCGGTCGCGCACCTCCTTCTGGAAGCCGTTCATCACGCTGAGCACGATGATCAGCGCCGCCACGCCCAGCGCGATGCCGACCATCGAGATCGCCGAGATGAACGAGATGAAGCCGTTGCGCCGCCCGGCGCGGCCGGCCCGGGTGTAGCGCCAGCCGATCTGCCATTCGTAGGGCCAATTCATGGGGAGGCGATGCTAGCAGGCTGCTTCGCAGCGCCTGCGCGCATCGCCGGCTGCGGCAGAGGCCCCAGCCCGAACAAGGGCCGTAGCCAGCGCACCCGGCGCACCGCCTCGAAGCTCACCAGGCACGCCGCCGCGGTGGCCAGCACCAGCAGCGGCCCTTCGACCGCCGGCGCCAGCCGAAGCGGCTTCAGCTGCTCGGCCAGCACGATGATCGCGCTCTGGTGGACGATGTAGAACGGAAACACCGCTTCGGTCAGGTAGCGCCGCAGCGGGCCGTCGGCCGGCGACCAGCGGCGTGCGAAGCCCACGGCCGCGGCAATCGACCACCATTGGTTGGCCGCGTAAATCAGGCGTTGGCATTGGCGCAGCTCGTCCGGGACCGTCGTCCGCCCGGCGGAGTAGATGCTGAAGTACCAGACGATGAAGCCATAGCTCGCGACGGCGCCGGCCAGTGCCCACCAGCGCCGGCGCTCGAACGAATCCCAGGGCGCCGCCTGGCATGCCAGCGCGGCGCCGAGCCCGAACACGCTGAGGTACAGCGCATGGTTGTACCAGTCGTGCACCAGGTTGTGTGTCGACGGGAAGCGCGCCACCAGCCCCACCCGCCACAGCGCCAGCAGCAGCACCGGCCACAGCAGCAGCCCCCAGCCCGCGCACCAGCGCCCGAGGCGTTCACAGGCCCTAGCCCAGGCCCGCGGTGCCAGCCGCTGCACGGCCCACAGCAGCAGGCTGTAGACGAACAGGTAGGGCACGAACCACAGGTGGTTCCAGGTCGGCACCTGCAGGCAATCGGTGCCGCGGCAGAAGTGGCGATCGGCCAGCAGGTAGCGTTGCCAGAACGCGAGGTAGCCGTCGGCATAGCCGGCCTTCTCGACCACCTCGTAGTAGGCCTGCGGCACGACGATCACCAGCATGCCGAACAGCAGCGGGATCAGCAGCCGCCGCGCGCGGCTGGCGACGAAGCCCGCGGGCTGCCGCCGCAGCAGGTAGGCGGTGGCCACGCCGGAGATGAAGAACAGCAGCGACAGCCGCCACGGCGAGCTGGCCATCATCAGCGGCTCGAGCGCGGTGGAGGCGAACGGCGACTTCACGTGCCAGTCCCAGCTGACGTAGTACATGCCGACGTGGTACAGGATCAGCAGGCCGAAGGCGAGGATGCGCAGCCAGTCGAGGTCGAAGCGGCGCGGCGGCAGCGCGGGGTCGTGGTGCATGGCGATAACGCGTGAAAGGAGATGCCGCCATCGTCGGTCCGCGGGCGCCGTCGTGCCAGCGCTGCGGGGCGGACGGGACGCGGCATGGGGTCGGCGGGCCGGACCCGCAGCTCGGGTCAGCGGGCGATGCCGGCCGCCAATTGCTCGCGAAAGCGCCGCGACACCCGCACCTCGCGGCCGCTGGCCAGCACCAGCTGCGCATCGCCGCGCGCCAGCGGCGCGATGCGCGCGATGCAGCGCGGGTTCACCGCGAACGAGCGATGCACCCGCACGAACAGCGGCCCGGCCACCGGATGTTCGAGCATCGCGGCCAGCGTGCCCCGGTCGAGCCACGAGTGCGCCGGCGTGTGCAGCCAGACGTAGTTGTCCTCGGCCTCCAGCAGCTCCACCTCGGCCAGCGCCACGCGCTGCAGCGCGCCGCGGTGCAGCACCATCCAGTGGCCGCTGCCGCCGTGGCCATTGACACTGGCCAGTGGCTGCAGCCCGTGCAGCGCGCTCAGCAAGCCCTGGCGCTGCTGCTCGCGCTGCGGCGGCGCCAGCTGGCGCTGCAGCTTGGCGATGCAGGCCTGCAGCCGCTCGCGCACGATGGGTTTCAGCAGGTAGTCCACCGCGTTCAGCTCGAAGGCCTTGACCGCGAACGCGTCGTACGCGGTGGTGAAGGCCACCAGCGTGCCCTCGGGCATTGCCGCAGCGGCGGCCAGGCCGTCCAGGCGCGGCATCTGGATGTCCAGCAGCACCGCGTCGGCCGCGGTCTGCTGCGCCAGTGCCAACGCCTCGACGCCGTCGCCCGCCTCGCCGACCAGTGCCACGTCCGGCATGTCGGCCAGGAAGCGCCGCAGCTTGGCGCGGGCCTGCGGCTCGTCGTCGGCCAGCAGCAGCTTCATCGACGTCCGGCATCCGTCGGGTGAACGGGCCCCTGGTCGGTGGCGGCCTGGGCCGGCAGCTGCAGGCGCAGCACGGTGCCGCTGATTTCACGCGCTAGCGTCACGCTGGCGGCATCACCGTACATCGTGGCCAGGCGCTCGCGCGTGTTGGCCAGGCCGATGCCGCTGCCGGGCAGCGTTGGTGCCGGCGCTGCATCGCCGTTGGGCGCTGCCGCGCTGTCGCACACGCGGATCTCCAGCAGCCCGGCCCGCACCGCCGCCTGCACGCTCACCGCCACCGGCGCGATGCTGTTCGCGACGCCGTGCTTGACGGCGTTCTCCAGCGGCGCCATCAGCAGCAGGCTGGGCAGCGCGCAGGCCGCCGCTTCTTCGCTGACCTCGACCTGGGTCTTCAACCGGCCTTCGAAGCGCTGGCGCATGATCGACAGGAACGGCGTCACCAGTTGCAGCTCCTCGCGCAGGCTGTGCGTCGGCCGCCGGCCGGCGTCGAGCGACAGGCGCAGCAGCTCGCACAGCTCGGCCAGCAGGCGATCGGCGCGCTCGACGTCCTCGTACATCACCGCCGACACCAGGTTCAGCGCATTGAACAGGAAGTGCGGCTGGATCTGCTCCTGCAGCCGTGCCAGCCGCGCGGCGGCGAGTTCCTCGTTCAGGCGCTGCCAGGCGGCCCGGCGCTGCTGGTCGCGCAGGTAGAGCAGCGCACCATGGCACAGCCCGACCATCAGCGCATAGCTCACCAGGTCCTTCGCGCCCTCGTAGGCGAGCACCGACAGCACGTCGCCGGGCTCGTAGTCCACGCCGGTCAGCGCATAGACGATGGCGCGAATGCCGTACATCAGCGCCGAGTGCAGCAGCACATAGGCCACCGCGCCGGCGGCATGCCACGGCACCATGCGGTGCCACGGCAGGCCGCGCGCCGCCAGCGCCCGATGCCCGGCGAACAGGCCCAGCATCAGCAGCCCGACCACCAGGCTGCTCGACAACTCCCACAGGAAGGGCTCCCAGCGATGCCGGCCACCGCGCTGCACGTAGTGCTGCAGCTCGGCGATCGCCAGGAACAGCCCCACCGCGGCCCAGAAGCCCGCATACAACAGCCAGTGCAGCGGCCGCACGCGCAGGCGCGGCAGCGCCGGGCCAGCAGGCTCGGCGGTCCAGGGCAGGGGCAGGCGGGCGGTCACGGCACCGCAGGCTAGGAGTCTGCGCGGCAGAAGCCGCGAAGACTCCTAGCCTGCGGCTGTATGT
>CAZXLI010000138.1:0-15991 GCA_964641795.1 uncultured Bordetella sp. | reverse complement strand
GGAAGAACTGCTTGGAGATTTCCTTGAACGGCAGGAAACCGTGCCGGTCTTCGCCGTAGTCGACGAAGCAGGCTTCGAGCGAGGGCTCGACCCGCGTCACCACCGCCTTGTAGATATTGCCCTTGCGCTGCTCACGGCCTTCGATCTCGGTCTCGAAGTCGAGCAGTTTCTGTCCATCGACGATCGCCAGGCGCCGCTCTTCCGGCTGCGTGGCATTGATCAGCATGCGCTTCATGTGCACTCCTGTCCGCACGCACCGCGAAAACGCGGCGCGCGCTCACACGGTCACCGGCCTTTGCGAAAGGCAGGCGACCCATCCGATGCACGAGCAACGTGAACTAGCCGATGGAGGAATCGCCCTGGACTGCGGTGACCATGGAACGGGTCAGGTTGGCAGCGGGGCCGCGTGCGGCGAGCGCTTGTCGGTGGGCGGTGCCGCCAAGGCCTCGCCGGGCGCGACAGTGCGCGCGGCGCCGCGGAGGGCGCTGCTTCTGGCAAGGAGTTGGGTGAACATGCGAACCGAGGGGCTGGCCGCGGATGACAGATCAGGCATTCGGCAGCCGGGTCTGCCATCCATGAGCTGGTTTCTTCCCAGTGACGGGACGGCTATGGACGACGTGTCTCTTCCACCTGTTCATTCGGGGCCGCCCACCCGCTCTGGCGAGGAGGCCTGCCGCGCTGCGCCAGGTGTTGCATCAACGCTTGTTTTGGCGCGCCTGGTACGGCGTGCCACCACCATCGAGCCCGGCATGCCCGGGTAAACTCTGGAAAATCAAGCACTTAGGGCTCAATTGTGGTCCGCGGCATTATAAGCAGCAAACCAGGCGGCCACCGCGAAATTGCCATTTCGCAAGCCGCGCCACCGGCGGTGCAACGCCTGGTCGTCGACGAAGGCAGCGAAGGCCAGCGGCTGGACAACTTCCTGCTGAAGCTGCTGAAGGGCGTGCCGAAGACGCATGTCTACCGCGTGATCCGCTCGGGTGAGGTGCGTGTCAACAAGGGCCGCGCCGCCGCGGACACACGGTTGACGGTCGGCGATGAAGTCCGTGTGCCGCCGGTGCGCGTGGCCGAGAAGGCGGCCACCACCCAACCTGCACCGCCGCGAGAGTTTCCTGTGCTGTTCGAAGACGAGCACCTGCTGGCCATCGACAAGCCTGCCGGCGTTGCGGTGCATGGCGGATCGGGCGTGAGCTTCGGCGTCATCGAGCAGTTGCGCCGGGCTCGGCCGCAGGCGCGTTTTCTCGAACTGGTGCACCGGCTCGACAAGGAGACCTCGGGCATTCTGCTGCTGGCCAAGAAGCGCAGCGCGCTGACCGCGCTGCAGGATCAGTTCCGGGCCCGCGACACCGGCAAGACCTACGCGGCGCTGGTGATCGGCCATTGGCCGGCCAGGCTGAAGGTCATCGACGTGCCGCTGCACAAGTACCTCGACGCTGCAGGCGAACGCCGCGTTCGCGCCGTCGCGCCCGGGGCCGAAGAAGGCCAGCGATCGATCTCCTTGGTCCAGGTGGTGCAGGCCTTCGAGGCCTACAGCCTGCTGGATGTGACGATCAAGACCGGGCGCACGCATCAGATCCGGGTCCACCTGGCGCACGCCGGTCACCCGATCGTCGGCGACGACAAGTACGGCGACTTCGCGTTGAACAAGCAGCTCGCGCGCGGCGAAGGGCTGCAGGGACAACGCTTCGAACGCATGTTCCTGCACGCGCGGCAGCTGGCTTTCGATCACCCGGCCAGCGGCGAGCGCATCACGTTGCAGGCGCCGCTGCCAGCCGAATGCGTCACACTGCTGGCTCGCCTGTCCGAGCCGCATTGATTTCCCCACATGAGCGCCAGACCCCGCCGCTTCGACCTGATCGTTTTCGATTGGGATGGCACGCTGTTCGATTCCACCGGCCTGATCGTGCGCTGCATCCAGGCGGCCTGCCGCGACATCGGCGTGGCCGTGCCGAGCGACGCCGATGCGGCTTATGTCATCGGACTGGGCTTGCGGGACGCCTTGCAGCATGCGGTGCCCGGGCTGCCCGAGGACCGCTACCCGGAATTGGGCCAGCGCTACCGACATCATTACTTCGCGCGGCAGCATGAGCTGGTGCTGTTCCCCGGCACGCTCGAGATGCTGCAGGCCCTGAAGGCGCGCAACCATTGGCTCGCCGTGGCCACCGGCAAGAGCCGGCGCGGACTGGATGAGGCCCTGCAGGCCGTTCAACTGAAAGGTCTCTTCGATGGCACGCGCACTGCCGACGAGACGGCCAGCAAGCCGAACCCGCTGATGCTGCAGCAGCTCATGCGTGAGTTCGGCGCCGAGCCGGAGCGCACGCTGATGATCGGTGACACCACACACGACCTGCTGCTGGCTGCCAATGCCGGAACCGCCAGCCTCGGCGTCAGCTACGGGGCGCACGAGCCCGAAGCCTTTGCCGAACTGGCGCCGTTGTTCGTGGCTCACAGCACCGACGACCTGCATGACTGGCTCCAGCGCCACGCCTGAGGGGCCGCTGCCGCTGTGTCCGGCCGCCGAGCTGGTCGAGCGCGACAAGGCCTTCGTGTTCGACGTGAAGCTGTGGGGTCAGCCGGCTCGTGCCTTCGCCTTGCGATTCGAGGGCCGCGTGCGCGCCTATCTGAACCGCTGCGCGCATGTGCCCGTCGAGATGGACTGGCAGCCTGGCCAGTTTCTCGACATGGACCGGCGCTGGATCATCTGCTCGATCCATGGTGCCACGTACGAGCCGGCCGATGGCCGCTGTGTCGCAGGCCCGTGTGGCAGGGCCAGCCTGATGGCCATCCAGACGCTTGAGCAGGACGGACAGGTGTATTGGTATCCTTCCCGCGACATTCGCCCTGTCGCCTAACGAGTCGCGGGGCATCGGACCCGCGCTGTCCGCCTGACCGGAGCGCATTGCCATGAACGACGAACTCCCTACCCCTCCGGCCGCAGCGCCGCCCGAGTCTCCGCGGGCCGTGCCGGCACCGCCAGTGGCGCCCGCCATTGAGCAGACCCTCGAGACACTCGCGAAGGAGCTCATCCACGAGCGCCGCGTCGACCGGCGCTGGCGGCTGGGCATGCGGCTGGCCTGGTTCGGGCTGTTCTGCGTCGTGTTGTGGCTGCTGAATGCACAGCGAGCCCATGGCACGTCGCCCTCGGGTCCGCACACCGCGCTGGTCGAACTGCGCGGCGAGATCGCGGCAGACACGGAGGCCAGCGCCGAACAGTTGATGGCCGGCTTGCGCCAGGCCTTCGAGGACAGCGGTGCGCAGGCCGTGGTCATCCGCATCAACAGTCCGGGCGGCAGCCCGGTGCAGGCCGGCATCGTCAACGACGAGATCCGCCGCCTGAAGGCCAAGCACCAGAAGAAGGTCTACGCCGTGGTCGAGGAAATGTGCGCCTCGGGCGCCTACTACGTGGCGGTGGCGGCCGACGAGATCTTTGTCGACAAGGCCAGTCTGGTGGGCTCGATCGGCGTGCTGATGGATGGCTTCGGATTCACCGGCCTGATGGACAAGTTGGGCGTCGAGCGTCGGCTGCTGACCGCCGGTGAGAACAAAGGCATGCTCGACCCGTTTTCGCCGCAGAACGCGCGCCAGAAGGCCTACGCCCAGGCGATGATCGACCAGATTCACCGCCAGTTCATCGCCGTGGTCCGACAGGGTCGCGGCGAGCGCCTGAAGGAGTCGCCGGACACCTTCTCGGGCCTCTTCTGGAACGGTGAGGAAGCGGTCAAGCTCGGCCTGGCCGATACCTTCGGCAACCTCGACTACGTGGCCCGCGAGGTGGTGAAGGCCGAAGAGGTGATCGACTACACGCCGAGGGAAAACGTTGCCGAGCGACTGGCCAAGCGTTTCGGCGCGGCCATCGGCGAGGGCGCGGTGCGGACGCTGCACACGCTGTCCAGGATTCATTGACCACGACAAGCCCGCCGCTGGCGGCGTGGCGCAAGCAGGAAGAAGGGGGACGACACCGTGATGCATCGAGATCGACCTGGACGTGTGCCGAGCCTGCTGGCGGCCGTTCTCCTGGCCCTGGCTCTGGTGGCCTGCGGCGGCAAGAGCGAGACGGAGCTGCTCGGCTCTGCCAAGGAATACCTCGAGAAGAACGATCCCAAGGCCGCGGTGATTCAGCTGAAGAACCTGCTGGACAAGAACCCTTCCTCTGGCGAAGGGCGGTTCCTGCTGGGGCGCGCATTGCTGGACTCGGGCGACGCCGCCGGTGCGGAGGCTGAACTGCGACGGGCGCTGGATCTGAAGTTCCCGGAAGCGCAGGTCGTGCCGGTCCGCGCCCGAGCGCTCCTGGCCCAGGGCGAGGCCAGAAAGCTCACCGAGGAATATGGCAGCACCGACTTGAAGGATCCGGGCCAGGACATCGAGCTGCAGACCACGTTGGCCACGGCCTATGCGGTGCAAGGCGCGGCAGAGGAGGCGCGAGCGGCCATCGACAAGGCGCTGGCCATTTCGCCGCGATACGCCCCCGCGGTGGTGATGAACGCGCGGCTGAAGGCCAATGGTGGCGACATCGATGGTGCACTGGCCGTGCTGGATGAGCTGCTCGGACGGGTGCCCGGCAACACCGATGCCCTGCAGTTCAAGGGCGACTTGCTGTGGCAGGCCAAGAACGACCGCAATGGCGCGATCGAGCAGTACCGCAAGGCCGTGGCGGCGCGCAAGGACCTGCCCGAAGCACACGGCGCGCTGATCTCCCTGCTGCTGATGAACCGTGATACCGAGGGGGCCGCGCGCCAGCTCGACGAACTGAAGAAGCTCAAGCCCAACCACCCGCAGACGCGCTACCTCGAGGCGCAACTGGCCTTCGTGCGCAATGACTACAAGCAGGCGCGCGAGCTGCTGCAGCCGGTGCTGCAGGCGGCCCCGAACAGCGTGCGGACCTTGCAGCTGGCAGGTGCCGTGGAATTGCAGCTGGGATCGCTGCAGCAGGCCGAGGTGCTGCTGGGCCGTGCCGTCCAGCTGGCGCCTAACGCCACAGAGGTGCGGCGCCTGTTGGCCGATACCTACCTGCGCTCGCGCCAACCCGAGAAGACGCTGACCACGCTGAAGCCGCTGCTGGAATCCCCCACGCCTTCGCCACAGGTGCTGGCGCTGGCCGCCCAGGCCCAGCTGCTGGCCGGCGACAACAAGTCCGCCGAGGCGCTGTTCGCCAAGGCCGCGAAGCTCAAGCCCGATGACAAGCGCCTCAGCGCGGCCGTGGCACTGTCGCAGCTGAACCATGGCAATGCCGATGCCTCATTGGCCGAACTGCAGCGCATTGCCGCTGCGGACGACGGGCGGGCAGTGGACCTGGCGTTGATCAGCGCGCGCATGCAGCGCCGGGAATTCGACGCTGCGCTGAAGGCCATCGACGTGCTCGAGAAGAAGCAGCCGGACAGCCCGGTGGCGGCCAACCTTCGAGGCCGAGTCTTCCTGATCAAGCAGGACTTCAATGCGGCGCGGGCGGCCTTCGAACAGGCGCAGAGCAAGGACCCGAAGTACCTGCCGGCGGCCGCGGGGCTTGCGGCGATCGACCTGCTGCAAAAGCAGCCCGAGGCCGCGCAGGGCCGATTCCAGGCGGTCCTCAAGCTCGATCCGAAGAACACCAACGCGCTGCTCGCGCTGGCCGAGGTGAAGGGCCGTGTCGGCGCTCCGACAAGCGAGATCGTCAAGCTGTTCGCCGACGCGGTGGCGGCCAATCCGAACGACGTCCCGGCGCGGCTGGCGCAGATCGACTACCTGATCAACCTGCAGGATCGCAAGGGCGCGCTGGCCGCGGCCCAGGCAGCGAACACGGCGATTGCCAACAATGTCGAGCTCCTCGATCGACTGGGCCGGACCCAATTGGCGGTCGACGACCGGCAGCAGGCGATCAGCAGCTACGGCAAGCTCATCTCGCTGCGGCCGGATGCAGCGGTCGGCTACCTCGGGCTCGCACAGGCGCACATGGCGTCGAAGGAGTTCGACACCGCCGAGCGCGATGTTCAGAAGGCGCTCGAACGTGAACCCGACTCGCTGACCGCGAACCGGCTGGCGATCGCGCTCGCGTGGCGCCAGCAGAAGTTTGGCGAGGCGATCAAGGCCGCCAAGCGCCTGCAGGAGCGTCGGCCGGACGACGGTGCAGGCTACATCGCCGAAGGCGAAGTCGAAGCCTCGCAGAAGCACTGGGACGCTGCGGTCGCAGCCTTCCGCAAGGCCTTGACGAAGAACGAGGCGTCGGTTGCAGCGTCCAAGCTGCACCTGACGCTCACGTCGGCGCAGCGCGCGCCCGAAGCGGCCAAGTTCGCCGAGGGCTGGCTCAAGGACCACCCGGATGACGGCCAGTTCCTCTTCTACCTCGGCGACTTGGCGATCGCCGCCAACGACCTCGCCCAAGCCGAGACCCGCTACCTCGAGGTACTGAAGCGCCAGCCGGAGAACGCGATGGCGCTGAACAACGTGGCCTGGCTGCAGATGAGGCAGAAGAAGCCAGGTGCCTTGGCCTATGCCGAGCGTGCAGTGAAGGTCGCGCCCGGCAAGCCGGCGCTGATGGACACGCTGGCGATGGTGCTGTCCAGCGAGAAGCAGTACCCGCGGGCGATCGAGCTGCAGAAGCAGGTGGTGGCGCAGATGCCGGAGATCCCCGGTTTCCGACTCAACCTCGCGCGCATCTACCTCGATGCCGGCGACAAGAAGGCCGCCCGTGCCGAGCTCGAAGCGCTGGCCAAGCTGGGCAAGGACTTTCCGGCTCAGGAAGAAGTCAGCCGGCTGCTGAAGCAGGCCGGCGACTCGTGACCCGACGCTGCTGCCGCCGGCGGCGCGGGCCTACACCCAGCCCGCGCGGCGGAAGCGGTACCACATCACGCCGCAGGTGACGCCGATCAGACCCAGCGCCGCCGGGTAGCCCCAGGTCCACTTGAGCTCGGGCATGTGCTCGAAGTTCATGCCCCACACGCCGACGAAGAAGGTGGCCACCGCGAAGATGCCGGCCCAGGCGGCGAGCCGCTTGGTCACCTCGGATTCCTCGATCGTCACCATCGACAGGTTCACCTGGATCGCGGTGCCGATGGTGTCGCGGATGGTGTCGATCGAGGTCAGGATGCGCGACAGGTGGTCGTTGACATCCCGGAAGTAGGCTTCGCTGGAACTGCACACTGCGGGCACGCGCCCGCCATGGAGCTTGCCCACCGAGTCGAGCAGTGGCGCCACCGCGTGGCGCAGCGACGTGACGCGGTGCTTCAGTTCGTACAGCCGCTCGATGTTGGCGCGCCCGGCGTTGCGCTCGAAGATCTGTCCTTCGATCATTTCGAGTTCGGTTTCCAGCGCATCGACGATCGGGAAATAACGGTCGACGACAGCGTCCATCAGGGCATACAGCACGAAGCCGGCGCCCAGGCGCAGCAGCTGCGGCTCGCGCTCGCAGCGCTGGCGCACGCCCAGGAACCCCTGGGTGCTGCGGTTGCGGATCGACAGCACGAAATTGGGCCCGGCAAACACGTGGACCTCGCCCAGCCGCAGCTCGTCGGTCGGACTGAACTCCACCAGGTGCAGCACGACGAACAGCGTGTTGCCGTACTCCTCGATCTTCGGCCGTTGGTGGCCGTGCATCGCATCTTCGATGGCCAGGTCGTGCAGGCCGAATTCGTCTTGCGCCTGCTGCAACTCGGCCTCGGTCGCGTCACGCAGCGCCACCCAGACAAAGCAGCCAGGTTTGGCCAGGTGATCGCTGATGGATTCCACCGGGATGTCGGCGAGCTTGGTGCCTTCCTGGTAGGCAACGCAGTTGACCAGCATGTATTGAACTCCGGAATCGTCGCCGAACGGCGCGCCGTGGCGTGAGAATAGCCGCCACCGCCGACCGGAGAACGAAGATGAAGGGTGACACCCAAGTGCTGGCCTACCTGAATGCCCAGCTGAAGAACGAGCTCACCGCCATCAACCAGTATTTCCTGCACTGCCGGATGCTGAAGAACTGGGGCTTCGGCCGCATGGCCAAGCATGAGTACGAGGAGTCGATCGAGGAGATGAAGCACGCTGACAAGCTGATCGAGCGCATCCTGATGCTCGAAGGCCTGCCGAACCTGCAGGACCTGGGCAAGCTGATGATCGGCGAGAACGCGATCGAAGTGCTGTCCTGCGACCTGAAGATCGAGCAGGGCTCGGTCGCCCACCTGCGGGAAGCCATGGCGCATTGCGAGGGTGTGCGCGACTATGTCAGCCGCGACCTGCTGGGCGACATCCTCGAAGATACCGAGGAGCATGTCGACCACCTGGAGACCCAGCTCGAACTGGTGGCCCAGGTCGGGGAGCAGAACTATCTGCAGACGCAAATCGGCGACGGATCGTGATCCCGGTCACCGAAAAAGACCCGGCCGCGTAAACGGATGATTGAGAACAATTCGTATTAGCGTGTAGACTTCTGGCATCCAAGCTGGGTGCCTGCCATGATCGTCTGCCTGTGCCGCCGAGTGTCCGACCGCGATATCCACCACGTCGTGCAGCAGGGCGTCAGCAATTTCGAGCAGCTGCAGGACCACACCGGCGTCGCCAGCCACTGCGGCTGCTGCCACGACTGCGCGCGGGATGTCTTCGATGCGGCCGTCAATGCCTGCGGGCGGGCCTGCAACCAACCCGCGGCCCTGGTCACCACGGCGGCCGTCGCGGCCTGATTCGCGCTGGTTCAGCCCACCAGGAGTCCGCGGCGCTCGATGAAGCCGACCACCTGGTCGAGCCCCTGCCGCGTGCGCAGGTTGGTCATCACATGCGGGCGGTTCGGCCGCATGCGGCGGGTGTCGGCTTCCATCACCGACAGATCGGCGCCGACATGGGGTGCCAGGTCGGTCTTGTTGATCACGAACAGGTCGCTCTTCGTGATGCCCGGACCGCCCTTGCGGGGGATCTTCTCGCCGGCGGCGACATCGATCACGTAGATCGTCAGGTCGCTCAGCTCGGGGCTGAAGGTCGCGGCCAGGTTGTCCCCGCCCGACTCGATGAACACGATGTCGGCATCGGGGTATCGCTCGAGCATCCTGTCCACCGCCTCGAGGTTGATCGAGGCGTCTTCGCGGATGGCGGTGTGGGGGCAGCCACCGGTCTCGACGCCCATGATGCGCTCGGGCTCCAGCGCGCCGGCCACGGTCAGCAGGCGCTGGTCTTCCTTGGTGTAGATGTCGTTGGTGATGACCACCAGGTCCCAGCGCTCGCGCATCGTCTTGCACAGCATCTCGACCAGCGTCGTCTTGCCCGAACCCACCGGCCCGCCGACGCCCACCCGCAGCGGGGGCAGCTTCTTGGTCCGACGGGCGATCGTGTGCAGCGGCGAGTTCATCGGCGCAGTGTAGCGAGCAGCATGCCAGCGCCGAACGCTGGCGCTGCCGCTACGAACGGAACAGTCGCGAGTACTGGGCCTCGTGGCGGGCTGACAGCACCCCCAGCATCGGCGTGAAGCTCTGGCGCGCCTCGTCGCCGCCGGCGGCGATGGCCTGAGCGGCGGCGACCACCTCGGGCAAGGCTGCGGCCAGCGCGTCGAGCAGGCGCTGGCCGGCACTTTGACCCAGCGGCACCGCCTTCAACGCGGCCTGCACCATGTTCTCAGCCCACGCAAAGCCACTGCACAGCAGCACCTCGCCTGGCTCGGCACCGCTGTGGACGCCGGCCAGCGCGAAGGCGATCGGCCAGGCGGGGGCGGGGACCAGCGCCCGCAGCTGCTGGACGCGGGCGTCGTCGGGCCGGCGCTGGCGCAGCCAATCGGCCAGCGAACGGCCCATCTGTTCGGATTGCAGGCGCAGCTCGCGCGTCTCGCGGGTCTGCAGCGCCCAGTGGTTCAGATGGATGATGCGGTCGGTGTCACCCGATTGCCAGGCCGCGAGCGCCGCCGCGACGAGCGGCAGCTCGGCGCGTTGCTGGCTCAGGCGCAGTTGGTCCAGCAGCCATGCGCAGGCGCTGGCTTCGTCATGCACGCGCCCCGCATCGACGGCCGCCTCCAATCCCTCGGAATAGCTGAAGCCGCCCACCGGCAGCGCCGGCGAGGCCAGGCGCATCAACGCCAGCAACGCGGACATCAATGCTCGTGGTCGTGATCATGCCCATGGCCATGGTGGTGGCCATGGCCGTGATCGTGATCGTGGCCGTGATCGGGGCCGTGGTCGTGATCGTGGCCGTGGTCGTGGCGATGTCCATGGCCGTGGTCGTGACCGCCCGTGGCATACGCGCCAGCCTCGGGCTCAAAGGCCGCGTTGGCCTCGGTGACGATCAGGTGCTGCTGGCGCAGCAAGGCCGCCAGCACGTGGTCCGGCTCCAGCTTCAGGTGGTCGGGCTTCAACTCCAACTGCACGTGTCGGTTGCCCAGGTGGTAGGCCGCGCGTAGCAGGTCGAAGGGCGTGCCGTGTTCGCTGCAGTGGCGCACCACCAGCACGGGCTGCGGCGCGGCGAGCACCCGCACCAGCGAGCCGTCCTCGGCCACCAGGACATCGCCGCCGCGGACCACGGTACCGCGCGGCAGGAAAACGCCCAGCTGGCGGCCGCTGGAATCGGTGGCCTCGAAGCGGCTCTTCTGCCGCAGATCCCAATCGAGCTCGAGGGTGGGCGCGCGCTTCAGCAGCACGGCGGCCAGGCCCCGACCCTGGGTGATGAGTTTGTTGATCGTCAGCATGGGCGCGATTGTCGCGCCGCGGGCTAGAAATCGACGACCTCGAGTTCGATGCGCCGCTGCAATGCGACGCGTGCGTTCTCGGCCTGACGTGGGTTGGTGAAAGGCCACCAGGTGGCACGCCAGCCATCGCGCGACTCGAGCAAGCCGGTCTGCGTCGCCGTCGGGTGGCCGATGCGGTCGGTTTCGGCCCGCAGCCGGCGCAGCAGGGCGTCCGCCTCGGCCTTGCTGCGCACCGGTCGGGTGACCAGCGCGTAGAAGCGCGTCGCGCTGGCGGCGGCCGTGGGAGCCGCGCCGATCGCCCGCGGCGGGGTGACACCGGGCGTACCTGGCGCACGCTCAGCCGCCGGCCCCTGGCCAGGCGTTGGGCGCAAGGGCCCGCCAGGCGCTTCTGCTCGCGCCGAGGCGGCCAGGTCGGGGCGCAGCCTGGGCACCAGCGGCGCGGAAGCCCGCTGAGTCTCGATCGGCGGCACCGTGGGCACTGCGCTGGCTGGCAGCGGCGGCATCATCGCGGATGCTGGCATGGCGGGCGACGTTGCGGGCCTCGAGGCCGCGGATGCCGAACCCGTCCTGGTCGCCGGGGCCGACGAAGCCGGCGGCAGGCGATGCGGGGCCTCCGGTACCGAAGGCCGCGGGGCTTGCATGACGACTGCAGAAGCCGGCGTCGAGGCGACGCCTGGCGGGGCAGCCACAGCCACCGCTGGTGCGGCCGACGCAGGCGCCGGCGCCGGCGCCGACGACGGCGATGCCACCGGCTTCGGTGCCGGCTTCGACGCCGCTGCAGGGGCCGGCGCCGAGGCCGCTGCACTGGCGGGTGCGCTGCTGCGCAGCGGCATCGCCTTCAACCACAACAGGGCCACGCTGGCCAGCATGGCGACCAGCAGGCCACCGCCCAGGGCGGCCAGTCGCGGCAGGCTCCACAGGCGCTGCCCCAGCACCGCGGGCCGTCGCCCACGTCCCAGCATCAGGCGCGGCCGCTGGGGGCCGATGTCGATCGCTGCCGTGACCAGGAAACGAGACACCCGCTCCGGTGGCTGCGCCGCAGGCTTCGGCGGGTCGAGCAGGTCGCGGTCGAAGGCGACCGCACGCTCGGGCAGGCCAGGGGGGCCAGGCCGGTCTTCGTAGCCGTGTCGATGGGCAAAGGCAGCCAGGCGCTTGAGGCCGATCTCCGGCACCACGTCCTCGCTGAACGCGGGCCAGCTGCGCCGACGCTGGCGCGGCGCGAACATCAGCGACAACAGGCCGCGCTTGGGCTGTGGTGCGTCCCAGGCCGGCAGGCCATCGCGCGCGAATGGCAACTCGACGAGCCCGATGCCCTGCACGTCCTTGCGCGTGATGCGGCGCGCCAGGGGGTGGCGGTTGTGCCACGCCACCACCTGGGTGGCCACGTCGGCCAGGAAGCTGTCAGCGGTCATTCAGCCAGGGGCGAAACCATGCGAGCCAGGCCCGCCAGCATGGCGGATGGTACTTTTGCGTAGGCATGGACTGTAGCGCGGCCCTACGCGAAACTATCATGGTCTTGTCGGCTGACCAGCAGGCCGACATCGCATCGACATGAGGACACATCATGCGTTTCGTTGGGTTGATGCTCTGGCTGGCGTGCTGTATCGCGACCGTCCCTGCCCAAGCGGCCGATGGACCGGACTGTTCCCGTCCGCTGAGCCTGGGGCTGCACGAGCACGGCCTGCTGTACTCGGCGCAGACCGGTGAGGGCATCGACAAGGACGTGGCCGACGAACTGGCGCGCCGCAGCGGCTGCAAGCTGGTGGTCTCGCTGATGCCGCGCGCGCGCATCTGGCAGCTCATCGAATCCGGTGCGCTGGACTTCAGCCTCTCGGGCATCAGCAACGAGGCGCGCGACAAGTTCGCGGCCTTCGCCTGGTATTTCTCGAACAAGTACTACCTGTTGGTGCGCAAGGATGCCGGCGTGACCAGCCACGCGGCGCTGGAGAGCAACCCGGCACTGAAGCTGGGCGTGATCCGCGGCTTCCGCTACAGCCCGAACGCGAACCGCCTGGTCGACAAGCTCGATGCGCAACAGCGCGTCAGCTATGCCACGAGCCTCGATCCGCTGTACCAGATCCTGCTCGACAACCGGGTGCAGGCGATGATCATCGAGCCCTTCGACTACCCGACCATCGATACCGGTCGGATCCGTGACACGACCACGATCCTTGAATTCGACGATCCTTCCGTGCCGCATGGGCTCATCATGTCGAAGAAGTCCCTTCCGCCCGCGCAGCAGCAGGCCTGGCGCTTGCTGGTGGAGCAGATGCGGCAGGACGGCACGATGCAGCGCATCTTCGAGAAGTACTTCAAGCCCGATCTGGCGCGTGCGATGACCCAGTTCTGAACGTGTTCGAACCTTTTCCCTTGCTCACTGGCCGGGTCCCGGATTGAAGCGGCTGCTGACCCTGCTGCCATGGCTGGTCGGCCTGAGCGCACTGGCCATCACCACCTTGCTGGCCCTGCACGAGCAGCGCACCCAGCAGCAGACGCTGCGCAGCAACTTCGAACTCGGCCTGCGCCAGACCGCCAACCGCGTCGAGCAGCGCATCGCGAGCTATGAACTGGTGCTGCGCGGTGCGCAGGGCCTGTTCCGGGCGGCGAGCACGGTGGACCAGGCCGGCTTCTCGACCTATGTGGATGCGCTGCTGGCCGGCGCGGATTTCGCCGGGCTGAAGGGCATCGGCTATGCGCGTGCCGTGACGGGCGCCGACGGTGTGCTGCAGGCGCCGGTGACCTTTGTCGCACCGGCCGTCGGCCAGGGGCCCGGCGTGCTGGGCTACGACCTGCACCAGGAGCCCGTGCGGCGGGCGGCGCTGCTGCAGTCGCGCGACTCGGGGAGCATCGCGATCACCCGCAAACTGCGCCTGATGGCCGAACCCGACGCGGGTCCGCAGGACGGCTTCATGATGCTGCTGCCCCTGTATGCACCGGGTCAACCGCTGGCCACGGTACAGGACCGGCGTCGCCACCACACCGGCTGGGTGTTCGCGGTCTTCCGCATGAGCGACCTGATGTCCAGCCTGTATGGCGAGGGCATGCCGGGCCTCGGGATCCGCATCCACGACGGCGTGGAACTGACCGACGACAACCTGATGTACCAGTCCGGCGGCGGCCAGTCGCAGCCCTCGCGCTTCGAGGCGCACGAGTACATCGGCTTCGCCGGGCACACGTGGACCTTGGGCGTGCGCACCATGGCCGACTTCGACGCGCTGCACAACCTCGACGCGCCGCGCATCATCGTCGTCTCCGGACTCGGCGTGAGCTTGCTGCTGGCGCTGCTCACGCATCAGCTGGTCGGCGGCCGCGAACGCGCACGCTCACTGGCCCAGCGCATGACGCACGAGCTGCGCGACAGTGAAGAACGCTATCGGCGCATCGTCGAGACCGCGGACGAAGGGATCTGGATGTGCGACGCCGACCATCGCACCTCGTTCGTCAACCCCAAGGCCCTGCAGATGCTCGGCTACGGCATCGACGCACTGCAGGCGCTGCCGTTGACGCAATTCATCGAGGAACCCGGCCGCGCCCAGGTGGCCGCGCACCTGGCGCAGCGCACGCAGGGCCGCGCCGGCCACCACGAGCTGCAGTTCCGCCGCGCCGACGGCAGCGGGCTCTGGGTGTCGATGTCGCTGAACCCGATCGCCGACGCCGATGGCCGCTACGCGGGTGCGCTGGCGATGTTCACCGACATCACCGAGGCGCGCGAGGCCGAGGCGCGTCGCGCGCAACTGGAGAGCCAGCTGCGCGAGTCGCAGAAGATGGAAGCCATCGGCACGCTGGCCGGCGGCATCGCGCACGACTTCAACAACATCCTGGCGGCCATCCTCGGCAATGCCGCGCTGGCACGCGAGCGCCTCGCGCCCGACGATCCGGCACTGCGCCACCTGGCGCAGATCACGCAGGCCGGCAGCCACGCGCGCAACCTGGTGCAGCAGATCGTCGCCTTCGGCCGCCGGCAGCCCCTGGCCCGCGTGCCGCAGCCGCTGGCGCCGCTGGTCGAGGCCTCGATCACACTCTTGCGGGCGACGCTGCCGGCGTCGGTCGACCTGCAGTGCGAGGTGCCGGCCGAGCCGCTGTGGGCACGCGTGGACGGCAACCAGTTCCAGCAGGTGCTGATGAACCTGTGCACCAACGCCTGGCATGCGTTGCAGGGTGAGCAGGGCCGCATTGTCGTCAGCCTGACCAGTGTGTCGCTCGAAGGCGACGCCGTGCAGGGCCTGGCCGCGCTGCGCCCGGGTCCGCATGCGCGACTGCGGGTCGTCGACAGTGGCAGCGGCATGGACGCGGCGACGCGCGCCCGCATCTTCGAGCCTTTCTTCACCACCAAGCCGGTGGGCCAGGGCACCGGGCTCGGGCTGTCGGTCGTGCATGGCATCGTCAGCGCCCACGACGGTGCCATCGCCGTGCAGAGCGCACCCGGCGAGGGCAGCCGTTTCGATGTCTACCTGCCGCAGGTGGCGCCGCCGTTGCGGTCTCTGCAGCCCGGCGAACGGCCAGTCGTGGCCGTGGCGCCGGGCCGGGGCGAGCGATTGCTGTACGTGGACGACGACCCGGTGGTGGTGACCTTGGCCGAAGCCTTGCTGCAGCGTGCCGGCTACCACGTGCAGTGCTTCGGCGACGCGCGCGAGGCAGTGGCCGCGCTGCAGGCCGACGCGACGGCCTTCGACCTCGTGATCACCGACTACAACATGCCCGAGCTGTCGGGCCTGGACGTGGCCCAGGCGCTGCGCGCCTTGCGCCCGGCCTTGCCGGTGATCATCAGCTCGGGTTACCTGTCCGAGGACATCCGCCTGGCGGCGCTGCAGGCCGGTGTGCGACACCTGCTGCAGAAGGAGTACACCGCCGAGCAGCTGGTGCCGCTGGTGCAGCAGGCGCTGGCCGAGGCGACCATGGCCGCTCAGAAAGAACGATAGCGGCGTCGATCCACGGGGCGTGCTCAGAACAGGAAGTAGCGCTGCGCCATCGGCAGCTCGACCGCCGGGTCGCAGGTGAGCAGCTGGCCGTCGGCGCGCACCTGGTAGGTCTGCGCATCGATCTCCATCGCCGGCTGGTAGTGGTTGTGCACCATGTCCTTCTTGCGCACGCTGCGGTTGCCCTTCACGCCGACCAGGCGCTTGGCCAGGCCGTAGCTCTCGGCCGCGCCGTTGGCCAGGCTGGCCTGGCTGACGAAGGTGAGCGAGGTCGCGCCCACCGCCTTGCCGAAGCTGCCGAACATCGGGCGGAAATGCACCGGTTGCGGTGTCGGGATGCTGGCGTTGGGGTCGCCCATCGCGGCCGCGGCGATGAAGCCGCCCTTGAGCACCAGGCTGGGCTTGACGCCGAAGAAGGCCGGCCGCCACAGCACCAGGTCGGCCCACTTGCCGACCTCGATCGAGC
>CAZXLI010000137.1:0-16013 GCA_964641795.1 uncultured Bordetella sp. | reverse complement strand
CTCAGCTCCATCGAGGCACGCGCCTGGCGCTCGGTGGTCAGCTGGCCCTTGGTCTCGTAGGGCGTGCACTCGTCGAACTGCATCACGATGTCGGAGTTCAGCGCCGTCTGCACCTGCATGCTCACTTCGGGCGTCAGGAACAGCTTGTCGCCGTTGACGGGCGAGGCGAACTTGACGCCTTCCTCCGAGATCTTGCGCATCTCGCCGAGCGACCAGACCTGGAAGCCACCGGAATCGGTGAGGATCGGCTTGTGCCAGCCCTCGAAGCCATGCAGGCCGCCGAAGGTGTTGATCACCTCCAGCCCCGGCCGCAGCCACAGGTGGAAGGTGTTGCCCAGGATGATCTGCGCGCCCATGTCGTGCAGCGACTGCGGCAGCACGCCCTTCACGGTGCCGTAGGTGCCCACCGGCATGAAGATCGGCGTTTCCACCACGCCATGGTTCAGCCGCAGCCGGCCCCGGCGGGCCAGGCCCTCGGTGGCCAGCAACTCGAACTGCAACATGGGCGGCATTGTCGCAGCCCGGCGCGACGGGTCTGAATGGCTGAAAGGCTTGCAACGTTTGGCAACCGCGCTGCAACAAGCCGGGCCTATGCTCGCCGCCCTCATTCCGCTATCGCCGCAGGGAACACGACATGGCCAACAACACCGCCGCCGGCACCTTTGACCAGCCCAACGACCTCGACTACTTCCGCATCGACCTGGTTGCCGGCCAGCGCTACCTCTTCACCAGCACGCGTACCGGCAGCGCCGCGCAGCAGCCGGGCTCGCTGGCGCTGTTCGATCCCGCCGGCGATGCCGTGGCCTTCGACCCCGGCGTGCTGTCGGACGGGGTCAGCCGCTTCGTCTTCACTGCCGCCGCCACCGGCACCTACTACCTGCGCGACAGCGACGGCCAGGGCAGCTACAGCGTCAAGGCCGAGGCCGTGCCGCAGGACGACCATGCCGACCGCGCCAGCCAGGCCGAGGTGCTGGCCGTCGGCACGACCGTGACCGGCCAGTTCGACCTGGACCATGACCAGGACTACTTCCGCCTCGACCTCGCGGGCAATCAGCGCTACCTGTTCGAGATGCAGGGCAACGGCACGACGCCGGTGCCGGCGACGCAGCTCAAGCTGTTCGATGCCAACGGCAACGAAGTGGCCGCCGACTATGGCGACGCGGCCGATCCGAAGGCGGTGATGTCCTTCGTCACCGGCAGCGGCGGGACCTATTACCTGCTGGCCACCAACGACGAGCAGGCGTCGCTGGGTGGCCTGGCCACCGGCGGCTACCAGGTCAAGGTCAGCGCCATCGCCGCCGATGACCATGGCGACCGGCTCGCCACCGCCACGCCGCTGGCGCTGGGCACCACGGTATCGGGCGTGTTCGACCTGCCATACGACCAGGACGTGTTCCGCGTGCAGCTCGATGGTGGCCAGCGCTACCTGCTGACGCTGAATAACACCGGCTCGACCTCGCTGGAGCTCTCCGGCCTGCAGGTGCTCGATGCACAGGGCAGCCCGCTGCTGATCGGCGCCCGGGTGCAGAACCAGCATGAATCGCAGCTCGCCTTTGTGCCCGAGGTGAGCGGCATCTATTACCTGGTGGCGGCCAACAACGTCGGCTACAGCCTGTCGCCCAGTGCCTCGGTGGGCTCGTTCTCGGTCAAGGCGGCCCTCGCCAGCAACGACGACCATTCAGACCGGCCGTCGCTGGGCACGCCGCTGGCCGGCGCGGTGCTGAACGGCAACTTCGACCTGCCCTCCGACAAGGACTACTTCCGCGTCGATCTCCAGGCCGGCGAACGCTACGTGTTCGACTTGAAGGGCGAGGGCGTCAACACCATCACCGCCAGCGCGCTGCAGCTCTTCGACACCACCGGCGCGCTGCAGATCACCAGCGTCGGCCTCGGGCCGCGCGGCGACAACAGCCTGTCCTTCGTGGCGCCGGTCAGCGGCACGTATGCGCTGCTGGCCACCAACTACCTGTTCGACGTCACCTTCGGCAGCGGCTACCTCGGCAACTACACCGTGCAGATGCGCGGCGTGGCGCGTGACGACCATGCCGACCTGCCCGCCAGCGGCACCGCGCTGCAGGTGGGTGCCAGCGACGTCGGCAACTTCGACCTCGCGACCGACCAGGATTGCTTCCGCGTCACGCTCAACGCCGGGCTGCGCTACCTGTTCGAGCTGAAGGCGGCCGGCGCGAACCCGATCACCGCCGGCACGCTGCAGCTGTTCGGGCCCGATGGCACGCTGCTGGGCACCGACGGCCTGGCGCCGGGCAGCGATGCGGCGCTGTCCTTCGTCGCAACGGCGACCGGCACCTACACGCTGGTGGCGACCAATGCGCTGGGCTTCACCGACAGCGATCCCGGGGGCCTGCTGAACCTGGGCGCCGCCACCCTGGGCACCTACCAGATCAAGGCCTCGCCGCTGTCGCTGGACGACCATTCCGACCTGCCGGCGCAAGGCACCGTGCTGGTGATCGAGACGCCGACCACCCCGCCCACCGGCCAGGTGATCAACGGCAGTGCCGGCAACGACACGCTCGCCGGGACCAGCGGCAACGACACGCTCAACGGCCTGGCGGGCAACGACCGCCTCACCGGCGCCGCCGGCAACGACGCGATCAACGGCGGCAGCGGCATCGACACCGCGCTGTACGGCGGGCTGCGCGCGGGCTATGTCGTCACCCACGCGGCGACCGGCGGCGCCGGCTGGACCGTGACCGACACCATCGGCACCGACGGCACCGACACGCTGACCGGCGTCGAGCGGCTGGGCTTCGGCAACACCGCGCTGGCACTGGACCTCGACGGCAACGCCGGCATCGTGGTGAAGGTGATCGGCGCGCTGTTCGGCCCGCAGTACGTGCAGAACAAGGACTTCGTCGGCATCGGCCTGCAGCTGGTGGACGGCGGCATGGGCTACGCCGAGGTGATCCAGCTGGCGCTGGCCACCTCGGCCTTCCAGCAGCTGGCCGGTGGCCCCAGCAACGCTGACTTCGTGCGTTATGTCTACACCAACGTGGTCGGCAGCGCGCCCAGCGCCGCCGAGGTCGACGGGCTGGTCGGCTTGATCAGCAACGGCAGCTACACCGCGGTGTCGCTGGCCATGCTGGCCTGCGAGCTGGACCTGAACGCGCAGAACATCCACCTGGCCGGACTGGCCAGCACCGGCATCGAGTTCACGCCGCAGGGCTGAGGCTGGACGTGAGGCTGTTCCTGCGGACAGCCGAGTGACGGCCGACGCGGCCCGGCAGGCAAGGCCGGGCCCTGGGGCAAGGCTCGGCTGCCCTAGGATGCAGGCCCATGAAGCAAGCCATCGATCGTCGCCGGTGGGTGACGTCCGAGGACCTCAACGTCGCGCCCGAGGTGCTGGGCCTGCCGCTGGCCAGCCCGGGCCGGCGCGCGGTGGCGATGGCCATCGACCTCGGCGTGATCGCCGTGGTGTCCGCGCTCGCCAACTTCTGGTGGCTGTGTGCCGGCGCGCTGCTGGGCGTTGACCATGTGCGGCGCCAGCAGCCAGGCCGGCGGCCGTGGCGGCGCTGGTGGGTCTGGGGCGCCGCCGCGGCCCTGGTGGCCGCCGGCGTGCTGCAGAGCTGGGACGAGCACAGCCGGCCGCGGCGGCTGCGCGTGGCGCGGGCGGTGCCGGCCGATACAGCGGCCAGTGGCGTGGCGGAGGAGCCGGCCAGCGAGGCCGACGATGTCGACGAGGATGACGAGAACGCCGCCCTCGTGCGCGCCGCGCGGCAGGCCCTGGCTGCGGCGTCGGCGGCTTCGGCGGTGTCCGCGGCTGCGGCGGCGGCCTCGGCGGTGCCGCACGATGCGTCGGCCGCGATGGCGCTGGCCCTGGCGCGCCAGGGCCAGCGCATCCACAAGCTCGAGGCCCAGCTGGCCGAGGCCAAGGCCAGGCGCTCGCTCGACCCCCGCGTCTGGCTGCGGCGCTGGGCTGACGAACTGGGCCTGGGCTACGGCTTCTCGCTGCTGTACTTCTCGCTGCTGCCGGCCTGGTGGGGCGGGCAGACCGTGGGCAAGCGGCTGATGCGGCTGCGGGTGGTGGAACTCACCGCCAAGCCGATGACCGCGCTGCGCTGCCTGAAGCGCTTCGGCGGCTATGCCGCCGGCATGGCCACCGGCGGGCTCGGCTTCGTGCAGGTGCTGTGGGACCCGAACCGGCAGGCGATCCAGGACAAGACGGCGCACACCGCCGTGGTGGACCTGCGCCGGCCGCGGCTGGCCCTCGCAGCCCCCTACAGCCCTGCGGGCTGGTCCCCCGAGGGGCGTCAGCCCGACCGGGACGCCCGGATCGGGCCTGGCGCGTCGGCGCCTACTTCTCCGCCACCAGCGACGACATCACCGCCGCAATAGCCTCGCCGAGCTTGGCCTTGGCCAGGTCCTTGCACTGCGACTGGGTCAGGTTGGGCTGGGCGTCGAAGGTGGTGGCGCCCTTCTTGCCATCGAACACCAGCGACTTGCCGCTGCGCGGCACCAGCATCACGCGGGCCGTCACCACGCACTGCTTGGCCTCGGTGAAACCGCCTTCGACCTGGCTGATGAAGCCGTAGCGGCCGGTGGGGTACAGCTTGGCCAGCCGCGCCGCCAGCTTCTGCGGCAGCTTGTCGGCCCAGACGGCGTCGCTGCCGGCCTTGTCCATCACCGCTTCGGACGAGCGGTCGACGATCAGGTACTTGACCGGCGCGGCCAGCGCCAGCGTGGAGGCGGCGCCCAGCAGCGCGGCGACGACGAGCGATTTTTGCAGGGACATGGGTGTTCTTTCGCGGGAAGACGAGGGCTTGGACGTCATGCGTCGACGGACGCATCGAAGCGCCCGCAGTGTACGCACCGCACGGTCCGTGCCAACCCGGGGAATGACCCACCCTCGGAGCGCCTGCGGCGCCTCCCGCTCGAGGGGGCCACGCCAGCGGCCCTGCAGAGCCGGTTCCGCGGCGTGCGTTGGGTCAGCTCACTTCGCCAGCCGAGTCAGCAGCATCGCGTCGCCGTAGCTGAAGAAGCGGTAGCGCGCCTCGATGGCGTGGCGGTACAGCGCGCGCACATGCTCGTGGCCGGCGAAAGCCGAGACCAGCATCAGCAGGGTGCTGCGCGGCAGGTGGAAGTTGGTGATCAGGCGGTCGACGACGCGGAACTCGAATCCGGGCCGGATGAACAGCGCGGTCTCGCGTGCACCGGCCTGCAGCGTGCCGCCGAGCGCGGCCGATTCGAGTGCGCGCAAGGTGGTGGTGCCGGCGGCGACGACGCGCCCGCCCCGGGCGCGGGCCGCGGCGATCGCGGCGACGGTGTCCTCGCGCACCTCGAACCACTCGCTGTGCATCTTGTGCTCGTCCAGGTTCTCGCTGCGCACCGGCTGGAAGGTGCCGGCGCCCACGTGCAGCGTGACGCGTGCGCTGTCGACGCCGCGCGCGCGCAGTGCGGCCAGCACCCCGGCGTCGAAGTGCAGCGAGGCGGTCGGTGCCGCCACCGCGCCGGGGCGTTCGGCGAACACGGTCTGATAACGCTCGATGTCAGCGGCCTCGTCGGCGTGCGTGATGTACGGCGGCAACGGCACGTGGCCGTGCGCCTGCAGCAGCGCCAGCGGATCGGCCGGGAAGCGCAGGTGGAACAGCGCATCGTCGGCGCCGCCGCGGCCGAGCACCTCGGCCTCGAAGGCGCCGTCGGCAAAGCGGATCGTGCCGCCCGGCTTCGGCGACTTGCTGGCGCGCAGGTGGGCCAGCACCTCGTGGCCCGGCAGGATGCGCTCGATCAGTGCTTCGACGGCGCCGCCGGTGGGCTTCTCGCCGAACAGCCGGGCCTTGATCACCTGCGTGTCGTTGAACACCAGCAGGTCGCCCGGCTGCAGCAGCGCGGGCAGCTCGCGGAAGATGCGGTCGACCGGCAGCGCGCCGGTGCCGTCGAGCAGGCGCGAGGCGCTGCGCTCGGCGGCGGGATGCTGCGCCACCAGTTCGGGTGGCAGGTGGAAATCGAAGTCGCTGAGGCTGTAGGAGGTCAAGGGCTTCATCGTCCGCAGGCTGTACCGGCCTGGAGGGAGTGTCGCGGAAGCAGGATTGTTCCACGGCCTCCGGCGACCCCTGAAGTGGGTGGGGGCTTACTGTGCATTCGTGCCGGGCGTGCCGGGCGTGCCGGCGCCGTTGTGGCCGTTGCTGCCGTTGCTGCCATTGCTGCCGTTGCTGCCGTTACCGGCCTTGCGCTTGTACATGTCCTGGTCGGCGACCTTGATCAAGGTGTCGATGTCGGCGCCGTCGGCCGGGAACATCGCGATGCCGAAGCTCGCCCCGGCCGAGGCCTCGCCGGGCGCCACCTCGGCCAGCGCGGCCAGCGGCTCGCGCATCGCGCGCTCGAGGTCGGCGCGCACCTGCTCGGCATCGCGCCGGTCGGCCACCGCATCGAGCAGCACCAGGAACTCGTCGCCGGCATAACGTGCAACGGTATCGTCCGCACGCAGCCGCCCGCGCAGGCGCAGCGCCAGCTCCTTCAGCACGTTGTCGCCGACGTCGTGGCCGTAGTTGTCGTTGATCTGCTTGAAGCGGTTGAAGTCGACGAACATCACCGCGAAGGGCCGCCGGTCGCCGCGCCGGCGGTGCTGGGCGATGCGCTCGTCGATGCGCCGCAGGGCCGCCTCGCGGTTCGACAGGCCGGTGAGCCGGTCGGTCAGCAGCCGTTGCTGCATGCGGGCGAAGCTGCGCGCGACGTCGCCGATCTCATCGCGCCGCTGCACCTGCAGCGGCGCGTCGAGCAGGCCGTCGCCAACGCGCGCCGCGGCCTCGGCCAGGCGGCGCAGTTCGCGCGTCAACGCGGCCAGGATCGCCAGCCCGATCAGCAGCGCGGCCAGCGAGGCGGCCACGGTCGCCAGCGCGGTGTTCTGGAAGATCTGCACCGCGTGCTGCAGCACGTCGGCCTGCGGCACGGTGACGATGACGATCCAGTCCAGGCCGGCATCGTCGTGCAGCCGGGCCCAGGCCACCTGCGCGCGCGTGGCATCGGGCCCGCGCACGACGATGGCCTCGCTGGAGCGCGATTCGCCCTTGGCCAGCAGCGCCTGCACCGCCGCGTAGGTCGGCGGCACCAGCGGCTCGGCACTGCGGCTGGCGTGCAGGCGCGCGGGCCGGCCGTCGGCACCGGTCATCAGCGGCTCGCCGCGCGACAGGCCGATCAGCTGCCCGCTGGCCTCCACCACGTAGGCCAACGCGTTCGGGCTCAGCGACAACCCGCGCAGCAGCTGGTTGACGCTGCGCAGCGGCAGGTCGGTGGCGACGACGCCCACCGCCTGGCCCTGCGCATCGCGCACCGGCCGGCTCAGTGTCGCGACCAGGTCGGTGTTGTTGAAGTCGATGTAGACCGGCGTCCACGCCGCCTGGGCGGCGGCCAGGCCGGCCGCGAACCAGGGGCGGCTGCGCGGCTCGAAGGTGCGGCTTTCCGCCTGCGGCTCCCCCAGCGGGCCGTTGATGCCGCGGAAGCTGCGGATCACGCGCGGGCCGCTGCCTTCGAAGCGCAGGCGCAGCTCGGCCTTGTCCTCGCCGTGGCGGTACAGGCCGAAGAACTGGCCCTGGCGGTTGCCGTAGTAGGCATAGCCGTTCGATTCGCGCTGGATCGAGGTGGCCTGCCAGAAGCGCAGGCGCAGCGCGGGCAGGTCGTCGGCCACTGATGGCGGCGCCGGCAGCCCGGGCGGGAACGCGGTGTCCAGCACCGCGGCGGCGCCGTCGAGCTGGCGCTGCAGCGCGTCGCTGATGCGCTGCGCGGTCTCGCCGAGCAACTGGCCCGAGAGCCCGTCGACCGCGCTGCGCGCCGCGAAGTACGACAGCGCGCCGATCGTCACCGCCAGCATCAGCACCAGGCTGACGTAGGGCAGCGTCAGCATCTGCCGCAGCGTCAGGCGCGACAGCCACAGCGCGTACACGCTGTCGTCGCGGCGGCGCAGGCGGTGCTTCACGTCATTGCCGCGGCGCTTCGGCCGGCGGGGCCGGTGGCGCGCTGCTCTCGTGCATGCCGATCTGGCGCACGTAGCTGCCGTCGGCCCACTCGTCGTAGACCCAGTCGCCGCCGGCGCGCTGCACGCCGTCGGGTGGCACCGCGGGGCGCTGCACCGGCACGCCGTTGAGCGCCTGCTTCATGTAGCCGATCCACACCGGCAGCGCCAGGCCGCCGCCCGATTCGCGGTCGCCCAGGCTGTGCGGGTCGTCGTAGCCGACCCACACCACCGCCACCAGGCTGGGCTGGAAGCCGGCGAACCAGGCGTCGACCGCGTCGTTGGTGGTGCCGGTCTTGCCGTAGATGTCGGCACGCGCCAGCTGGGCCTGCGCCTTGGCGGCGGTGCCGCTGCGCGTGACCTCGTTGAGCAGGCTGCTGGTGATGAAGACGTTGCGGGCCGGGATCGCGCGCTCGGCTGCCTCGAACGGCGCGGGCGGCGGCGCCTCGTACAGCACCTGCCCGCGTGCATCGGTGATGCGTTCGATCAGCACCGGGTCGACGCGCCAGCCGCCGTTGGCGAACACCGCGTAGGCCTGGGCCATCTGCAGCGGCGTGGTGCTGCCAGCGCCCAAAGCGAGCGTCAGGTTGTCGGGCTGGCGTTCGGACTCGAAGCCGAAGCGTTCGATCCAGCTGTGCACGGTCGGCAGGCCCAGCTGCTGCAGCAGGCGGATGCTGACCGAGTTCTTCGAGCGCGCCAGCGCCTCGCGCAGGCTCAAGGGGCCGTCGAACTTGCCGTCGGAATTCTTCGGCTGCCAGCTGGTGGGGCCCTCGGCGCCGGGCAGCGCCAGCTCGGCATCGTTGATCACCGTGTCCGGCATCACGCCATGCTCGAGCGCGGCCGAGTACAGGAAGGGCTTGAAGCTCGAGCCCGGCTGGCGCCAGGCCTTCCACACGTGGTCGAAGTTCTGCTCGGCGAAATCGAAGCCGCCGACCCACGCGCGGACGCGGCCGCTCATCGGGTCCAGCGACACCAGCGCGCCCTGGGCCTCGGGCCACTGGCTGATGGCCCACAGCGTCTCGCCCTTGGGTCCCGGCTTGTCCTGCCGCATCACGCGGATCACCGAGCCGCGCTGCAGCGCCAGGCCCTTGCGCGCCTTGGACGCCAGCGCCGGCTGCACCCAGCGCAGGCCCTCGCCGCTGATGTGCAGCTGCTCGCCGGTGGCCAGCTGTGCCAGCACCTCGCGCGGCGTGGCCGCCAGCACGATGGCCACGCGCAGCATCTCGTCGTCGCGGTGCTCGCGCAGCGCCAGCGCCGCCGCGCGTTCGACTTCCGGCTCGGCCGTGCCCTCGGGCGGCAGGTCTTCCTGGTCTTCCGGGCCGCGGTAGGGCTGCTTGCGGTCGTGCTCCAGCAGGCCCCGGCGCAGCTGCAGCCAGGCGGCGTTCTGGTCCGCCGCACGCAGCGAGGTGGTGACCTTGATGCCCTGCGCATAGACCTCGGTGCCGTAGCGCTCGACCACCCAGCGCCGCGCCAGCTCGGCCACATGCTCGGCGTGCACGCCGGTGGCCAGCGGCGAGCGGATCTTCAGCGGCTCGGCGCGCGCCTGCGCCCACTGCGCCTCGGTGATGACGCCGGTGTCGCGCATGCGCACCAGCACGATCAGCTGGCGCGCGCGGGCGCGCTCGAAGTTGGTGATCGGGTTGGCATAGGCCGGGTTCTGCGGCAGGCCGGCCAGCATCGCCGTCTCGGCAATCGACAGGCTGGCCAGCGGCTTGCCGAAGTAGGTCTGCGCGGCAGCGGCAAAGCCGTAGGCGCGCTGGCCGAGGTAGATCTGGTTCATGTACAGACCCAGGATCTGGTCCTTCGACAGGTTGCGCTCGATCTCCCAGGCCAGCAGCGCCTCCTTCAGCTTGCGCTCGGGCGTGCGGCGCGCGCTGAGGAAGAAGTTGCGCGCTACCTGCTGCGTGATGGTCGAGGCGCCTTCGAGCCGGCCGCCGGTGGCGAACTTGGCCACCGCGCGCGCCACGCCGATCCAGTCGATGCCGGTGTGCTCGCGAAAGCGCGAGTCCTCCACCGCCAGCAGCCCGTCCTGCATCAGCTTCGGGATCTCGTTGATCGGCAGGTAGTGGCGCCGCTCGGCGCCGAACTGCGCGATCTCGACGCCATCGGACGTCAGGATCGCCAGCGGCTGGCGCGGCTGGTAGTCGGTGAGGCTGTTCATCGGCGGCAGCTCGCTGCGCACCTGCAGCACCGCGATGAGCAGCGCGCCGATCGCGCCCAGCCCCAGCCCGAGCAGCAGCCCGAGCGCGAAGCGCAGCCAGCGGTGGGGGGTCCAGGCGCCGGCGCGCGGCGCGGCGGACGAAGTGCGGGGGGTGGGTGGGCTCATGCCGGGCACCGATTATCGGCACCGTGTGCGCTGCGGCGAGGCGCAGCCATCGGTTAGCATCGTGACGGGCCGTGAGCAGGGCGAGCATGCCTTTCGCGACGCGGCCCACGTCGCTCGGACGGTTCCGGGCGCTTACGTTGAAAGAGTCACGCCATGTCGGCAGTTCCCGGCCAGCGCCGCTTTGCGCGCATCGATCGCCTTCCCCCCTACGTCTTCAACATCACGGCCGAGCTCAAGCTCGCTGCCCGCCGCCGCGGCGAAGACATCATCGACATGAGCATGGGCAACCCCGACGGGGCCACGCCTGCGCACATCGTCGCCAAGCTCACCGAGGTCGCGCAGCGGCCCGACACCCACGGCTACTCGGCCAGCAAGGGCATCCCGCGGCTGCGCCGCGCCATCGCGCACTGGTATGCCGAGCGTTATGGCGTCGACATCGACCCCGAGCGCGAGGCCATCGTCACCATCGGCTCGAAGGAAGGCCTGGCGCACCTGATGCTCGCGACGCTGGACCGCGGCGACACCGTGCTGGTGCCCGACCCGAGCTACCCGATCCACATCTACGGCGCGGTGATCGCCGGCGCCGACATCCGCTCGGTGCCCTTGAGCGAGGGCGTCGACTTCTTCGGCGAGCTCGAGAAGGCCATCCGTGGCAGCTACCCGAAGCCCAAGATGATGGTGCTGGGCTTCCCGTCGAACCCCACCGCGCAGTGCGTCGAGCTCGACTTCTTCGAGCGCGTGATCGCGCTGGCGCGCAAGCACGAGATCCTGGTGGTGCACGACCTGGCCTATGCCGACATCGTGTTCGACGGCTGGAAGGCGCCCTCGATCATGCAGGTCAAGGGCGCGAAGGACATCGCGGTCGAGTTCTTCACGCTCAGCAAGAGCTACAACATGGCCGGCTGGCGCATCGGCTTCATGGTCGGCAATGCCGACCTGGTGGCCGCACTCGCCCGCATCAAGAGTTATCACGACTACGGCAGCTTCACGCCGGTGCAGGTGGCGGCGATCGCGGCACTCGAAGGCGACCAGCAGTGCGTGAAGGAGATCGCCGCCACCTACCAGAAGCGGCGCGACGTGCTGGTCAAAGGCCTGCGCGAGGCCGGCTGGCCGGTGGAGACGCCGAAGGCCTCGATGTACATCTGGGCGCGCATTCCCGAGCCCTACCGCGCGCTCGGCTCGCTGGAATTCGCCAAGCAGCTGCTGGCCAAGGCCAAGGTGAGCGTGTCGCCCGGCATCGGCTTCGGCGACCATGGCGACGAGCATGTGCGCTTCGCGCTGATCGAGAACGAGTCGCGCATCCGCCAGGCCGTGCGCGGCATCAAGGCCATGTTCAAGCAGGACGGCGCGGCGGGCTGAAGGCCGCGCGGCGGCTCAGGCCGCCAGTCCTTCCGGCCCGGCCGTCTCGACCCGGTCTCGGCCGGCCTGCTTGGCACGGTACAGCGCCTGGTCGGCGCGCAGCAGCAGGCGCGACGACTCCTCGGCCGGCCCGTGCCACTCGGCCACGCCCCAGCTGGCGGCCAGCGGCAGGCTGCCGTCGGGCCGCGGCAGCGGCTCGGCGGCAAAGCGCTGGCGCAGGCTCTCGGCCACCGCGGCGGCTTCGGTCAGACTGACCTGCGGCAGCAGCACGATGAACTCCTCGCCGCCGAAGCGGCCGACGCGGTCCTGCTCGCGCAGGCCCGACTGCAGCAAGGTGGCCGCGTGCTTGAGCGCCTGGTCGCCCACCGGGTGGCCGAAGCGGTCGTTGATCGACTTGAAATGGTCCAGGTCCAGCATCAGCAGCGCGAAGGTGTCGCCGGCGCGGCGGCTGCGGGCCAGCTGCTGGTCGATGGCCTCCTGCATCGCGCGGCGGTTCAGCAGGCCGGTCAGGCCGTCGTGGCGCGAGCGCCATTGCAGCTGCTGGATCAGCCGGCCGACCACCAGCGCCATCAGCGTTGCATGCAGCGTGGCCACCAGCGCCACCACGACCAGCGCGGTACCGACGTTCAGGCTGCTGTTGGCAGCGATCTCGGTGGCCAGCGCCTCGGGCTTCAACGCGGTGCGCAGCGCCCGGCCGCCTGAATTGAGCCCGGCGATCAGCATCGGCAGCGCCAGCAGCAGCGGCCAGCGCAGGCGCAGCACCCGGCGCGCATGGCGGTACAGGTCGAGCGCGATCCAGCCGTACAGCGTGGTGGTGAGCGTGTAGTGCACCACCGCCTGCTGCGGCCGCCAGGCGATGTCGGTGCCGATCCACGAGGCCAGCGCGGCGATGGCCAGCATCGCCGCATGCGTGCGCCAGCCCAGCGGCCGGCCGGTGAAGGACCAGACGCCGCGCTGCAGCAGCATCAGGCCCAGCAGCGCGATCAGCACGCCGGCCAGCGGCAGCGCCTGCAGGTAGGCGCCCAGCATCAGGAAGGTGATCGCCGAACAGGCCGAATAGCCGGCCCAGTGCAGCGTGGCCCGGCGCGTCTCGGCGATCCACCAGGCACCGATGCTCCACAGCACCGCGGCCACGGCCTGCATCATGGCCAGCATCAGGAACGCGATCTCAGACGGTGTCAGGCTGGACAGGGCCACCTCGTCTCCCGAACGACGCCAATCTGTTGCCGGTATAGCACGCCGGTCGGCCGAGATGCGAGACCAATGCAGCCCTTTTCCGGCCAAGGCGGGGGCCGCGCTCGTGGCCTACTGCGCAGGGTCTGCCGGTGCCATCGGGGCGGCCGGACGCGAAGCTGTAGGTGACCTTCCATGGCTGTCTCGAACCTGAAAACCGGTACCCGTCTGGCGCTGGCCTTCGTCGGTGGCGCGCTGCTGATGGCCGCGCTGATCGGCATCGGCGTGGCCGGCGTCAACGAGCTGGCGGCGCTGGCGCATGGCCAGGCCACGGCCGCGCAGGCCGAGCGGCTGGCCGGCAGCGTCACCTACTGGCTGCTGGGGCTGGGCGCGATCGGGCTGGTGGCCGGCAGCGTGGTGCTGCGGCTGCTGGTCAACAGCATCTCGCAGCCGCTGTCCGAGGCCATCCTGATCGCCGAGACGGTGGCCTCGGGCGACCTGAGCCAGGAGTTCAGCACCGAGCGCGGGGGCGACTTCGGCCACCTGCTGGGCGTGATGGGCAACATGGAAGACATGCTGACCGACCTGGTCACGCGCATCAAGGATTCCACCGACGCGATCGCCGTCGCCTCCAAGCAGATCGACGGCGGCAACGCCGACCTGGCACGCCGCACTGGCGAGCAGGCCGCTTCGCTGGAACGCACCGCCTCCAGCATGGAAGAGCTCACCGCTTCGGTGAAGCACACCGCCGAACGCGCCCGCTCGGCCACCAGCATCGCCGCCGAAGCCTCCAGCGTGGCCGGCAGCGCCGGCGAGGTGGTGAACCGTGCGGTCGAGCAGATGGCCTCGATCAGCGCCGGCTCGAAGAAGATCGTCGAGATCATCGAGGTCGTGGAAGGCATCGCGTTCCAGACCAACATCCTGGCGCTGAACGCCGCGGTGGAAGCCGCGCGTGCGGGCGAGCAGGGACGCGGCTTCGCGGTGGTGGCGTCTGAAGTACGCGGCCTGGCGCAGCGCAGCGCCTCGGCGGCCAAGGAGATCAAGACGCTGATCAGCGACTCGGTCGAGCATGTCGACAGCGGGGCCGAGCTGGTGCGCGAGGCCGGCAGCACGATGCAGGGCATCGTGCAGTCGGTGCGTCAGGTGTCCGGGCTGCTGGCCGAGATCTCTACCGCGCTGAACGAGCAGAGCGGCAATATCGAGCACGTGAACCAGGCCGTCGTGCAGATGGACCGCGTGACGCAGCAGGACGCCGAGCTGGTGCGCCAGGCCGCTTCCGCCGCTTCGTCGCTGGCCGGCCAGGCAGCGCAGTTGCAGACGGTGGTCGGCGAATTCAAGCTCGACGCCGACGAGGCACCGGCGCCGGGCGGCGCGCCCGTCTCGCGCGCCGCGCCCGCGCCCGGCATGGCCGCCGCGGCGGCCTGAAGCCTCACGCCGGCGTGGCGGGCTGCGCCGCGCGCCGCGCGCGGTGGTAGCTGCCGTCGCCGCGGCTGACCACGCCATCGCTGGCCAGTACATCGCCGGGCGCGTATTCCGGCCCGCTGTCCAGGCGCGTGTACAGCTCGGCGAAGTCGATGCGCGCCAGCTCGAGCAGCTCATCGAGGTCGTCGATCACGAAGTAGCTCTCCTGGAAATCGTCGATGCGGTAGCGCGTGCGCATCACCCGTTCCAGGTCGAAGCGGATGCGGTTGGGCGAGGCGCTGTCCAGCGAGAACACCGTCTCGGCCTTCGACGAGACGATGCCGGCGCCGTAGATGCGCACGTCGCCATGCTCGCGCAGCAGGCCGAACTCCACCGTGTACCAGTACAGCCGCGACAGGTTGTGCAGCCGCCCCAGGCGCTGGGCGCGCAGGCCGCCGACGCCGTAGGCCTGGATGTAGTCGGCGATCACCGGGTTCATCAGCATCGGCACATGGCCGAACACGTCGTGGAAGACATCGGGCTCTTCCAGGTAGTCCAGCTCGTGCGGCTGGCGGATGAACTGGCCCGACGGGAAGCGCCGGTTCGCCAGGTGCTCGAAGAACACCTCGTCGGGCACCAGGCCCGGCACCGCCACCACCTGCCAGCCGGTGCGCTGCATCAGCACCTCGGACATGCGGCGGAAGTCGGGGATCTGGTCGGGGCCGATCGGCAGTGCCTGCATGCCGCGGATGAACTCGTCGCAGGCGCGGCCGGGCAGCAGCTTGCTCTGGCGCTCGAACAGCGTCTTCCAGACGCCGTGCTCGGCAGCGGTGTAGCGCTCCCAGCCCTGGTCGATGGTCCAGTCGGCGCGCTCGGGCTGCTCGCCCGCGGCCAGGCCGTGCTTGGTCGAGGCCGCGTGGCTGCTCGGGTCGGAGAGCTGCATCTCAGGCCTCCTGCGCCGGCTGCGGCGCGAAGGGTGCGGCCAGGCGGTCGGCGGCCTGGGCCATGCGCAGGTCCAGCGTCGACAGGCCACCGAGGTCGTGCGTGGTCAGCGTGATCGCCACCCGGTTGTAGACGTTGTGCCATTCCGGGTGGTGGTTCAGCTGTTCGGCCACCAGCGCGAGCCGGGTCATGAAGCCGAAGGCCTGCGAGAAGTCCTCGAACACGAAGCTGCGGCTCAGCGTGCCGCCGCGTTCGGAGCCGACCTGCCAGCCTGGCAGGGTCTGCGGCAAGGCGGCCAGCGCTGCCGCATCGAGTAGGGTCGTCGTCACCGGAACTTCTCCTGCAAGTCGGGCCAGAAGGCGATCCTGCCACTGTAGGGTGCGCCGTGCGCAGCATTCCTGCGAGTTACGGACTGGCGTCGTGGATTTGCGCAGGAAAGCTGCAGAATGGCTCCCATGCAAGACGCCACCAAGCTCGACACGCTGGATCGCCGCATACTTCGCGCGCTGCAGGCCAATGGCCGCGCCACCTACGACGAGCTGGCCGAGCAGGTGGGCCTGTCGCCTTCGGCCACGCTGCGGCGCGTCAAGCGGCTGGAGGAGGCCGGCGTCATCGCCGGCTATGTCGCGCTGGTCAAGGCCGCGCAGGTGGGCCTGGGCCTCACCGCCTACATCAGCGTGCGCATGGCCAAGCAGGCGCCCGGCAGCAAGCGCAGCCCGATGGAGGTGTTCGGCGCCGCGGTGCAGGGCTGGCCGGAGGTGGTCGAATGCGCCTCGCTGGCCGGCGACAGGGACTACCTCCTGCGCGTGGGGGTGTCCGACATGGGGCCCGACTCGCGCTTCGTGATGG
>CAZXLI010000136.1:0-16075 GCA_964641795.1 uncultured Bordetella sp. | reverse complement strand
GCATGCGAAACCAGCCCGGCCGGCGAGTTGGCGTCAGGGTCGAGCACGGCAGTGGCATAGCCCAGCGACTGCGCGGCATGCACGAACATGCGGCCGAGCTGGCCGCCTCCCATCACGCCCAGCGTCGCACCGGGCAGCAAGACCGGGCGCTTCATTTCAGCTCGGCGCTCATGGCTCGCGCAGCCTCGGTCTGGCGGGCGCGGAAGGCTTCGAGCTTGCTTCGCAGCACCGGGTCGCCCGTGGCGAGCATCGCGATGGCGAACAGCGCCGCATTCGCCGCGCCGGCCGCGCCGATCGCAAAGGTCGCGACCGGAATGCCCTTGGGCATCTGCACGATCGAATGCAGGGAATCGACGCCGCTCAGGTGCCGGCTCGCCACCGGGACGCCCAGCACCGGCACGGTGGTCTTGGCCGCCAGCATGCCCGGCAAGTGCGCAGCGCCGCCGGCGCCAGCGATGATGGCCTTGAGCCCGCGATCGGCCGCTGCCTCGGCATACGCGAACATGTCGTCCGGCATGCGGTGGGCCGAGACCACGCGGCATTCATGGGGCACGCCAAACTCGGCGAGAATCTGTGCCGCCTGCTGCAACGTTTCCCAGTCGCTGGACGAGCCCATCAGGACGCCGACCAGCACGGCAGATTCAACCTGGGACATGGCACTGCTTTGCAAGGCGCGCTCCGCCGTTGGTGGGCAAAGCCTTGGATTGTAGGCGGCCGCCCTCATCTGCCCCCGTCACGCTCACTTCCGACCATGAACGACATCACTCTGCAGAACTTCGAGGCCGAGCTGATCCAGGCTTCGATGCAGCAACCGGTGCTGCTGGACATCTGGGCCCCGTGGTGCGGCCCCTGCCGCACACTGGGCCCGATCCTGGAAAAGGTCGAGAAGGCCTATGGCGCCCGCTTCAAGCTGGCCAAGCTCAACAGCGACGACCAGCCCGAAATCGCCGGCCAGCTGAGCCAGGCCTTCGGCGTGCGTTCGATCCCGTTCTGTGTGCTGTTCGACAAGGGTCAGCCGATCGACGGCTTCGTCGGTGCGCTGCCCGAAGCGCAGGTGCGCGAGTTCCTCGACCGGCATGTGCCCAGCGCCGAGGCCCTGGAGGCCGAGGCCGAGACCGAGGAAGCCGAGGCGCTGGAAGCCAGCGGCGATACCGATGCCGCGCTGGCCAAGCTGCAGCAGGCGGTCGCGATCGACCCGGCGAACGACGTGGCGCGCTTCGATTACGTCAAATTGCTGCTGGAGAGCGGCCTGATCGCCGAAGCGAGGCGGGCCTTCGATCCGGTCGCCAGCAAGGCGCTGCATGATGCCCGGCTGTCGGCCCTCGGCCACTGGCTGACCGCCTGCGAGAAGGCTCCGACAGCGCGACCGCCGGCGGCGCTGGCCGCGGCGATCGAGGCCAACCGGCGCGACTTCGATGCGCGCTTCGAACTGGCGCAAAGCCTGTTTGCGGCCAGCCGCTTCACCGATGCCATGGAAGCGCTGCTCGAGATCGTGATGCGGGACAAGGAATGGAACGGCCAGCTCGCGCGCAAGACCTATGTCGCGATTCTCGAGCTGATGAGCAAGCCGGCGCCGAAGGCCAGTGCCGAGCAGGCCAAGGGCACCCTGGAACTGACGGGCAAGCAGCCATCCAATGCCGGCGACCCGCTGATCGACCAGTACCGCCGCAAGCTCAGCATGGCGCTGTTCTGAGCCGCAGCCGCCGGCCCGCCTGCCCCGGCGGCAGGCCCGGCAGCCCGGCATAGAATCCGCCGTTTCGCCTGCGCCGGGCGCAGGCCTGCCCTGAAGGAAGACCAACCGTGTTCATCTCCAACGCCTATGCCCAGGCCGCTCCGGCCGCCGGCGCCGAATCCATGCTCGGCTCGATGGGCCAGATGCTGCCGCTGGTGCTGATGTTCGTGGTGCTGTACTTCATCATGATCCGGCCCCAGATGAAGCGGCAGAAGGAACACAAGGCGATGCTCGAAGCGCTGGCCAAGGGCGACGAGGTCGTCACCTCGGGCGGCATGATCGGCCGCGTCAGCAAGCTCGGTGAGACCTTCGTGCACGTCGAAGTCGCCAACGGCGTCGAGCTGCAGGTGCAGCGCAGCGCCGTGGTGCAGGTGCTGCCCAAGGGCACCTACGGCAAATAAGCCGCGCGCGGCCCGCGCGTCGCGCCGCCGTCGGCAGCGCCCGCCTCTCTCCGCCCGCCGTCTGCGGCCGGGACCAAGGAAGCCTCGATGAACCGCTACCCCTGGTGGAAATACCTGATCCTCGGCCTCGCGCTGGTGATCGGGCTGTTGTACACATTGCCCAACTTCTTCGGTGAAGCGCCTGCGGTGCAGGTCTCCAGCGGCAAGGCCACGCTCAAGCTCGATGCCGCGATGGTGCCGCGCGTCGAAGGCGTGCTGAAGCAGGCCGGCCTGCAGGCGGACTTCGTGCAGCTGGACGGCAACTCGATCAAGGCGCGCTTCCGCGATACCGACACCCAGACCAAGGCGCGTGACGCGCTGCAGGCAGCATTGAACCCCGATCCGAAGGAGCCTTCGTGGATCGTCGCGCTGAACCTGCTGTCGCGCTCGCCAACCTGGCTGACCAAGCTGCACGCCTTGCCCATGTTCCTGGGCCTGGATCTGCGCGGCGGCGTGCACTTCCTGATGCAGGTGGACATGAAGGGCGCGCTGACCAAGAAGGCCGACGCCCATGCGGGTGACGTGCGCACGCTGCTGCGCGACAAGAACATCCGCCACGGCGGTGTCACGCGTGAAGGCAACGACGTGCAGATCCGCTTCCGCGACCGCGCGATGCTGCAGCAGGCGCAGCCGCTGCTGGCCGACCAGCTGCCCGACCTGCAATGGGTGGAAACCGCGGACGGCAGCGACTTCAAGCTCACCGGCACGCTGAAGCCCGAGGCCGCACGGCGCGTCCAGGATGCCGCGCTGAAGCAGAACATCACCACGCTGCACAACCGCGTCAACGAGCTCGGCACCAACGAGCCGGTGATCCAGCAGCAAGGCGCCGACCGCATCGTCGTCCAGCTGCCCGGTGTGCAGGACACCGCGCGCGCCAAGGACATCATCGGCCGCACCGCCACGCTGGAAGTGCGCATGGTCAACACCTCCACCGAGGCGCTCGATGCGCTGCGCGGTGCCGGCCCGGTGCCCTTCGGCAGCGAGCGCTACCTCGATCGCGACGGCACGCCGCTGATCGTGTACCGCCAGGTCGTGCTGACCGGCGAGAACCTGACCGATGCGCAGCCGGGCTTCGACAGCCAGAACAGCAACGAACCCGCGGTGCACCTGACGCTCGATGCCAAGGGTGCCCGCATCTTCCGTGATGTCACGCGCGAGAACGTCGGCAAGCGCATGGCGATCCTGCTGTTCGAGAAGAACAAGGGCGAGATCGTCACCGCGCCGGTGATCCGCGGCGAGATCGGCGGCGGGAGGGTGCAGATCTCCGGCCGCATGACCACCGCCGAGGCCAACGACACCTCGCTGCTGCTGCGCGCCGGCTCGCTGGCCGCACCGATGGAGATCATCGAAGAGCGCACGATCGGCCCGACGCTGGGTGCCGAGAATATCGAGAAGGGCTTCCACAGCGTGGCCTACGGTTTCGCGGCCATTGCCGTGTTCATGTGCGGCTACTACCTGCTGTTCGGTCTGTTCTCGACGCTGGCGCTGGGCTTCAACCTGCTGCTGCTGGTGTCGATGCTGTCGATGCTGCAGGCCACGCTCACTTTGCCCGGTATCGCGGCCATTGCACTGACCCTCGGCATGGCGATCGACGCCAACGTGCTGATCAACGAGCGCGTGCGCGAAGAACTGCGCAATGGCTCATCGCCGCAGGCGGCCATCGCGGCCGGCTACGAGCGTGCCTTTGCGACGATCCTCGACTCGAACATCACCACGCTGATCGCCGGTCTCGCACTGCTGGCCTTCGGCTCCGGCTTCGTGCGCGGCTTCGCCGTGGTGCACTGCCTGGGCATCCTGACCTCGATGTTTTCGGCGGTGATGTTCTCGCGCGGGCTGGTCAACCTCTGGTACGGCCGGCAGAAGAAACTGAAGTCGGTCTCGATCGGCCAGGTCTGGAAGCCGGCTGCGGCGCCGGGCGGCGAGCAGCCGGTGGCCAAGGCCTGATCCGCAGGCTTCGGGGAGCACACACATGGAGTTCTTTCGCATCCGCCGCGACATCCCGTTCATGCGGCATGCGCTGGTGTTCAACGTCATCTCGTTCCTCACCTTCGCGGCCGCGGTGTTCTTCCTGGCGACGCGCGGGCTGCACTTCTCGATCGAGTTCACCGGCGGCACGGTGCTGGAGGTGGAGTACACGCAGCATGCCGCCGACCTCGAGAAGACCCGCGGTGCCATCGAGGCACTGAAGCTGGGCGAAGTTCAGGTACAGACCTTCGGCACCTCGAAGGACGTGCTGGTGCGGCTGCCGGTGCGCGGCGACGCCAAGCCGGCCGACCAGGCGGCCCTCGGCGCGAGCGCGTTCGCCGCACTGTGCACGGCCGAAAACGGCACGGTCACCACCAAGGCCTACACCACCCCGCAGGGCGAACAGGTCAGCCGACCCTCGTGCACGCGCGCCGATGGGGTCGAGCCCCTGCGCCTGTCGCGCACCGAATTCGTCGGTCCGGCAGTCGGTTCTGAACTCGCCGCCGATGGCGCGAAGGCGCTGGCCTTCGTCGTGGTCGGCATCATGCTGTACCTGGCCTTCCGTTTCGAGTGGAAGTTCTCGGTCGCCGCGATCATCGCGAACCTGCACGACGTGATCATCATCCTCGGCTTCTTTGCCTTCTTCCAGTGGGAGTTCTCGCTGGCAGTGCTGGCCGCGGTGCTCGCGATCCTGGGCTACTCGGTCAACGAGTCGGTGGTGATCTTCGACCGGATCCGCGAGGCCTTCCGCAAGTACCGCAAGTTGACGACGCCGCAAGTCATCGACCACGCGATCACCAGCACGATGAGCCGCACGATCATCACGCACGGGTCCACCCAGATGATGGTGCTGTCGATGCTGATCTTTGGTGGTCCGACGCTGCACTACTTCGCCGTCGCGCTGACCATCGGCATCCTGTTCGGCATCTACTCGTCGGTGTTCGTTGCCGCCGCCATTGCGATGTGGCTCGGTGTCAAGCGGGAGGACCTGGTCAAATTCACTGCCAAGGACCACGATCCGAACGACCCGAACGCAGGGGCGGTGGTATAGAGTAGGCATTCCGTCACGACCAGATTGCCTGCCTTTCGCCCATGGCGACCAACGCCAATGCCGCTCAACTCGCCAGCGAGGCGCGGCGGCTGTACACCGACGAGTTGGTCAAGGGTCTGCCGGGGCTGGTGCGGCACGTCATCGAGGGCGCCCGCCACTCGCTGGACAAGCCGGCCGAATACCAGACTGCCCAGCGCCGTCGCGATCTCGTACAGGGGCTGCAGAAGCAGGCGCGTCACTGGCTTGCCGGCATGAACGACGGGCTGCGCCACGTGCTGGTGCATGGCGGATCCGCAGTACAGCCGGGCGATTTGCCGCCGCCAGGCTCGGCGGCAGGCTCCGGGCAGGGCAGCAAGGGCTTGTCGCTCGTCGATGACGACACGATCGACCGCGAGATCCTCACCTCGCGACTGGCACTGGCCATCATGGACCGCGCATCCTGGGAGTTCAGCGACCTGCGCTCGCGCGTCGCAATGCTCGAACAGCGCCAGGAACTCGAAACCCACGACATGTTGCGAGCCCACGTGCTGGCCCGGGTGGCCCACGATGCATGGCGCAGCGGTGGCCTGACGCCCGACGACTGGCGTGAAGCGCAGCCCTGGCTGCACGATGAGTTCGCCGCCCTGGTCGAGGAGGCGTACCACGAGACCAACCGCTGGCTGGTGGAACGGCGCGTGCTGCCGGATGTCGACCTGCGCCCGTTCATTCGCCGCTCGCGCGACAGCAGTCCTGGGGCCTCCGGCACCGGTCCGTCAAGGCCGGCAACGATGCCCTCAACCGGCCGCCCGGCGGGCCTGGCGGCGCAGTTGTCCAGCCAAGGCGGCGCCTTGGGCGGTCATCCGGAATCGGTGCGGGGTCACGTCGGCGAAGAGACACGCATGATGACCCGCGCGGCGCCGCTGGCACGTGGCAGCGATCATGCGCAAGCGGTGCTGGGCCGACTCAACCGGCTCGTGGGCCGCCAGTTGCCGGGCTTCTCGGACACCTCCCGCGGTCCGGTGCCGGTAACACCCCGGTTGTCCCGTGCCATCGAACTGGCGCAGAACAGCCTGAAGCAGCGGCTGGTGTCCGTACCGTTGAGCGCCTCACCGGCGCTGACGACACCGATGCTGGTCGACGAGCTGCAGCAGCGCAAGCAGCTGTTGAAGCACGCGGCCAACACGCCTGCCGAGCGCGCGACGATCGAAATCGTCGCGATGATGTTCCAGAGCATCCTCACCGAAGACCGCATCCCTGCCACGGTGCGCGTGTGGTTTGCGCGACTGCAGATGCCCGTGCTGCGCGTGGCCGTCAGCGAGCCGGATTTCTTCGCGACCATCGACCACCCGGCCCGGCGTCTGATCGACCGCATGGGTGCCTGTGTGATGGGCTTCGACAACTCGGCCCAGGCCGTCGGCGACACGCTGGAGAAGGAGATCAAGCGCGTCGTGCAAGTGGTCGAGGCCTATCCCGACACAGGCCGACGGGTCTTCCAGACCGTGCTGACCGAGTTCGAGAAATTCCTCGAGAACTACTTCCGCACCGAGAACGAAGCCACCCGCAAAGGGGTCTCGCTTGCACAGCAGGTCGAGCAGCGCGAGACGCTGGCGATCCAGTACACCATCGAGCTGCGGCGCATGCTCAACGAAGTGCCGGTGCAGGAAGGCGTGCGCCAGTTCCTGTTCCAGGTCTGGGCGGACGTGCTGGCCACCACGGCCGTGCGCTACGGTGCGCAGGCCGAAGAGACCCGCGACATGAAGCGCGCCGCGGCCGACCTGATCTGGTCGGCGAGTGCGAAAGTCACGCGCGAGGAGCGGGCCGAGGTGATCCGCCGCCTGCCGCTGCTGCTGAAGCGCCTGCGCGACGGCATGGTCAACGCGCACATGAGCGCCGAGCGCCAGGACGAGCACATCCAGTCGCTCAACAACTCGCTGGCAGCGGCGTTCACCGCCAAGGCCGCGGTCATTCCGACCGAGCGCCTGACCGAGCTGATGGAAAGGCTCGAGACCTTGGAAGAGCTGCTACCCGATGCCGCCGACCTGGAGATCGACGAATCGATGGTGCTGGACCTTTCGGGGCACGAGAGTTCCGAGCTCGAGGTGGTGGCCGAAGGAGGGTCGATGCCGACGCCGGCCATGCTCTCCTGGGCGCGCGAGCTGCTGGTGGGCAGCTGGTACATGCTGGACTACCGGGGCCAAAATGAAGCGGTGCAGTTGGTCTGGCACGGCTTGCGGCGGCAGCTGTCCTTGTTCGTTGCTGCCAGCGGTCGCTGCATCCTGTTCCAGCAGCAGCGCCTCGCTGCTTTCCTCCAGGCCGGATTGCTGTTACCGGCCCAGGATGAGTCGCTGACCGTGAAGGCCACGCGCAGCGCACTCGCCAAGCTCGATGCCGATCCGTCGCGGCTGATGGGCTAGCGGACTCGACCGCCCGACTGGCGCGTCCCCGTTCAGTGGATCAGGCGCTCTTCCGGCGCGACGAAGAGTTCGTCGAGGATCAGCGCGTCGGGCTCTTCGCCCAGGCTCCAGAACACCATCAGCACGATGACCTTGAGGTCTTCCAGCGCCAGGGGGCTGTCGCCCACCGCACTGGCCCGATCGAGGACCATCTCGCGCATGGCCGGCGGCAAGACACCTGCCGATTCAAGGAAACTGATGAACCCGATCGAGTCTTCACCCAGGCGTTCAATCTCGGCCGGGCTGTAGACGCGCATGCTGGTTTCCGCCTGCGCACCGGTGTAGGCCTGCGCCGTTTCGGCCAGGCCATCGAGCCAACTCAGCGCTTCCTGAATCTCGTCGCTCTCGAAACCGACGGCGGAGAGCTTGCGAGTCAGCTGGTCGTGGTCCGGACAGGCGTCCGGACGCCAATAGTTCTCGTAGAGGTAAACCAGAACTTCGAACATCAAACCACTATACCCCACGGACACTTGGCCGGGCGTCCAATCTGCACGCTGGCGGCCGCGGGCGGCGCCGGGGGCCGCCGGGCGCTTGCGCGCCCTCGAACGGTGTGATTTATGCCGACTGGAGGCGCTGATACAGACCGCCCGGCAGGCGGGCCACGCAACCCTCGAGCTCGAGCTCCAGCAAGCGCACGCTGAGTTCGGAAGCCGGCCATCCGCAGCGGGCGATCAGGGCATCCAGCGAGACAGGATCATGGCCCAGCGCGCGCAGCACGGCGTCCTCGGGCTCCATGTCTGCGGAGTCACCAGTGATCAACGGGGCCGCCATGACCTGGCGTGCGGGCGCCGTCAGTTCTTCGAGGATGTCCTCAACCGTCTCGACCAGCTTCGCACCATCGCGCAGCAGGGCATGGCAGCCGCGGGCCTGGGGCGAATGGATCGAGCCCGGCACGGCAAAGACCTCCCTGCCGGCCTCTGCGGCCTGGCGAGCCGTGATCAGCGAACCCGAGCGCAGCGCCGCCTCCACGACCAGCGTGCCCCGGGTCAGTCCGGCGATGATGCGGTTGCGCTGCGGGAAGTGTTCTGGAATCGGAGGGCTGCCGAGCGGAAACTCGCTCAACATCAGCCCGCCCTCCTCGACGATGCGCCGGGCCAGGGCCTTGTGCGAGCGCGGGTACACCTCGTCGAGGCCGGTTCCCACCACCGCGACCGTGCGGCCACGTTCCGAGAGCCCGCCCAGGTGAGCCGCCCCATCGATGCCGGACGCGAGGCCGGAGACGATCGTCCAGCCTTCACGACTGAGGGCCTGACTGAAATGCCTCGCATTGGCCAGACCCTGAGGGGTTGGCCTGCGGCTGCCGACGATGGCCAGCGAGGGTTGCCCCAGCAACGACGCGTCACCGTCCGCGTAGAGCAGCAGTGGCGGGTCGGCCGTCTGCAGCAGCAGCGCGGGATAGTCACGGTCGGCCAGCGTCATCAACCGACGCCGGTTGCTGGCGCCCAGCCAGGCCTGCGTCACGGCTGCACGATCGCCCGCCCCCACGGCGGCCGGCTGGCGTAGCGCCTCCAGCTGACGCGACGTGAGCAGGCCGCCCAGCGCCTCGTCGCTGGCCGCGGCCACCGCGGCGGGCGAACCCAGGGCTGCCAACAGCCTGCGCATGGCGCCGCGTCCCAAGCCGGGCTGGTGGACCAGCCAAAGCCAGGCCTCGAGGTCTTCGGGCACGGCCAAGGCAACCGTCATCGCGAGCCTCGCCGGCGCAAGGGCCGACCGGCAACTGCCGAGATCAAGGCTGCGTGAAGCGATCGCCGCGATTGACCGGATCGACGGCCGACACGATCAGGGCGTACGAGACGCGGTCGAACACGCGGAACACGAACAGCAAGCCCATGCGCTCGTCCGGCAGCTTGATTGCCGTCTTGCGGCCATCGGTCTTGTCGGCCGTGATGACACCATCTCGCCAGAGCGCCAGCACGTGCCCGCGTTCGACGCCGTCGCGTGCGCCACGGTTCAAGGCGACGATCTGGTTCTGGCCAGCGATGATGGCCTCGCCATAGATCGAAATGATCTGTCCGCTCAGCGGTGCCGCTGGCGCATGGGGCGCATAGGCACTGAAATCGCGCTGCGGCACCGGTGCAAGCCGGTCGCCAATGCCCGCTTCCTGCCGAACGCTCGTCAGGCGGAAGCTCGACGGCACTTCGACACCGTTCTTGCCGTCCGCCGTGGTGCGCATCTCGGCAGCCCGGGTGAACTCGGCCGTGCCAACAAAGCCGGCCTCGTAGCCCAGCACCTGGTTGGTTGCGGGATCGACCAAGGGCTTGGGCTCGCGGAACAGGCGGAAGTCACGCGCGCCCTTCAGGTCGCCGCGGACATAGGCCGTTTCGCCGCGGGACACCATCACGCGGCCTTCCTGCGTGGCGACGATGCGTGGCGCATCGGCCAGTTCGTTCGCGTCCAGCACCACGGCCTCGTTCAGGAAGGGGCCAATCAGGTGCAGCGGGATCGAGGCGATGGCGCCGTTGTCGAGCAATTCGGATCGAATGCGCGGCGACAGCTTGACCGTGTTGGACGGCGCCGTCCCCGTGTCTTGCGGCTGCGCAACCTTCAACATCGCGCGGCCGTCCACCTTGACCAGCACCAGCACCTGGCCCGGGTAGATGAGATGCGGGTTGCGGATCTGGTCGAGGTTCATGCCCCACAGCTCGGGCCAGCGCCAGGGGCTCTTGAGGAAGAGCTTGGAGATGTCCCACAGGGTGTCTCCGCGCTGCACCGTGTGCGAATCAGGCGCGTTGGGCGCCAGTTCGGACAGCGGCACGCCTGCCTGGGCCACCTGCTGGGCGGTGGCGCGCTGGCCAGGCGTGATGGTGAGATCGACGGCCAACGCAGCGCCCTGGGCGCCCATCAGCCCCGCCGCCGCCAACGCAAGCCAGCCGCTGCGGTGCACGGAAAGGCGCGTGGGGCGTGAACTCATGTCGTCGGTCTCCAGCAATCGTGATGCCACAATCTCGGGTTCGCCGTGCCGGGCGCCTTCAGGGCCCGCCGACGTCAAGACCGTGCCGACAAACCGCGCATGCGCCGTTCGTGCCGGCCAGCAATGCTCATGCTATATCGCAGATTCTGCCGATAAACCCTTGATATCGCAACGAAAAACAGTTTCGATCGCTGACTGAGATGGGTCCGGTCATACTGTGAGCGTTGCGCCCGATCCACATCTGTTGCCGCATGTGTCGCACGCACGGCATGCTTTCGATTCCATGGCACTGCTCCCCATCCTCCGCTACCCCGATCCCCGCCTGCACACCGTGGCCAAGCCGGTGGCGGCGGTGGACGAGCGCATTCGCCGTCTGGTCGACGACATGCTGGCCACGATGTATGACGCGGAAGGCGTTGGCCTGGCCGCGACCCAGGTCGATGTGCACGAGCGCGTCATCGTGATGGACACCTCGGACACGCGCGACCAACCGCGCGTGCTGATCAACCCCGAGATCATCGCCCGCAGCGAAGAGATGCGCTTCGCCGACGAGGGCTGCCTCTCGGTGCCGACCATCTACGATCGCGTCGAGCGCCATGCGCGCGTGACCGTGCGGGCGCTCGGGCGCGATGGCCTGCCCTTCGAGTTCGAGGCCGACAACCTGAGCGCCATCTGCGTGCAGCACGAGATGGATCACCTGCTCGGGAAGGTGTTCGTCGAATACCTCAGCCCGCTGAAGCGCGAGCGCATCAAGACCAAGATGCTGAAGAAGACGCGCGACGAGCAGACGCGCGTTCGCCGCTGAGCCTGGTACGCGAACGGCCCCGATGCGCATCGCCTTTGCCGGCACGCCTGAATTCGCCGCCACGGCCCTGGCGAGTCTGGTCGCAGCGGGCCACGAGATTGCGTTGGTGCTGACGCAGCCTGATCGGCCAGCTGGGCGGGGAATGAAGCTGCAGGCCTCGCCGGTCAAGCAGCTCGCACAAGGGCATGGCCTCGCGCTGGCCCAGCCGCGCAGCCTGCGCCTGGATGGCAAGTACCCAGACGACGCACGGGCCGCGCAACAGGCCTTGCTGGCCGCAGCGCCCGAACTGCTGGTGGTCGCTGCGTATGGCCTGATCCTGCCAGCCTGGACGCTGGCGCTGCCGCCGCGCGGCTGCCTGAACATCCATGCCTCGCTGCTGCCGCGCTGGCGCGGCGCCGCGCCGATCCACCGCGCGATCGAGGCTGGCGACCGCGAGACCGGCATCACCATCATGCAGATGGATGCCGGCCTCGACACGGGTGACATGCTGCTGTGGCGAGCCGAGGCCATCCGGGCCGACGACACCACGGCGGGCCTGCACGACCGCCTCGCTGCACTGGGCGGCGAACTGATCGTGCAGGCGCTGGCCGCGCCGTCGCTGCGCCCCGTGCCGCAACCGGCTGAAGGCGTTACCTATGCGCACAAGATCGAGAAATCGGAGGCGGCGATCGACTGGTCGCTGCCGGCCGCAACGATCGAGCGCCGGGTCCGTGCCTTCGATCCATTCCCTGGTGCCACCTTCGATCTCGCCGGCGAAAGCGTGAAGCTCTGGCGCGCCCAGCTCGAACCCCAGCGTACCGGGCCACCCGGCCAGGTGCTGCAGGCCGACGCCGGCGGGCTGGTCGTGGCCTGCGGCGACCACGCGCTGCGGTTGCTGCAGTTGCAACGGCCCGGAGGCCGGCGCATCGATGCCCCTGCGTTGCTGCAGGCCAAGCCCGTCGCCGTCGGTCAGCCCCTGGCTTGAACTTCGTCCGCCCGGCGGCATCTGATGCCGGACAGTCACCGAAAGGACGAAACCGCCATGTTCAACATGATGAAGACCGCCATCCTGATGGCCGCCATCACCGCGCTGTTCATGCTGATCGGCCGCATGATCGGGGGTCAGGCCGGCATGATGCTGGCGCTGGTGATCGCACTCGGCATGAACTTCTTCAGCTACTGGTTCAGCGACAAGATCGTGCTGAAGATGTACAACGCGCAGGAGGTCGATGACAGCACGGCGCCGCAATTCGTGGCCATGGTCCGCGAGCTCGCCCAGCGCGCCGACCTGCCGATGCCGCGGGTCTACCTGATCGAGGAAGACGCGCCCAATGCCTTCGCCACCGGGCGCAACCCGCAGAACGCGGCGGTGGCCGCGACCACCGGCATCATCCGGGCGCTGAGCCCGCGGGAACTGCGCGGCGTGATGGCACACGAGCTGGCCCACGTGCGGCACCGCGACATCCTGATCTCGACCATCAGCGCGACGATGGCGGGCGCCATCGGCATGCTGGCGAACTTCGGCATGTTCTTCAGCGGCCGCGACGAGGAGGGCCGCCCGACCAACCCGGTCGTCGGCCTGCTGGTCGCGCTGCTCGCCCCGCTGGCCGCCAGCCTGATCCAGATGGCGATCAGCCGCGCTCGCGAGTTCGAAGCCGACCGCGGTGGCGCCGAGATCTCCGGCGACCCGCAGGCGCTGGCCAGTGCGCTGCAAAAGATCCATCGCTACGCGCAAGGCATTCCGATGGAAGCGGCCGAGCGCCACCCGGAGACGGCGCAGATGATGATCATGAATCCGCTGTCGGCTGGCGGCCTGCGCGGGCTGTTCTCGACCCACCCGGCCACCGAGGAGCGGGTCGAGCGCCTGTTGCAGATGGCGGTGGCTGCACGCTGAGCCGTCGCGGCCAGGTCAGAGGCGTAAAGGGCCGCCAAATCTCGCTCAAGGCCCGGCGGGTGGCGGCCGATAAGCCCGTCATGCGTTCCCGTATCGCCGCCCTGATGCTGCTCTCGACAAGCCTGCTGGCCGCCGGCTGTGACCAACTGGGCATCGAGTCGGCCAGTACTCTCGCCGCGCGGCGCGAGGCCGATGGCAAGGCTGTCGGCGGGGCCTGCCGCCATGCGGGCCGGGCCATCGAGGACTGCTATGTGCTCAATCGCAAGGCCGACCGGGCGGCCGTCTACGCCGGCTGGCGCGAGATGAACGAGTACATGCGCGAGAACAAGATGGAGCCGGTGGTCCCGCAGCTCGAAGGTGAGCGTCAGGTCGCAGCCAAGGCCCCCGAGGCCGCGGAGACGCCCGCGGAATCCAAGCCCCGGCGCGACAAAGCCGATGACAAGGCTGGCAGCGAGAAGGCGCCCGATAAAGCGGCCGACAAGCCAGCCGAAGCCACTGCGCCGAAGCATCGCCGCCCACCGCCCTGACCCGTCTGCGCCGACGTTTCGTCGCCGCGCTCCGCAGCCTGTCCCCTGACGCCAGCGCTCTGTCGCTGCGCGCTGCCATGCCCACGGCACGCGCGGCATCATCGCGCCCACTTCAGCGGGAGAACCAGATGGAACGCCTCTTTCGTGTGCTCGACACCGTGCTCGGCCTGAGCTTTGCCGCTGCCTTGCTGTTCGGCTTGCTGACGGCGCTGCCTGGGACTGCCCACGCCGCAGATCAGGTCGTGGCAGCCGGCCCGGTGAGCAGCGAGCCGCGCCAGGTCGGCGAGTTCTCGGCCATCGCAGTGTCGGGCGGCATCAACCTCAAGGTGCGCCAGGGCGGCAAGGAGTCGGTGGAGGTGCGCGCCGAAGCAAACCTGCTGCCCTACCTCGAGACCGTGGTCGAAGGCAACAAGCTGGTCGTGCGCTGGAAGAAGGGCAGCAACCTGCGCGTGAAGGGGAGTCCCTTGGTCGACATCACGGTGGTGAAACTGGAGTCGCTGGCCAGCAGCGGTTCCAGCGACATCGCGGTCGACACGCTGAAGACGCCGCAGTTGTCCGTCTCGATCGCCGGCGCAGGTGACATCGGCTTCAACGCGCTGACCGGTGACGAGTTGAGCGTGAAGATCGCCGGGTCTGGCGACTTCAAGGCCAGCGGTCAGGTGGGCAAGCTGAGGATCAGCGTCTCAGGCAGCGGCGATGTGCACGCCCAAGCGCTGAAGGCCGAGGACGTCAGCGTCAGCATCGCCGGTTCCGGCGACGCCGCGGTCCATGCGGCGAAGACCCTCTCGGTATCGATCGCCGGCTCGGGCGACGTGGCCTACAGCGGCGACCCGCAGGTCAAGAGCAGCATCGTCGGCAGCGGCACCGTGGCGCGTCGATAGCGGCCCGCAAGGTCGCCACCGCCGACGGCGGTGCTGCAGAGTCGGCCTGCAACCCCGCAGGCCGCATGCACGGAGCGGGCATAGGACAATCCGGCCCATGTCTCACGAGCAATCGGCTGCAGATCCCCAGCAGCCTTCCGCGGTGCTCCCGGCACCGACGGTGATCGGCGCGGCCAGCGAGCCAGCAGCGATCTGGCAACACCCCGAGTTCCGCCGCGGCGCCCGCGATATGGTCGGCATCGCGCTGGGCATCGGCGCCTGGGGTCTGGTGACCGGGGTCGCCATGGTCAAGAGCGGCATCGGGCTCGGCCTCGCGCTGATGATGTCGCTGATGGTCTTCGCCGGCTCGGCGCAGTTGGCCGCGCTGCCGCTGATCGCCGGGGGCGCGCCGATCTGGGTGGTGTGGGCCACCGCGCTGTGCGTGAACCTGCGCTTCGTGATCTTCAGCGCGCAGTGGCGGCCCTACTTCGCGCACCTGCCGCGTGGCCGCCGCGCGCTGCTGGCCTACTTCACCGCCGACCTGAACTACGTGCTCTTCATGCGGCGCTTTCCCGAACCCAAGCCCGCGCCCGAGCAGCAGCCGTATTTCTGGGGCGCCGTGGTGGTCAATGCAGGATCCTGGCACGTGATGTCGATAACCGGCATTCTGCTCGGCCATCGCATCCCGCCAGAATGGGGCCTGGCCTTCGCCGGCACTGTCGCCCTCCTGGGCATGACGTACTCGATGCTGAGCGACCGTGCCACCTGGCTGCCTGCGGTGCTGGCCGGTGCCGCCGCCGTCGCGGCCTACGCGCTGCCCTTGAAGCTGAACATGCTGGTGGCCATTGCCGCCGCGGTGGCGATGGGCATGGTGATCGACCACAGCAGGCCGCTGCGCGAACGCTTGACCGGCACGCGCAATGGATCGCGGGTGACCTCATGAGTACCTGGGAAGCGGTCATCACGATCCTCGGCATGGCGGTGATCACCGTCGCGACGCGCGGCTTCTTCATCCTGCCGAATCGCGAACTGCCCATCCCCCAGTGGCTCCGCGAGGGGCTGCGCTACGCGCCGGTGGGCGCGCTGGCCGCGGTGGTGACGCCCGAGATCGTGATGAGCCAGGGCCAGCTGATCCACACCTGGCAGGACGCGCGGCTGTTCGGCGCCGCTGCCGCCACGCTCTGGTACCTGTGGCGGCGCGACATGCTGGGCACCATCCTGGCCGGCACCGCCGTGATGCTGGTGTTGCGGCTGGGCTTCGGTTGGTGATCTGCGAAACTCGCGGGTCATGAAGATCCTCCGCCTCGACGAATTGGTGGCCCAAGGCCAAGTGACCGGCAAGCGCGTGTTCATCCGCGCCGACCTCAACGTGCCGCAGGACGATGCCGGCCGCATCACCGAAGACACCCGCATCCGCGCCTCGGTGCCCTGCATCGAGATGGCCTTGAAGGCCGGCGCGGCGGTGATGGTCACCAGCCA
>CAZXLI010000135.1:0-16140 GCA_964641795.1 uncultured Bordetella sp. | reverse complement strand
ACCTGCGCTACATGAAGCGCGCGATCAACAACTTCGGCAACGAAGCCAAGGCCGCCTTCACCAAGGTCGGCGTGCTGATGGCCAGCGCCCGCCGCACGGCGCAGGCGCTGCACCCGACCAACCTGCACGTCAACAAGCTCCTCTTCCCGCGCGACACCATCCAGTCGCGCCTGCCCGACCCCGAATGGCTCGAGCAGTGGCTCGACAAGCAGATCCAGTTCGACGCCGTGTGGGAAACCAAGGTCGTCGAACGCATCCTGCACAACATGAGCCTGTTGATGGAGCGCAGCTTCGCCAGCGTGCAGGAACTCAATCGCTTCCGCAAGGAAGTGACGGTCAAGCTGGCCGCGGCCGCGGCGGCCGCCACCGGCGGGCCGGGCATCCAGCCGGCCTGAGCCGCCGTCAACTCGCCTGCTTGAGCGCCGCGATGCGGTCCTGGTCGGCCTTGCGGTCGGCGGCCACCTTCTGTGCCGTCGGCCGTTCGCCCACCAGCGCGATGTAGGGCTTCCAGTTCACGCCCCCTGCCATCAGCAGGTCTTCGCCGAGCACGAGCTTGCTGGCCATGCCCACCAGCGGCAGGCTGGGCCAGGCCGCACAGTCGGCCTGCGTGAAGTGCTCGCCGGCCAGGTAGGGGCTGAAACGGGCCAGGCGCTTGAACGCGGCGATGTTTTTCGTGAGTTGCTTGCGGATGCGGGCCTGGTTGCTCTCGCTGACCGTGCCGCCAAAGAACGCCTGCGCGTACAGCTCGCGTGCCACCAGTTCCAGGTGCAGGTCGACGAAGGTCACCAGCTCGTGCACCTTGGCGCGTTGCCAGGGGTCGGACGGCAACAGCGGGGTCTCCGGGTAGGCGGCTTCCAGGTAGTCCAGGATCACCTGGCTCTCGCACAGGCTGCCTTGCGGTGTACGGATGAAGGGCACCTTGCCCAGCGGCGAGGAGGCCAGCACCTCCTCGTCGCTGGAGCCGGTCATGCAAAGCTCTTCGCGGAAGGGGATGCCCTTTTCCAGCAAGGCCAGCTTGACCTTGTTGTAGTAGTTGGACAGGCCAAAGCCGCACAGCGTGATCATCACGGGTCTCCTGGGGGGTTGTGGTGCCAGTCTAGGGCCGCCGCGGGCTGCGCGGCGACGCCGGCGCGACAGAACGGTCAGCGACGCACCGGTCGGTTCACCAGCGCAATGCCGCCGGCCACCGCCACGCAGGCGACCACCAGTCGCGGCGTCAGCGCTTCGCCCAGCAGTCCGGCGCCGGCCACCAGGCCGATCAGCGGCGTCAGCAAGGTGAAGGCGGCAAGACGCGTCGCCGGGTAGTGGCGTACCAGCCAGAACCACAGCAGGTAGCTCGCAAAGGTGACGATGACGGTCTGGTAGCCCATCATCATCCAGGTCATAACGCTGAAATGCAGCGGCCTCGCTTCGCCGGTGGCCAATGTGGCGGCGCCCAGCAGTACGCCCGAGATCGCCAGCTGGTACAGCAGCGTCTGCTCCGGCGCTGCGCTGGCCAGCCGGCTGCCGCGGATCACCAGCGTCGTACCGCCCCACAACAGCGCGCCGGCCACGCCCAGCGCATCACCCAGCCATTGCTGCGCATGCTGCGACGACGAGCCACCCCAGCTTTCTGCAAAGGCCCAGGCCACGCCGGCGAAGGCCGCGCCCAGGCCCGCGAGCTGCAGCATGTCCGGATGCTCGCTGCGGGTGACCAGCGGCATGCCGAGGGCCACGACGAAGGGCGCGAGGTAGATGAACACCACCATGCGCGAGGCCGTGGTGAACTGCAGGCCGACGAAGATGCAGCCGAACTCCACCGCGAACAGCACGCCGGCCAGCAGTCCGCCGCGCAAGGTGCCGTTGGACCAGTGCAGCGGAATGCCGCGCCAGCGCGCCCAGCCCCACACCAGCAGCGCGGCACCCAGCGAACGCAGCGCGGCCTGTTGCAGCGGCGGCACCTCGGCCAGCGCCAGCTTGCCGGCCACCTGGTTCAGGCCCCACAGCAGGCAGCACAGCAGCAGGCTGGCCACGGCCAGCATGTCGAGGTGGGTGTGCCGCGCTTCGCTCGGGCTGCTCAAGCGAACACCGCCTGCCACAACGCGAGCACGGCATCGCGTGCGGCGGCCAGCGTCTCGGGCGGGAACTGCGTCGGCTGTTCATCCAGCCGCGCGCGGTGCTGGGCACGGCGCAGTTCGCGGTAGGCATCGGCGGCCGCGCTGCCGACCCCGGCCGGCAGCAGCCCGGCGGCCTCGGCTCGTTGAAGCAGGGCGATGTTGCCGGCGTTGTCCAGCAAAGCGGGGTGCCGGGCGCCGTGCGCCAGCACCAGGTACTGCACCGCGAATTCCGCATCCATCATGCCGCCGGGGCTGTGCTTGACGTCGAAGACCTCGGCCTTCACCGGCCGCGCCTGGCGCACCTTGTCGCGCATGCCGACGACCTCGCGCTTCAGCGCCTCGACATCGCGATCGGCCGCCAGCACCTGGCGCCGCACCGCCTCGAAGCGCCCGGCCAGGTCAGGCGAGCCGGCGCAGAAGCGCGCCCGCGTCAGTGCCTGGTGTTCCCAGGTCCAGGCGGTGTTGCCGCCCCGTCCGACCTGGTAGCGCTCGAAGGCGGCAATCGAGGTCACCAGCAGACCGGAGTTGCCATTGGGTCGCAGCGCGGTGTCGATGTCGAACAGCTCGCCGGCCGCGGTGCGCAGTGTCAGCCAGGTGATCAGCTTGCGCACGCAGTGGCCGTAGACCTCCTGCGCGCGGTCGGCGTCGGCCTCGTCGGCGTCGTCGTAGAGGAAGACCACGTCGAGGTCGCTGCCGTAGCCGAGCTCCTTGCCGCCCAGCTTGCCGTAGGCGATGACCGCGAAGCGCGGCGCCTCGCGGTGCCGCTGCCTCAGCCGCGGCCACACCCAGCGCAAGGTGATGTCCATCGTCGCATCGGCGAGGGCGGACAGGTCGTCGGCGACCTGTTCGACCGTGATCAGGCCCTCGACATCGCGCACCAGGGTGCGGAAGACCTCGGCGTGGTGCGCGTGCCGCAGCGTGTCGAGCAGCGAATCCTCGTCGGCCTGGCCACTGCGCTCCCAGGCGGCATGGCGTTCTTCCAGCGACTGCAGGTACTCGTCGGGCTCGAAGCGGCCGTGCAGCAGCCGCGGGTCGGCCAGTTCGTCGATGACGCCGGGATGCCGCATGAGGTACTGCATCGGCCAGCGCGCCAGGCCCAGCAGGCGCAGCAGCCGCTTCATCACCTCGGGGCGCTCGACCAGCAGGGCGAGGTAGCTGTCGCGCCGGAGCAAGGGCTCGAGCCAATCGATGAAGCGCAGCGCGGCATCCTGGGTGCAGAGCTCGGAGTCCACCGCCATCGAGGCACGCAGCACCAGCTTGCCCAGGCGCAACTTGCTTTCGTCGCGCAGCGCGGCCACCCGCGGTTGCTGGCACCAGTGGCGCACGCGCTCGGCCAGCGCGGCCGGCAGCTTGTCAGCCAGGGCTTCGCTGTCCAGCGGCAGCGGGCCGGTGCCGCATTGCCGGCAGCTGCTCTTGGCCCCGCTGGCCGCTGGGGTCTGGCCGTCGTGCAGCAGGGCGTCGAACTCGGTGGCCACCAGCTCGCGGATCTCGCCAAGCCTGTCCAGCAGCTCGCAAGCGTCGGGCCGGCAAGCGGCCAGGCCCAGCGACTGGGCGATCCACGCCAGGTCGCCGTCCTGCGTCGGCAGCAGGTGCGTCTGCTGGTCGTCGAGGAACTGGATCCGATGCTCGACCCGGCGCAGGAAGGTGTAGGCCTCGGCGAGCTTGCCGGCCGTCTCGGGCTTCATCAGCCCGCGGCCGGCCAGCAGTCCCAGCGCCTTCAGCGTGGATCGGGTACGGATCTCGGGGAACTGGCCGCCGCGCACCACCAGCAGCAGCTGGACGATGAACTCGATCTCGCGGATGCCACCGCGCGACAGCTTGACGTCGTTCGCGCGCTCGGGCCGTCCCGCGGCACGGCGCTGCGCTTCCTCGCGGATCTTGCGATGCAGCTGCCGCAGGCCCTCGAAGATGCCGTAGTCGAGGTAGCGGCGATACACGAAGGCCGTGACCAGCGACCGCAGCGGCAGCGCGCGGCCGCTGGTGACCGCCGAGCGCGGCGCGATCACGCGGCTCTTCAGCCACGCGAAGCGCTCCCACTCGCGGCCCTGCACCTGGAGGTACTCCTCCAGCATGCCCATGCTCACCACCGGCGGGCCCGAGTTGCCGTTGGGCCGCAACGCAAGGTCGACGCGGAACACGAAGCCGTCTTCGGTGGTGTCGCCGATCAGCGCGTACAGCCGCTTGGCCACTGCCGAGAAATACTCGTGCGCACTGACCACCAGCGGCCCGCTTGTCTGGCCGTCTTCCTCGTAGACGTAGATCAGGTCGATGTCGGACGAGACATTCAGCTCGCGCGCGCCGAGCTTGCCCATGCCGATGATCCAGAAGTCGATCACCGTGCCGTCCGCGTTCAGCGGCGGCCCGCAGCGCGCGTCCTCGTCGGCCCGCGCCTGTTCGAGGGCCAGGCCCAGCGTGGCCTCGGCGAGTGCCGTCATGGCAGCGGTGATGTGGGCCAGCGGCGCCTGCTGCTCGATGTCGAGCACCGCCAGCCGTTCGAGGACCAGCTGCCGCGCGACGCGCAGCGCCGAGACCAGCGGCCGGCCGCCGGCGCGCAGCGCGGCGACGAGCGCGACGATGGCGGCGGCGTCCGGCACGCCCGGCCCCAGCAGGCCCAGTTCGGCCGCATAGCGGCGCCTGACACGCTGCACGTAGCGGCTGTGGTCCGCAGGTGCCGGCAGCGGCTGGGGCGAAAGCTCGATGGAACCCATGGTCCGGCGACAGATCTGTGAGAGGGTCTGTGCTAGATTGACCCGATGGCCGCCGTGCCGAGTTGGCGGCATGGTGTCATCAGCTGGCGGCTCGCCTGGGTGCGCTCAGAGGCTGCTACGTGCTGCTGTTCCCTCATCCGACTCTCTCATGACGTTCGCCGCTTCCACGCCTCGCCGCAGGCTGCGCTGGTGGCGCACGGCGCTGCAGTGGGGCGCAGGGTTGCTGTTTGCGGCGTGGAGCTTATGCCTGCTCGCGTGGCTGACTCTGCATTGGGGGATTCTGCCTCGCCTCGACGAATGGCGCCCTCAGATCGAGGCCTATGCCAGCCGCTCGATCGGCGTGCCGGTGCAGATCGGCCGCATCGAGGTGCGCTCATCGGGCTGGGTGCCGGCCTTCGCGCTGGAGGACGTGGTGCTGCGCGATGCCCGCGGGCGCGAGGCGCTGCGGCTGCCGCGCCTGTCGGCCGCGTTGTCGGTGCCGGCGCTGCTGGCCTGGCACCTGCGCTTCGAGCAACTGCTGATCGACGATGCGCGGCTCGAGGTACGGCGTGATGCGCAGGGCCGCATCCATGTGGCCGGCATGGACGTCGAGGAGGCCGACACCAGCACCGACGGTGCCGCGCTGGCCGACTGGTTCTTCGAGCAGCACGAGTTCGTGATCCGCCGCGGCGCGCTGCGCTGGGTGGACGAGCAGCGCAATGCCCCGCCGCTGGCGCTGTCCGACGTGCAGCTGGTGGTGCGCAACCGGCTGCGCAGCCATGAGCTGCGGCTGGATGCCACGCCGCCGCCGGCCTGGGGCCAGCGCTTCACCGTCACGGCCCGGGCGCGCCAGCCGCTGCTGGCCCGCGCCGGCGATTGGCAGCGCTGGCGCGGCACGGTGCATGCCGACCTGCCGCAGGCCACCGTGGCCGAGCTGCGCCGGCATGTCACGCTGCCCTTCGAGCTCTCGCAGGGGCGCGGCGCGCTGCGCGCGTGGGTGGACTTCGACAGCGGCCTGGCGCGCGGCGCGACGCTGGACATCGCGCTGCGCGACCTGTCGGTTCGGCTCGCGCCGGAGCTCGAACCGCTCGCGCTGCAGCAGGCCAGCGGCCGCCTGGTGGCCGAGCGCCAGGCCGATGGCGTGAAGCTCACGGCCACGCGCCTGGGCTTCACCACCGCCGAGGGCCAGTCCTGGCCCGAAGGCAACCTGTCGCTGAGCTGGAAGCAGCAGCAGCCGCAGCGGGCCACCGATCTCGTCACGCAGTTTCCGGTCACGGGCGGGGAACTGGTGATCGACCACCTCGACCTGGCCACCACCGCCGAGCTGGCCGAACGCCTGCCGCTGGGAGCGCGAGTGCGCAAGCTGCTGGATCAGCTGGCGCCCCAGGGCAGCGTCAGCGACCTCAGGGCCAGCTGGCAGGGCCCGCTGGACGCGCCGCGGCGCTACACCGCCAAGGCGGCCGTGAAAGGCATGGCCATCGCGGCGGCCGCGGCCAGCCAGCCGGGGGCGATCGGACGGCCAGGCTGGCGCGGGGCCGATTTCGAGTTCAGCGCCACCGAAGCTGGTGGCCAGGCGCGACTGGGGCTGAATGGAGGCGTGCTCGAACTGCCCGGCGTGTTCGAGCAGCCTTCGCTCGCGCTCAAGCGCTTCGAGGCCGATCTGCAATGGCGCATCGAAGCGGTGGCCGACACCCCACCGCCCGAGGGCGAGGCGCTGCCTCGCGTCAGCCTGAAGGTCGACAACGTGCGCTTCGAGAACGACGACGCGCAGGGCGAGCTCAGTGCTGCCTGGCACACCGGCAGCGGCGCGGCCTTCGGCAAGGGGGGGCGCCTGCCGGGCGTGCTGGAACTGCAGGGCAAGCTCTCGCAGGGCCAGGCCACCAGCGTGGCGCGCTACATGCCGCTGGGGTTGCCCGAAAGTGTTCGCCGCTACGTCAAGCGCGCGGTGGTGGCCGGCAAGGTCGGCGCCACCACGTTCCGCGTCAGGGGCGACCTGATGGACTTCCCGTACATGCACCGCAAGGACGGCGAATTCCGCATCGCCGGCCAGGTGCAGGGCGTGACGCTGGCCTACGTGCCCTCGGAGCCCGGCTGGGAGTCGCCGTGGCCGGCGTTCACCGATGTCAGTGGCGAACTCGTGTTCGAGCGCAGCGCGATGCAGATCCGCCAGGCCCGCGCGCGGCTGTGGGGCGTGGAGCTGCACGACGTGAACGGCGGCATGGCCGACCTGGGTGTCCCGGTGCTGGAGATCGACGGCCAGGCGCGCGGCCCCGCGGCCGACCTGCTGCGCTACCTGAACGCCACCCCGGTGGCCGGCTGGACCGGCCATGCGCTGGACCAGGCCAGCTTCAGCGGTCCGGCCGAGCTGAAGCTGAACCTCAAGCTGCCGATGGACCATCTGGACCAGTCGCTGATCAAGGGCAGCGTGGCGCTGCAGGGCGGTGACGTGCGCGTGCGGCCCGAAACACCGCTGCTGGCCGGCGCCCGGGGCCGTGTCGACTTCACCCAGCAGGGCGTGCACCTGAGCAACATCGCGGTGCGCGTCTTCGGCGGCGATGCCGTGCTTGAAGGCGGCAGCCAGCCCGATGGCAGCCTGCGCTTCAGCGCCAGCGGCACGGCCACCGCCGAGGCGCTGCGCCGTGCGCCCGAGCTGGCCGATGTCGCGCGCTGGGGCGCCCGGCTGCAGGGCCAGGCGCCCTACCGGCTGCAGCTGGCCATCGGCCGCGGCCAGCCCGAGTGGCTGCTGACCAGCCCGCTCACCGGCCTGGCCATCGACCTGCCGCCGCCGCTGCGCAAGCCGGCCGAAGCCAGCTGGCCGCTGCGCATCCAGACCAGCGTGCCGGCCGAGCTGCGGCCGCCGGTGGGTGGGGGGCCCAACAACCCGAGCACCGCGGCCGCCCCCTCGCGCGACCTGCTGCGGCTGGAGCTGGGCACCGTGCTGCAGGCGCAGTACCTGCGCGACACTTCGCGCGACGTGCCGCAGGTGCTGCGTGGCGCAGTGGCCGTGCAGGCGCCGTTGCCCGAGATGGCCACCGGCGTCCGGGCGATGATCGAGGCCGACAGCCTGAACGTCGACGCCTGGCAGGCCGTGCTGCCGAAGTCGGCGCCGGGCACGCCCGCGCTGGAGGGCGGCTACACCCCGCAGGCGCTGCAGATCAAGGCACAGGAGCTCGTGGCCAGCGGGCGGCGCCTGACGCACCTGGCGCTCGACCTGCAGCGCTACGCGAATGGCGCCGATACCGGCTGGCGCGCCAAGGTCGAGGCCGACCAGGCCAGTGGCGAGGTCGACTACCGCGAGCCCCGCGGCCCCGCCACGGCCGGGCGCATCCACGCCCGGCTGGCCCGCCTGTCGCTGCCGCGCAGCGATGCCGAAAGCGTCGAGGGCCTGCTCGAACAGGCGCCCACCAGCGTGCCGGCGCTCGACATCCAGGTCGACGACTTCGAGCTGCGCGGCAAGAAGCTTGGCAAGCTGGCGGTGGAGGCGGTGAACCGCAGCGTCAGTGGCATCGAATCGTCGCGCGAATGGCGTCTGACCAAGCTCTCGCTGCAGATGCCCGAAGCGACCTTCAGCGCCAGCGGCCAGTGGGGCTACGTGGCCGGCGCGCCGCAGCGCCGCCGCATGGGCCTGGACTTCCGCTTCGACATCGCCGACAGCGGCCAGCTGCTCGAGCGCCTGGGCTTCGGCAAGGTGGTCAAGGGCGGCAAGGGCCAGCTGCAGGGCAGCGTCGGCTGGGCCGGGTCGCCGCTGGACCTGGACATCCCGTCGATGGACGGGCAGATGAAGCTGGCGCTCGATGCCGGCCAGTTCCTCAAGGCCGACCCCGGCGTCGCACGTTTGCTCGGCGTGCTGAGCCTGCAGGCGTTGCCGCGCCGGCTGCTGCTCGATTTCCGCGATGTGTTCCAGGAAGGCTTCGCGTTCGACAACGTCAGCGGCGACGTGCAACTGGCCCGCGGCATCGCCAGCACCCGCAACCTGCGGCTGCGCGGCGTGCAGGCGGTGGTGCTGATGGAAGGCCAGGCCGACATCACCCATGAGACGCAGGACCTGCGCGTCGTCGTCGTGCCGGAGATCAATGCCGGCACCGCTTCGCTGGCCTACGCGGCCATCAACCCGGTGATCGGCCTGGGCACCTTCCTGACGCAGTGGCTGTTGAGCGGCCCCTTGAGCGAAGCCGGCACGCGCGAGTTCCATGTCAGCGGCAGCTGGGATGATCCGAAGGTGCTGCAGGTCGAGCACACCAAGAGCCCGCCGGCGGCGGCCGCCGCGGCCTCCGCGCCGTTGGCGCGCACCCCTTGAAGGCCCACGATGAAAGTGCCCGCATGAAGATCGCCGCGCTGCAGATGGTCTCGGTGCCCGAGGTCGGCCGCAACCTTGAGGCCGCGTCGCGCCTGGTGGCCGAAGCGGCGGCCGCCGGCGCCCGGCTGATGGCCTTGCCCGAGTACTTCTGCCTGCTCGGCCGCAACGACCGCGACAAGCTCGCGGTGGCCGAGGCCGATGGCGAAGGCGTGATCCAGCAGACGCTCGCGGCGCTGGCGCGCGAGCACGCCGTGTGGCTCATCGGCGGCACGCTGCCGATGCGCACCGCCGACCCCGAACGCGTGCGCAACAGCTGCTGCGTCTGGGGACCGGACGGGCAGCGTGCCGCGCGCTACGACAAGATCCACCTGTTTGCCTACGACAACGGTCGCGAACGCTACGACGAAGGCCGCGTGCTGGAAGCCGGCAGCACGCCGGTGGCCTTCGACGCCGACGGCCTGCGCGTGGGCCTGAGCGTGTGCTACGACCTGCGCTTTCCCGAGCTGTACCGCGCGCTGATGCGGCCGGCGCCCTGCGACCTGATCGTCGTGCCTTCGGCCTTCACCTACACCACGGGCCGAGCGCATTGGGAGTTATTGCTGCGCGCCCGGGCGGTCGAGAACCAGTGCTACGTGCTCGCGCCGGCGCAGGGCGGCACGCACGAGAACGGCCGCCGCACCTGGGGTCACAGCCTGATCGCCGACCCCTGGGGCGAACTGCTGGCCTGCCGCGAGGAAGGCGAGGGCGTGGTGATCGCCGAGCTCGATCCGGCGCGCATTGCCGAGGTGCGGCAGCAGCTGCCGGCGCTGGGGCATCGCCGGCTTTGAGTCCAGCCGGGTTCGTCAGAACGAGATGTTCTTGAATGTGGCTACGAATGCCACAGCGGTGGGCCCGTATAGAAAGGCTGGGGAAAAAGCGGCGATCGATGTAGCGTGACTGTCAACGTTCGTGAATGTGTAGGCGACGCGAACAGGGACGCCCTGGAGCACCGTACCGACTATGTAGTCTCCTGACGACTTTCCGAAGACTGATATCGCTCCAACGTAGGGAGTGCCCAGATTGTCGAAGAGCTTGGTCGTGATGTGCCCGACCGGATACTGGTAGTAGTCCGACGCGGCGAATGCGATCGTCGCGTCGTTGTTCGAATTGGTTACCTGCGCATAGCAAGTCACTTGATTGGTGCCGCTGCGATAGCAGCCTAGGAGTCCTACGCTCACCCCGCTGTTTTCAAACGTCTGGATCGGTGTGTCGGAGACTTTGATGTTCTTTGGCGTGTAGCTGACGATGCCAAAGGTGCCCGTCGACAGATCAAGGCGCAGAGTCACGCTGTCGAAGAACGACTTTCCGTCGACCGTGACATCGGGAATCACCAAGATGCCAGTGCCGGAATTGAAGTTCGTGCCGGCAAGGGCCGGATGGCTCGCAGCCAGTGCTGCGAGTGCGATGAGCATGGGCTTCATGGTTGGCGCTCCCTGATCGAGTTGGTTTGGTCTGCATCACTCTAGGATGGTGCTATCCGCTCGGTCAATCGTGTTTCGAGTTCAATCCCTATGCTGATCGGTGATGCAGGAAATAACAACAGAAGGAGCCGTCCATTTGATGATTGACAAAGTGAGCGGCAACGTGTTGTTCAAGCCAGCTCGTGCCGCCGCGGCAGGTCCGCGCCGCGGCGTGAGCAGGTGATCGCCGCGGCGCGCACCGCGAACTGCAGGGCGGCTTGCAGCGCCGCGCCGTCGAGCCTGCGGATCGCCTCGGGACTCAAGGCTTCGTGCTCGGCCAGCCAGGTCAGCAGCGCGGCCTGCACCGTGTCACCGGCGCCGACGGTGTCGACCACGTTCACCGGCGCCGGCTTCGCGGCCGCCTGGTCGCGCGCGGTGAAGCCGACCGCGCCTTCGCCGCCGCGCGTCACCACCACCAGCGGCGTGCCGGCGGCCAGCGCATCGGCGGCGAAGGACTCGATGCTGCGGCCGGGGTAGAGCAGGCCCAGGTCTTCGTCGCTCACCTTCAGCAGGTGCGTGCGCGGCAGCATCCACTGCAGCGTCGCGCGCCACACGTCGAGGTCCGGTTCGACGTTGGTGCGGATGTTCGGGTCGTAGCTGATCACGCTGCGCCGGTGCTCGCGCTCGACCAGCAGGCGCTGCGTGGCGCCCACCGGTTGCACCACCATCGCGAACGAGCCGAAGTGGAAGGCGCGGGCACTGGCCGGCACCGCGTCCAGGTGCGACGGCTGCAGCAGCCGGTCGGCGGCGCCATGGCCGTAGAACGCGTACGACGGCACGCCGGCCGCGTCGACGCCGACCAGGCTCAAGGTCGTCGGCGCGTCGAGGCGCGCGACGCAGGCGGTGCCGATGTGCTCGTCGGCGAGCGCGCGCATCAGCCGCTCGCCGGCGAAGCCGGTGCCGATGCCGCCGAGAAAGGCCACAGGCTGCGCCAGCCGGGCCAGGCCCAGCGCGACATTGAACGGCGAGCCGCCGATACGGCCGTCGAAGCCGATGCCGGTGGGCGTGTCGCCGGTGGCAAACACGTCGAACAGCGCTTCTCCGCAGACGATGAACATGGCGTCGGGTCTCCTCAAGGGTTTACCATTAATCAATCAACTTGATTTATTAAAGCACGGCGACCACAATTGCGCCATCCGTTGAATCCCCGAGCCCTTCCCGCCCACCGCCGCCGGACCCACCGGCCCACCAGGAGACACCCACCATGACGCGCACTCCCTTCATTGCCACCCTGCTGACCCTGGCCGCCGCAGCGGCCACCGCCGCCGACGCGCCGGTGATCGGCCTGATCACCAAGACCGAGACCAACCCCTTCTTCGTGAAGATGAAGGAAGGCGCGGCCGAGGCTGCCAAGGCCGCGGGCGCCAAGCTGCTGTCCGGCGCCGGCAAGGCCGACGGCGACAACGCCGGCCAGGTGACAGCGATGGAGAACATGATCGCCGCCGGTGCCAAGACCATCCTGATCACGCCCAGCGATTCGAAGGCCATCGTGCCGGCGATCAAGAAGGCCCAGGCCAAGGGCGTGATGATCATCGCGCTGGACAGCCCGACCGACCCGGCCGACGCCACCGACGCGCTGTTCGCCACCGACAACTACAAGGCCGGCGTGCTGATCGGCCAGTACGCCAAGGCCGCGCTGGGCGCGAAGCCGGCCAAGATCGTCACGCTCGACCTGTTCCCGGGGCACCCGGTGGGCGCGCAGCGCCACAACGGTTTCCTCAAGGGCTTCGGCCTCGCGGCGCCGGAGGCCAAGAGCAACGAACTGGGCAAGAGCGCCGAGGTGGTGTGCATGGCCGACAGCTTCGGCGACCAGGCCAAGGGCCAGACCGCGATGGAGAACTGCCTGCAGAAGGCGCCCGAGGTCAACGTGGTCTACACCATCAACGAGCCCGCGGCGGCCGGTGCCTACAACGCCTTGAAGAAGGCCGGCAAGGAGAAGGGCGTGATCATCGTTTCGGTCGACGGTGGCTGCCAGGGCATCAAGGACGTCGGCGCCGGCGTGATCGCCGCCACCTCGCAGCAGTACCCGCTGAAGATGGCCGCGATGGGCGTCGAGGCCGGCGTGGCCTATGCCAAGACCGGCAAGAAGGTCTCGGGCTACACCGACACCGGCGTCACGCTGATCGCGGGCACCGCGATCGCCGGCGTCGACAGCAAGGACGTGGCCACGGGCACCTCGCTGTGCTGGGGCAAGAAGTGAGCGGCCATGCTCAGTAGCACCCTGCCCAAGCACCCAGGAGCCGCCATGAGTCTCAAGGACAAGCTGCCGCCCGGGCTGACCAACATCGGCACGCTCGGCCCCTTCATCGCGCTGCTCGCGGCCTGCCTGTTCTTCGCGACGCAGAACGAGCGCTTCCTCACCGGCGGCAACCTCTCGCTGATCCTGCAGCAGGTGATGGTCGTCGGCGTCATCGCGATCGGCCAGACGCTGATCATCCTGACCGCCGGCATCGACCTGAGCTGCGGCATGGTGATGGCGCTGGGCGGCATCGTGATGAGCAAGTTCGCCACCGAGCTGGGCCTGCCACCGGTGCTGGCGATCCTGTGCGGCATCGGCGTCACCACGCTGTTCGGTCTGGTCAACGGATTGCTGGTCACCCGCATCAAGCTGCCGCCCTTCATCGTCACGCTGGGCACGTTGAACATCGCGTTCGCGATCACGCAGCTGTATTCCAATTCGCAGACCGTGACCGACCTGCCGCCGCTGCTGACCGCCCTGGGCAACACCTTCTCGATCGGCGGCACCGAGGTCGGCTGGGGCACGGTGCTGATGCTGGCGCTGTTCGGCCTGGCCTGGTTCGTGCTGCGCGAGACGGCGGCCGGCCGGCATGTCTATGCAGTGGGCAATAACGCCGAAGCGACGCGGCTGGTCGGCATCCCGACGCAGAAGGTGCTGCTCGGCGTGTACGTCATCGCCGGTGCCTTCTACGGCCTGGCCTCGCTTCTGAGCGTGGCGCGCACCGGCGTCGGCGACCCCAACGCCGGGCAGACCGAGAACCTCGACGCGATCACCGCGGTGGTGCTGGGCGGCACCAGCCTGTTCGGCGGCCGCGGCGTGGTGCTGGGTTCGCTGGTGGGCGCGCTGATCGTCGGCGTGTTCCGCAACGGCCTGACGCTGATGGGCGTCTCGTCGATCTACCAGGTGCTGGTCACCGGCATCCTGGTGATCCTGGCGGTGGCCACCGACCAACTCTCGCGCAAGGGGACCCGTTGATGAATGCGCCCAAGATCGTGATGCAGGCCACCGGCCTGGTGAAGCGCTACGGCCAGGTCACCGCGCTGGACGGCGCCGACTTCGAGCTGCGCGCCGGCGAGATCCTCGCGGTGATCGGCGACAACGGCGCCGGCAAGTCCTCGCTGATCAAGGCGCTGTCCGGCGCGATGGTGCCGGACGAGGGCGAGGTGCGGCTCGATGGCCAGACCATCCGCTTCAGGAGCCCGATCGATGCGCGCCGCGCCGGCATCGAGACGGTCTACCAGGACCTCGCGGTCGCGCCGGCGATGACCATCGCCGAGAACCTGTTCCTCGGCCGCGAACTGCGCCGCCCGGGCCTGGCCGGCAGCCTGCTGCGCATGCTGGACAAGAAGCGCATGCTCGAGGAAAGCATTGCCCGCATGCAGGACCTGAAGGTCGGGATCCGCTCGATGACGCAGGCGGTCGAGACGCTCTCCGGCGGCCAGCGACAGTGCGTGGCGGTGGCGCGCGCCGCGGCCTTCGCGCAGCATGTGGTGATCATGGACGAGCCCACCGCGGCGCTCGGCGTCAAGGAGGGCAACATGGTGCTCGAACTGATCCGCCGTGTGCGCGACAAGGGCCTGCCGGTGGTGCTGATCTCGCACAACATGCCGCATGTGTTCGAGATTGCCGACCGCATCCACGTCGCCCGCCTCGGCCGCCGCGCCGCGGTGCTGAACCCGAAGAAGATCAGCATGAGCGACACCGTGGCCGTGATGACCGGCGCGATGCGGCCCGAGGACATTCCAAGCGAGTGCATCGCCCACTGACAATGCCCGCGGTGAACGACAGCACCTCAAGTCCAGACCACCGCCTGCGTCCGCGCGGGTCCAGCCAAGGCGGCCTGCGGCAGTACAACGAGCGCGTGGTGCTGCAGGCCATCCGGCTGCATGGCGCGCTGCCGGCCGCCGAGTTGGCGCGCCTGACGCACCTGACCGCGCAGACCATCTCGCTGATCACCAAGCGCCTGCTCGACGACGGCCTGCTGCTCAAGGGCGAGCCGGTGCGCGGCAAGGTCGGCCAGCCCTCGGTGCCGCTGGCGCTGAACCCGGCCGGCGCCTTCGCGGTCGGCATCAAGATCGGCCGCCGCAGCGTCGACGTGCTGCTGGTCGATTTCGTCGGCGCGGTGCGCGCGCGCTGGTCGCTCGACTACCGCTACCCCGAGCCGACCCAGCTGCTGGCCGAGATCGGCAAGCGCCTGGCCGAGATCCGCGCCAGCCTCGATGCCGACAGCGCAGCACGGGTGCAGGGCATCGGCATCGCGCTGCCGTTCTCGCTCGGCGGCTGGCAGACCTTGCTCGACATGCCGGCCGAGGTGGCCGCGCGCTGGCCGCAGACCGATCTGCGGGCCGAGGTGGCAGCGCTGACCGACTGGCCGGTGCAGCTGCTGAAGGACACCGCGGCCGCCTGTGTGGCCGAGCTGGTGGCCGGCCGTGGCCGCAGCACGCCGAGCTTCCTGTACGTCTTCGTCGACACCTTCATCGGCGGCGGCCTGGTGCTGGACAGCCACCTGCGTGCCGGCCTGCATGGCAACGCCGGCGCGATCGGCTCGCTGCCGCTGGCGCGCAGCGGCGCCGATGGCCGAACGCCGGCGCAACTGCTCAATGTCGCCTCGCTGGTGAACCTGGAGCGGCGTTACGAGCGCGCCGGCATCGACATCGGCGCCGTGGCCGACGAGCGAGCGCTGCAGCCGCCCTGGCGCGCGCACACCGAGGACTGGCTGGCCGAGGCCGGCGACGCGATTGCCTTTGCCATCAATGCCACCGGCTGCGTGCTCGACCTCGACAGCGTGATCCTCGACGGCTCGTTCAGCCGCACGCTGCAGCTGGCGCTGATCGCGGCCATCGAGCAGGCCTTCGGCGGCTACAGCTGGGAGGGCACGCAGCGCCCGCCGCTGGTGCCGGGCAGCATCGGCTCGGATGCGCGCGCGATCGGCGGCGCGCTGCTGCCGCTGTACGCCAGCTTCGCGCCGGACCGCGACCTGTTCCTGAAGATCGCAGTGGAGTAGCGCCTCAGCGCCGGCCGAACATCATCTGCCGCGCCAGCAGCGACTTGGCCCAGGGCATCGCCTGCAGCGCCGCCAGGCCGAGCCCGCGCGCGGCCGGCAGGCCCGGCCAGCGCCAGGTGAAGCTGCGGGCCAGGAAGTCGGTGGCAGCGATCATCGACCAGCGGTCGGGCGCGCGCGACCACTCCACGCGGCGCAGTGCGCCGGGCACATCCCGCGCGTCCTTCAATGCCAGCACCAGCTCGAATGCATCGCGCAGGCCCAGGTTCAGGCCCTGGCCAGCCACCGGGTGCAGCGTCTGCGCGGCATTGCCGATGCGCA
>CAZXLI010000134.1:0-16228 GCA_964641795.1 uncultured Bordetella sp. | reverse complement strand
ACCTTGCCGCGCAGCGGCAGGATCGCCTGCGTCTCCTTGTCGCGGCCCATCTTGGCCGAACCGCCGGCGGAGTCGCCCTCTACCAGGAACACCTCGTTGAGGGTCAGGTCGCGGCTTTCGCAATCGGTCAGCTTGCCGGGCAGCACCGCGACGCCCGAGCCCTTGCGCTTTTCCACCTTCTGGCTGGCGCGCTGACGCGTCTGCGCCTGCTTGATGACGAGCTCGGCGAGCTTCTTGCCCTCGGCCACATGCTGGTTCAGCCACAGCTCGAGCGGCGGCCGCACGAAGGCCGAGACCAGGCGCAGCGCATCGCGGCTGTTCAGCCGTTCCTTGGTCTGGCCCTGGAACTGCGGGTCGAGCACCTTGGCCGAGAGCACGAAGCTCGCGCGCGAGAAAACGTCCTCGGGCATCAGCTTGACGCCCTTGGGCAGCAGCGAATGCAGTTCGATGAAGGCCTTGATCGCGCCGAACAGCCCGTCCTTCAGACCCGATTCATGGGTGCCGCCGGCCACCGTGGGGATCAGGTTCACATAGCTTTCGCGCAGCACCGCGCCTTCCTCGGTGAAGGCCAGCACCCAGGCCGCGCCTTCGCCCTCGGCGAAGTTCTCGGTCTCGTTGCCGGAGGCGAACTGCTCGCCTTCGAGCAGCGGGATCAAGGGGTCAGCGGCCAGGCCCTGCATCAGGTAGTCGCGCAGTCCGCCCTTGTAGAGCCAGGTCTGCGCCTCACCAGTCTTCTCGTAGGTCAGCGAGACGGTCACGCCCGGCATCAGCACCGCCTTGCTGCGCAGCAGATGCGCCAGCTCGTGACGCGGCAGCTCGGTGCTTTCGAAGTACTTCGGGTCGGGCCACACGCGCACGCTGGTGCCCTGCTTGCGTTCGCCCGCAGCGGCCTTGCGCACGGCCAGCGCCTCGATCACGTCGCCCCCCGAGAACGCCAGCGCGGCCGACTGGCCTTCGCGCCACACCGTCACCTGCAGCCGTTTGGCCAGCGCATTGGTGACGCTGACGCCCACGCCGTGCAGGCCGCCGGAAAAGCTGTAGGCGCCACCCGCGCCCTTGTCGAACTTGCCGCCGGCATGCAGCCGGGTGAAGACGATCTCGACCACCGGCACCCGTTCTTCCGGGTGCAGGCCGAAGGGAATGCCGCGGCCATCGTCATCCACGGTGACGGAGCCATCGGTGTGCACGGTGACCGCAATGCGCTTGCCGAAGCCGGCCAGCGCCTCGTCGGCTGCGTTGTCGATCACTTCCTGGATCACATGCAGCGGGTTGTCGGTGCGGGTGTACATGCCGGGCCGCTGCTTGACCGGCTCCAGGCCCTTGAGAACACGTATCGAGGCTTCGCCGTAGCTGCCCGCCGCTGACTTGTTGGTGGTTGCCATGGCGGCGGATTCTAGGAGGCTGTCGGGCTTTGGATTGGGCCCGCGCCGGAGCGAGTCGGGATGCCAGGATAGGCGCCCGCGAGGCCGTGTGGCCGGGCCACACAACGAGCGGGCAACACCGCCTGGCATCCCGAATCGCCCCGGCCCTCCGGGTTGGACCAGCAAGGGGCGCAGGCGTTGTTGCGCCGCTTGCCCGGGCGCCCAGCCCGGGCAGCGCGCCACGCCTAGCCTGAGCCCCTTGCCGGCCCAACGCGGGCCCAACCCAAAGCCCGACAGCCTCCTGGAGATGCCCCCTGACCCCATCCGGCCGATCGGGCTTGGCTACAGTCGAACCGATGACAAGCCAGAACACCACGCCAACGAGGGTTCCGCTGACGATGAGCCAGGTGCTGCTCTGCGGAGCAGCGATCGTCACGCTGTCGATGGGCATCCGCCATGGCTTCGGCCTGTGGCTGGGCCCGATCACGATGGACCGCGGCTGGACACGCGAGACCTTTGCGCTGGCCATCGCGATCCAGAACCTGGCCTGGGGCCTCTCCGGCCCGCTGGCCGGCATGGTGGCCGATCGCTTCGGCGCGTTCCGGGTGTTGCTGGTCGGCGGCCTCTTCTATGCGGTCGGGCTGGTGTTGATGGCGCTGTCGACCAGCAGCCTGGGCTTCATGGGCAGCGCCGGACTGCTGGTGGGCATTGCGCAGTCGGGTACCACGTATGCGGTCGTCTATGGCGTGATCGGCCGCAACGTATCACCCGAGAAGCGCTCGTGGGCGATGGGCATCACAGCCGCCGCCGGCTCCTTCGGCCAGTTCCTGATGGTGCCGGTGGAAAGTTGGCTGATCGCGCACTGGGGCTGGCAGCAGGCCCTGTTCGTGCTGGGCTGTGCGGCCCTGGCGATCCTGCCGCTGGCGGTGGGCTTGCGCGAATCGACGACGCCGGCCGCCAGTGGCCACCATCAGCAAAGCATCGGCCAGGCGCTGCGCGAAGCCTTCGGCTACCGCAGTTTCCAGTTGCTGATGGCCGGCTACTTTGTCTGCGGCTTCCAGGTGGTGTTCATCGGCGTGCACATGCCGAGCTACCTGAAGGACAAGGGCCTGGGGCCCGAGGTCGCCACCACCGCACTGGCGCTGATCGGCCTGTTCAACGTGTTCGGTACCTATGCCGCCGGCGTGCTGGGCCAGCGCTTGCAGAAGCGCCACATCCTCGCCAGCATCTATGCGCTGCGCGCGGTCGCAATCCTGTTGTTCCTGCTGGCACCGTTGTCGCCGGCCAGCGTCTACATGTTCTCAGCGGTGATGGGCATGCTGTGGCTGTCGACCGTGCCGCCCACCAACGCGGTGGTCGCACAGATCTTCGGCGTGCAGTACATGTCGATGCTGGGCGGGTTCGTTTTCCTGAGTCACCAGGTCGGGTCGTTCCTGGGGGTGTGGCTGGGCGGGCGGCTGTATGACCTGACCGGCGGCTACACCGTGGTGTGGTGGATCGCGGTGGCGCTGGGCGTGTTCGCCGCGCTGATCAACCTGCCGGTTCGAGAAGGCGCGATTCCGCGTGCGCCGCGGCCTGCGCTGGCGTGAGCGCCGCATGACCGTCCGCCGCCTGCTCTGGCATGCCGTCGCGCTGATGGTGTTGGCGGCGGTGTTCGCCTGGTATTTCAATCCGCACCTCGTGGTCGACCTGGCCAACCGGGTCTGGGCCTGCTTCTGATGCCGATGCACGCAGACCTTCAGCCTTCGCCCTGGCTGCTGCGCTGGGCGCCTTTGCTGCGGCCCGGTATGAGCGCGCTCGACCTGGCCTGCGGCAGCGGACGCCATGTTCGCTGGCTGGCCGAGCAAGGGCTGCGGGTGACAGCCGTGGACCGCGATGCCGCGGCGGTCCAGGCGCTGCACAAGCTCGCCGAGGTGCTGGTGGCCGACATCGAGTCTGGCCCGTGGCCCTTGCCGGCTCGCCGCTTCGACCTGGTGCTGGTGACGAACTACCTGTGGCGGCCGCTGTGGCCGGCCCTGAGGGCGTCGCTTGCGCCCGGCGGCCTGCTGGTCTACGAGACCTTCGCGCAGGGCAACGAGACCGTCGGCAAACCGTCGCGGCCGGACTTCCTGCTCGCGCCGGGCGAACTGCTCGAGCGCTGCGCCGGCCTGCGCATCGCGGGCTACGAGGACGGCTTTCTCGACGGGCCGCCGCGCTTCGTGCAGCGCATTGCCGCGCTGCAGCCGGACCCGTCGGCGCCCTTGCCGCTGCGCGTGCCGCTCGCAGGCCGATGAGCCGCGGCGGCCCGGCTAAAATCGCCGGTTCGCAAGGAATCCGCATGAAACCCATTGTTGGCAGCATCGTCGCGCTGGTCACGCCGATGAACGAAGACGGCAGCGTCGACTACGACGGCCTGCGTCGCCTGATCGACTGGCACATCAGCCAGGGCACCGATTGCATCGGCGTCGTCGGCACCACCGGCGAGTCGCCCACCGTCTCGGTGCAGGAGCATTGCGAGATCATCCGCGTCTCGGTCGAGCATGCCGCGGGCCGCGTGCCCATCATGGCCGGGGCCGGGGCCAACTCCACGCGCGAGGCGATCGAGCTCACGCGCTTCTCCAAGTCCGTCGGCGCCGACTGCACGCTGCAGGTCGTGCCCTACTACAACAAGCCCTCGCAGGAAGGCATCTACCAGCACTTCAAGGCCATTGCCGAAGCGGTGGATCTGCCGGTGGTGCTGTACAACGTGCCCGGCCGCACCGTGGCGGACATGCTGCCCGAGACCACGCTGCGACTGGCGCAGGTGCCCGGCATCGTCGGCATCAAGGAAGCCACCGGCAACATCGAGCGCGCGGCCTGGCTGATCAAGCACGCGCCCAAGGGCTTCTCGATCTACTCCGGCGACGATGGCACTGCCGTCGCACTGATGCTGCTGGGCGGCCACGGCAACGTCAGCGTCACCGCCAACGTCGCGCCGCGGCTGATGCACGAGCTGTGCGTCGCGGCGATCGATGGCCAGGTGCAACGCGCCCGCGAGATCCACCTGCGTCTGCTGTCGCTGCACAAGCAGTTGTTCTGCGAGCCGAGCCCGGCGCCTACCAAGTGGGCGATGTCGCGCCTGGGTCTGTGCCGGGCCGACGTGCGGTTGCCCATCGTGCCGCTCACCGATGCCGGCCAGGCGCTGGTCGAACGCGCGCTGCGCGAAGCCGATCTGCTGTAATCGGGCCCCGCGCGCCGCTGCGCTCGCCGTTTCCGTTTCGTCTGGCCCTGTTGCGTGGCCATCCGGGCCCAAGGCCTGTTCTGGAGATCCGCACTGTGAATCGTGTGTTTGTCGTCACCCCGACCCGCGCGGCCGCGCTGGCCCTGGCCGCCCTGCTGGCCGGCTGTTCCTCGCTCGAGAACGCGATCTCCGATGACAAGGTCGACTACCGCTCGCAGGCGGTCAAGACGGCGCCGCTCGAGGTGCCGCCCGACCTGACCCAACTGGCACGCGACACGCGATACCAGCCGCAATCGGGTGTCATCAGCGCCACGGCCATGCAGCAAGGTGGCGGCAAGCCGGCCGCGGCGGTGCCCACCGTGGCGGTGAACCAGGCGGGGGACTTCCGCATCGAGCGTCAGGGCAACCAGCGCTGGCTGGTCAGCACCTTGCCACCGGAGCAGATCTACTCGCAGATCCGCAGCTTCTGGATCGAGCGCGGCTTTACGCTGACGCTGGACAACGCCGAGATCGGCATGATGGAAACCGACTGGGCCGAGAACCGCGCCCGCCTGCCGCAGGACGCGGTGCGCAACCTGCTGGGTAAAGTTTTCGACAGCCTTTTCTCGACCAGCGAGCGCGACCGCTTCCGCACACGCATCGATCGCAGCGGGACCGGCAGCGAGATCTTCATCACCCATCGCGGACTGACCGAAGTCGTCACAGGCGACCGCGGGGGCGACAGCACCGCCTGGCAGCCCCGCCCATCGGATCCGCAGCTCGAGGCGGAGATGCTGTCGCGGCTGATGCTGCGCCTGGGCGCGAAGGAAGATGTCGCCCGCAGCGTGCTCAAGCCTGCCGGGCCGGCCGCTGGCCCTGCAGCACCAGCACGTGCGCGCCTGCTGGCCGACCAGGCCGGCTCAGCCATGCAGGTGGACGAGGCCTTCGACCGCGCGTGGCGCCGCATCGGGCTGGCATTGGACCGCGGAGGCTTCACGGTCGAAGACCGGGATCGCAGCGCCGGCCTGTACTACGTGCGTTATGCCGATCCCAAGCTTGCCGGCAAGGACGAGCCGGGCTTCTTCTCGAAGCTCTTCGGCACGGACAAGTCGCAGGCCTCGGTGCAGCGCTACCGCCTGCAGGTGAAGGCCGTGGGCGACAAGACCACTGTCGTGGTGCTCGACAGCAAGGGCACCGCCGACAAGGGCGAACATGCCAACGCCATCGTGACGCGGCTGGTCGACGAATTGAAGTAGCACCCCTCAACGCGTGCTGTGGACCGGTCCACCGGTTCACAGCAGGCACAAAAAAGCCGCCCGAGTGGGCGGCTTTTCTTGTCGCTGTGCGCAGCCTGATTACTTGCTGGCAGCGGCCGATGCGGCGGCAGCGGCGGCAGCGTCAGCAGCAGGCGCCGAAGCAGCGTCAGCAGCCGAGGCAGCCGGGGCCGGTGCGGGAGCCGGGGCCGGAGCGGCGGCCGGAGCGGGCGGCGGAGCAGCCGGCTCTTCCTTCTTGCCGCAGGCGGCGAGCGCAACGGCAGCAACCAGGGAAGCCAACAGGAGCGACTTGTTCATTTGTGTCCTCAGTGAAAAGTGTCGACGAATTACCGGTAATTGAATCTCGCGCGGACCGTGACGATCTTGCGCGGCAGACTCGGTCGAAAACCAGGCTTGAAAAGCTCGAGCCTTTTCAAGCCCAGCCGGGGATTATAGCAAGCTAATTAGGGGTGTTCCCTACAGACCCAATGTGGTGGAAGGCCATGCAGGCTCGCAACGTTGCGCAATAGCCTCACATTGTTCAAGTAAAGCCCGCAAGTCTGCCGGCGCCCTCACGTGGCGAGCACGCCAGCGTTCGCGATCGAGCACCTCCACCGCCCGTGCACCGGCCAGCAGCAACGAAGGCAATTCGACCCGATCACCCTCGCTCGGACGCCAGGCTTCGAAGCGATGCCCCCAGTCCCGCCGCCAGGCGGCGAAGCGAGGATGCCAGCGGGCCACCGGTGCAAAGTCGATCGCTATCATGCGAAAGACACGGCCAGCCGGCCGGGCCCAGCGCCCCAGTGCATCGATCAGGGCCGGATCGTCGAGCGGCCAGCCGTCGAAGTCGGCATCGACACAGACCAGCTCGCGCGCACCGCGTGCGGCCCCCTCCAGCAACAGGTCGCGCCAGGCGGCCATCAGTTCATTGCGGCCGTCGATCAGGCCACTTGCCGATTCACTCATCTTCGCCCTCCTTGGCATGCAGCCAGCCGGCCCGGGCCCACTCGTCGAGCAGCGCCCGGGCCCCCTCGCTCAACTGGGGCCAGGCAGTGCCCGGCAGGCTGCGATGGTCGGCCAGGCGGCGCATCAACCGCGCGTCGCGTCCACTGGCGACGAAGGCCTCGCCATTGATGAAGACATGCCGCTCGTCGTAGAGCATGCGGCTGCGCCGGTCCAGCACCAGCCCTTCTGGCACTGGCGGCAAAGGCGCGCCGGCATCGAACCACACCTGCGACTTGGGCTCGCTGAGCACCCCGCCCAAGGCGCGGTCCAGGGCAAGCGGGTCGCCCAGCACGCGCTGCAGCACCTGCTGTGCGTAGGCGCGCAGGCTCGCCGGCATCGCGCCCGGCGTGGCGGTGGCTGGCTGTTGCGCGTCGCGGTAGATCGGCTCGCGATGGCCGGACCGGTGGTCCGCGGGCTCGAGGTCCTCGGCCAGGCGCGGCAGCAGCTGCTGCGCCAGCTCCGTCGCGGTCGCGGCACGAAAGCCGATGGAGCAGGTCATGCACTCGTCCTCGGCCGCACCGTCGTGACCCCACAAAGGTGGCAGATAGAGCATGTCGCCCGGTTCGAGGACAGCGTCTTCGCTCGGCTCGAAGCGCTGCAGGATCTTGACCGGCAGACCTTCGACCAGCGAGCGGTCGGTCAGGCGCCCGTAACGCCAGCGGCGACGGCCATGCACCTGCAGCAGGAACACGTCGTACGAGTCGTAGTGCGGACCGACACCGCCGCCGGGTGTGGCATACGAGATCATCAGGTCGTCCAGCCGCGCCTCGGGCACGAATCGGAAGCGCGACAGCATGGCGCTGGCCGCCGGCACGTGCAGGTCCAGGCCCTGGACCAGCAGCGTCCAGTCCGGCCGCGTGGTGGCCGGCATCGCGCGCCGCGCGAAGGGGCCGTGGCGCAGCCGCCAGCTGCCACCGAATCGCGTCAGCAGGCGCGATTCAACGCCCTCCTGCCCCGCCAGCGCGAACAGCTCACCCCGCGCCAGCGGCGGCTGCACGCCGGGCCAGGCGCCGCGCACCAGCAGCGGCTTCTTTTGCCAATGCCGGCGCATGAATCGGGCCGGCGACAGGCCCCCTAACAGATCGAGCGGAGCGTCAACATCCATGCACGGCATTGTCGCCGCCCGATGTGCGATCATGCCCTGATGCTGATCACCGACCCCTGCGTCGTGAGCCTCACCTGGACGCTGGCCGATGGCCAGGGCGAGCCCATCGACGAACTGACCGAACCGCTGGAATTCTTCTACGGCGGGGACGACCTGCTGCCCAAGCTGGAAGAAGCGCTGGCCGGCCAGGAGGCCGGCTTCGAGACCCATCTCCACCTCGAGCCCGAACACGCCTTCGGCGACTACCACGCCGAACTGGTGTGCTTCGAAGACCGCGCGCTGTTCCCGCAGGGGCTGGAAGAAGGCATGCAGTTCGACGGCCTGCCCGAAGGCGCGCAAACCACCGGCATGCCGCCGGACGTGATCTACACCGTCACCGAGATCTACCCCACGCACGTGGTGCTGGACGGCAACCACCCGCTGGCCGGCGTCGCGCTGCAGTTGCAGGTGAAGGTGATCGCGGTGCGCGAAGCCACCGACGAAGAGCGCGAGGCCGGCTCGGTGGCCGATGGCGTGGTCAGCGTGCTGTCGACGGCGCCCACGTCACAACAACTTCACTGACGACCAGCGCCCCGACCGGGAGACCCGGATCGGCGCGATCGCTCAGGCCTTGCCGGTCGAGCCGAAGCCGCCTTCGCCGCGCGCCGACGCCTCGAAATCGTCGACGCGCCGGAAGGCCGCCTGCACCACCGGCACGATGACCATCTGCGCAATGCGCTCCATCGGCTGCACCGTGAAGCTCGCGCTGCCGCGGTTCCAACAGCTCACCATCAGCGGGCCTTGGTAGTCGCTGTCGATCAGGCCGACCAGGTTGCCCAGCACGATGCCGTGCTTGTGACCCAGGCCCGAGCGCGGCAGGATCATCGCGGCCAGGCCGGGGTCGCCGATATGGATGGACAGGCCGGTCGGGATCAGCGCCGACTGGCCCGGCGCCAGCACCAGCGGCGCATCGAGGCAGGCGCGCAGGTCCAGCCCCGCGCTGCCCGGTGTGGCATAACTCGGCAATTGCTCGGCCATGCGGGCATCGAGCACCTTCACGTCAATCGTCGTCATGGCTTCAGTCGTTCGGCAATCTCGCGCACCAGCGTGCGGGCCAGGCTCAGCTTGTCGGCGGTGGCGATCTCGCGTTCGCCTTGCTCGTCCACCAGCAGCAAAGTGTTGTCGTCGCGGCCGAAGGTGGCCGGCCCGAGGTTACCCACCAGCAGCGGCACGTTCTTGCGGATGCGCTTCTCGCGCGCATGCCGGACCAGGTCGCCGCTCTCGGCGGCGAATCCCACGCAATAGGGGCGCTGCGGCAGCCGGGCCACCGCGGCCAGGATGTCCGGGTTCTCGGTGAGCTCGAAGGCCGGCACGCTGCGGCCGGCCTCCTTCTTGATCTTGTGCTCGGCCAGGCTGGCCGGCCGCCAGTCGGCCACCGCGGCGGTGGCGACGAAGACCTGTTGCGAGGCCGCCAGCGGCAGCACCGCATCGTGCATCTGCTGCGCGCTCTTCACGTCGATGCGCCGCACATGGCGCGGTGTCGGCAGGTGCACCGGGCCGGCCACCAGCGTCACTTCGGCGCCGGCCTCCTGCGCAGCCCGCGCGATCGCGAAGCCCATCTTGCCGCTGGAGAGGTTGGTGATGCCGCGCACCGGATCGATGGCCTCGAAGGTCGGGCCGGCGGTGATCAGCACCTTGCGGCCGGCCAGCAGCTTGGGCTGGAAGAAGGCGATCACCTCGTCGCACAGGTCGGCAGCTTCGAGCATGCGCCCGTCGCCGATCTCGCCGCAAGCCTGGTCGCCGGCATCGGGGCCGAACAGGGTGGCGCCATCGGCCACCACTTGCGCGGCGTTGCGCTGCATGGCCGGGTGGGCCCACATCTCGCGGTTCATCGCCGGCGCCAGCAGCAGCGGGCAGCGCTCGATCGGCCGCGCCAGGCACAGCAGCGACAGCAGTTCATCGGCGCGGCCCTGCGCCAGCTTGGCGATGAAGTCGGCCGAGGCCGGCGCCACCAGGATGGCATCGGCCTCGCGCGAGAGGTTGATGTGCGCCATGTTGTTCGGTTCGCGCGCGTCCCACTGGCTGGTGGCGACCGGACGGCCCGACAGCGCCTGCATCGTCACCGGCGTGATGAAGGCCTGCGCGGCCTCGGTCATCACCACCTGCACGGTGGCGCCCGCGCGGCCCAGCTCGCGCACCAGCTCGGCGGACTTGTAGCAGGCGATGCCGCCGGACAGGCCCAGCACGATGTGGCGGCCGGCCAGGGAGGGGAGTGTCGACATGGCGCGCAATGTAGCGCAGCGCGATCGACCCGCGCGGCCAGCCGGGCCCTCGCTCACTGGGGTTTATGCCAGAAGCGGTCGAACTCGAGGTAGTTGAACAGCACGCGGTCGACGCGGCCGTAGATCTCGCGCTCGGGCACGAAGCCCCAGGCGCGCGAATCGGCCGAGTTGTCGCGGTTGTCGCCGATCGCCAGCAGATGGCCCGCCGGCACGGTGCAGGTCCAGGCCGCCGGACGCTCACTTTGGCAGTCAGGTTCGCCGATCGCCTGCAACGGCAGCCGGCCCATCACGAAGGGATTCAGCTTCATCTCGTGCGGCTTGCCCGCCAGCGTCTCGCGCAGCAGGCGCTGGCCGGAATCGGCGGGATGGCTGCCCCAGCCCAGGTCTTCGGCCTGCAGCGGCTGGCCGTTCACGGCCAGCACGCCGTCGCGGAACTGCACGGTGTCGCCGGCCAGCCCGACGATGCGCTTGACGTAGAACTGCGACACGTCCGGCGGGTAGCGGAACACCGCGATGTCGCCGCGCTGCGGCGTGCCCAGCGGGATCGCGGTGTTCGTGAACGGCACGCGCGGGCCGTAGGCCAGGTGGTTGATCAGCAGCATGTCGCCGACACGCAGCGTCGGCTCCATCGACGCGCTGGGCACCCGCTGCCAGTCGGCCAGCGCGACACGGCAGGTGAACACCAGCGCGATCACGGTGAAGAAGTCCGCGCCCCAGTGCACCCACCAGGGCTTGTGCACGCGGCCGCGGCGCAGCAGCAGCCAAGCCAGGCTCAGGGAGCCGCTGGCCAGCAGCAGCACGGCCAGCAGTTCGTTGAACGCGTATCCGATCTTCATGAAGGCTTGGGCTCAGGTGATGAATGGCGCGAATTCTCCGCCCGAGCCGCCACCATCCATGCACCGGAACCGACCGCCCATACGCTCGAGTCGACCGCTACCGCGGTGCCACCAGGCGAACGCCGCGGAACCGGCGGCGCCGGGCCGCCGCAGGCGCTTCGGGGGTGGGCCATCACGCCCCGTGGCACTTCTTGTACTTCTTGCCGCTGCCGCAAGGGCACGGGTCATTGCGGCCGGGCGTCGCGTCCACCCGCCGCTGCGCGGGCTTGGCGGCATGATCGAGCCAGTACACGCGCAGGTCCTGCACGCCGAAGCAGGCATCGTCGATCAGGTCCTCGCGGCTCGGCGCGCCGTCGGGGTAGGACTCCAGGGCGTAGGCCTTCAGGTCCTCGGGCGGCAGCATCAGCGCCATCACGCGCATCAGGCAGTCGTCGTACCAGCGGCCTTCCTCGCTGTCGTCGGGCTGCGGCCAGTCGGCCGAGAAGGCCTCGGTGGCAGCGCGGAAGCCCTCGGCCCACAGCGCGCCGGTCTGCAGCAACTGCTCGGCCTCCTCGGCGTTCATGTGGCCGGCCTCGACCACCTCGCGCCGTATCGCGTCGTCGTACTGGATCATCAAGGGCGCGATGCGCAAGGTGTCCGGTTCGTCCAGCAGCGCCTCGGGATCGAGCTGGCGCGCCAGCACGTTCCAGCGGGCCAACAGGGTCTGCAGCGCCTGCTGGACATCGGCCGGGTCCGAGAACGCCCTGTCGAAGGCATCGCCGAACATCGCCGGCAGCCATTCACTCGGCACCAGCGTTCGACGGCCCGCCAGCAGCGCGGTCATGAAGCCATCGACCCACTCCACCGACACATCGACGCCAAAGCCGGCCAGGCGCTCGCACAGCTGCTCGATGCGTTCGATCTCTTCCTCGGAGTTGTGCTGCACGGGTAGGGTCATGAGGCGGTCCGTCGTTGCTTTCGCGCATTGTCGCCGGGCCTCGCGCGTCTCATGCCGCAGGCCGGATCGCACCACGTCAGCGCAACAACGCACCAAGGCGATGCTTTGCTGCACCGCACCCAGGACTGCGCTGTCATGGGCCTTCTTTTCGGGCTTTCGGTGCCACCCAGGGCTCCTACCGTGCGCCAAGCCCCGACTCCACGGGACCCCCTGCGATCAACCAGAGGCTTGCCTTGAACGCCAAGACCATCCGCCGTGGCATTCCGTTCTCCGCCGCCGTCGCCCCGCTCGTCAGCCGCATGCCGGTGGTCGACGAGTACCGTGAGGCGATGCTGCGCTTGCAAACGCTGTGGGACAGCCTGTCGATGCTGGGCCAGATGAGCGGCACGGTGCCGGACATCGGCAGCACGCGGCGCGAGTTCCAATCGCTCACCGAGACACTGCTCGACAGCCTGGCGCGCAGCCTGCTCGCCAAGCAGCTTCAGCAGATGCGCGGCCAGGCCCAGGTGGCGATCGACATCCTGGTGCGCAATCTCTTCGAACGCACCGCCGATGTCGGCTTTCTCTCCGCCGACAGCGAACTGGTCAGCTTCTGCGACCCCGCTGCCGAAAAGCGACCCAGCCGCGAGGCCATGCAGGCGCGCTTTCGCGACTACGTGGCCAAGTATTCGGTCTATGACGACGTGATCGTGCTCGACCCGCAGGGCCGGGTGCTGGCGCGGCTCGACACCGCCGTCGCCGAGCCTGACTGCCAGGAGCCCTGGGTCGCCCAGGCGGCGCAGGCCACAGGCTATGTCGAGCGCTTTGGTCCTTCGTCGCTGATGGCCGGCCGCAGCGCGCTGCTGTACGCCCAGTCCATTCGCAGCGAAGGCCGCGTCTGCGGCGTGCTGGCCTTGTCGTTCCGGTTTGCCGACGAGATGCAAGGCATCTTCCGGCAACTGCGGGATGGCAGCGGCCGCGCGGTGATCGCGTTGGTCGATGGGCAACGGCAGGTGGTGGCCAGCTCGGATCCCTGGCAGCTGCCGCTGGGTGCGGCGCTGCCCACCGGGCTGGGCGGAACGACCCCCGAGGCGAGCCACCAGCGCCTGCGCTTCGCAGGCCGCGACTACCTGTGCGTGCTGACAACGGCCACGCCCTATGAAGGCTATCGCGGTCCGGGCTGGAGCGGCTGCGTGCTGGTGCCGATCGACCTGGCCTTCGAGCACGAACAGGATGCCGGCGCGACGGCGCAGGACCAGGCGGTCGACGGGCTGGTCGGCGCGCTCGACACGCACGAGCTGTTCGACGAGGAACTGCACCGCATCCCGCGGCAGGCCGCACGGATCCAGCGCGACCTCTCGCGCGTGCTGTGGAACGGCCGGCTGCGGCCGGCGGCCTCCGGCGTCGGCGGCGACTTCGCCGGCACGCTGCTGCGCGAGGTGGGCCACACCGGCGAGCAGATCCGCGCGCTGTTTGCGCAGGCCACCGGCAACCTGCACCGCTCGGCGCTCGGCACGGTGTTCGACACCGCGCAGGCGCGCGCCCGGCTGGCGGTGGACATCATGGACCGCAACCTGTACGAACGCGCCAACGACTGCCGCTGGTGGGCACTGAACGGCGAGTTGCGCGCGCTCCTGACGCTGCCGCCCGAGCAGCGCGACGCCGGCCGCGCCAGCGCGGTGCTGCAGGCCATCAACCGGCTGTACACGGTGTATGCGCTGCTGGTGCTCTTCGATGCACAGGGCCAGGTGCTGGCGGTGTCGCAGCCCGCCGCGCAGGACTGGGTCGGCCGCACGCTGCAGGCCGACTGGCTGGCGCCGACGCTGGGCCTGCGCGAGGGCCAGGCCTTCGTGATGTCGCGCCACGGCCCGAGCCCGCTGTACGGCGAGCGGCCCACCTACGTCTACACCGCCGCGCTCTTGCCCGAAGGCAGCGGCGCCGCGCTCGGTGGCATTGCGATCGTGTTCGACGGCGAGCCGCAGTTCGCCGCGATGCTGCGCGACGCCTTGCCCACCGGCACCGACGGCAAGGCCCTGCCCGGCAGCAGCGCCCTGTTCGTCACCCGCAGCGGCCAGGTGGTGGCCAGCAGCGATGCACGCTGGCCGGTGGGCAGCCAGGCACCGCTGTCGCCGACCACGCTGTCGCGCGGCGAGGCCCACTGCACGGTGATCGACATCGACGGCGTGGCGCATGCCGCGGCCTTCAGCATGGCCGGCGGCTACCGGGAATACCACGGCATGCCCCAGCGTCCCGACGAGGACGTGGCCGCGCTGGTGCTGATGCGGCTGGGCCGGCGCCTCGAGCAAGCCGGCAGCGCGCTACCCGCCTTCGCGCCGCCGCCGGCACCGCGCCAGGCCAGCAACGATGCGGCGCTGGAGATTGCCGCCTTCGTCGCGAACAACCAATGGCTGGGACTGCCGGTGGCGCAGGTGCACACCGCGCTCGAGCACCCGCGCGTCGCGGCACTGCCCGGCGTGCCGCCGCATGTGCTGGGCATGCTGCCGTTTGGTGGCCGCATGATCATGACGATCGACCTCAGCGCCCTGCGCGGCGGCGCACCGGCGCCGGCCGATGCACCGGTGATCGTCGTCAACACCGCCGGCGGCAGGCAGCTTGCCCTGCGGGTCCAGGAACTCGGCCAGGTGTTCCAGGCCGCCGACAGCGACCTGCAACCGCTGAGCCTGGCCGGGCTCGGCAGCAGCGCCACCGGCGACCGACTGGTGCGCAGCAATGGGCCGATGCTGACCTTGCTGGACGCCGATCGCCTCTACGGCCTGTGCGGGCTCGCGGCCTGACCCGTCAGGCTGACGCCGCCGGCAGCTCGATCTTCGGCGGCGCCGGATGGAAGCGCGCCATCGACACCGTATCCGCATAGCGGCCATCGCGCAGCGCGAAGCCGCGGTGGTAGCCCTCCTGCACGAAGCCGAACCGGCGGTACAGCGCGATCGCGCGTGCGTTGTCTGCGTAGACCGAGAGCTCCAGCCGCAGGACCTGGCCCCAGTTGTCGGCCCAGTCGCACAACGCGCCCATCAGCGCGCTGCCCACGCCCTGCCCCTGCGCACCGGACCACACGGCGATGCCGAGCGACATCACGTGCCGGCGCCGCACCATCACACCGGCCGGGTGCAGCCCGGCGTTGCCGACCACCTCCGGCCGGCCCTCGGCATCGGGCCGTTCGGCCACCAGCAGCAGGTCGGGCTTGCCAGGCGCCAGCATGTCGCCGAGCTTGGCGCGCCACATCTCCTCACTGTGGAACGGCACCTGCATCAGCTGCGGCAGCACCAGCGGGTCGCCCATCGTGCGCGCCATCGCGGCGGCATCGGCCAGCGTCGCCCGGCGCACGGTGATCGGTGGCCGCGCACTTTGCGTCATAGGATCAGAGGCGCTCGGCCACCCAGGCCTGCACCGAGGCCAGCGCCTGCGGCAGCTGTGCGGCATTGCTGCCGCCGGCCATCGCCAGGTCGGGCTTGCCGCCGCCCTGGCCGCCGACCTGCTGCGCGACGAAGTGCACCAGCTCGCCAGCCTTGACCTTGCCCGTGCTGTCGGCGGTGACGCCGGCGGCCAGCTGCACCTTGTCGCCGTCGACCGCGGCCAGCACGATGGCGGCGGTCTTCAGCTTGTCCTTCAGCTTGTCCATCGTGTCGCGCAGCGTCTTGGCATCGGCACCGGCCAGCGTGGCCGCCAGCACCTTGATGCCCTTGACGTCCACCGCCTGGGCCAGCAGCTCGTCGCCCTGGGCCGAGGCCAGCTTGCCCTTCAGCGCGGCGATTTCCTTCTCGAGCGCCCGCACCTGTTCGAGCACGCTGCCGACGCGCGCCTGCACCTCCGCCGGCGTGACCTTCAGCGCGCCGGCCACGCCACCGACGGTGGATTCTCGCGCCTGCAGGTAGGCCAGCGCGTTGTCGCCGGTCACCGCCTCGACACGGCGGATGCCGGCGGCCACGCCGCCTTCGGCGACGATCTTGAACAGCCCGATGTCGCCGGTGCGCTGCACATGCGTGCCGCCGCACAGCTCCTTGCTCGAGCCGATGCTCAGCACGCGCACGGTCTGGCCGTCGTTCTCTCCGCACAGCCCCTTCGCGCCGCATCAAGGCGGCGAGACGGCACTCCGACAGGCCGGAACACGCGGGACATCGGCATAAAGTGCACTCCTGGAAGTGTTTCCGAAAGAGCACGCACGCGGGCCTTAATGGGCCCCGGCCCGGGCGAACCATGGAGCATGTCCGGAGTTGTGTGTTAGGACAGGCTCCGGGTTGAGGCTTTCCAATACAAATTAAAGGGATGTGATGTTGAAATCTTTGCTTGTGACCGCG
>CAZXLI010000133.1:0-16230 GCA_964641795.1 uncultured Bordetella sp. | reverse complement strand
AAAAACCTTCCGCCAGTTGTTTTTATCGAACCGCATCCACTTGGCCAAACCCGATGCGAAGGGATATCGCTACGTGATTGCCAAACTGCGTGCCAAACCCAACGAAGTTTTAATGGTGGATGATCGCAAAGAAAACGTGGCCGCAGCCAAGCGCGTTGGAATGCAAGGCATCGTTTTTAAGAGCACGGCGCAGTTTAAACGCGCGCTGCGCGGATACGAATTGACGGCGTAGTGACGATTGACAAGCGGGGGCGTTCCGCTTCACGGCATCCGCGCAATCGGTGCGGCGTCTTGCACGGACGACTACAACAACGGTGCGAACTACGCAACGTACATCAATCTTCCGTGCCCGAGTATGCCTGCACCTGCCACGCGCTTCACCTACGATGTCGCCGCGCTCGGCCTGGATCAGTGCGTAATCGGCGTGGATCGGGTACTCGAGCACCTGGCCACGGCCACCGATGACGCGGGTTTCCTTGCCCTCGGCCAGCGGGGTGCCGTAGCCGGTGGGCGTGAAGAAGGCGCCGATGCCGGCACCCGCGGCGCGGATGCGCTCGGCCAGGTTGCCTTGCGGCACCAGCTCGAGCTCGATCCTGCCCGCGCGGTACAGCCGGTCGAAGTGATGGCTGTCGGCCTGGCGCGGGAACGAGCAGACGATCTTCCTCACCCGCCCGGCGGCCAGCAGCGCGGCCAGGCCGCTGTCGCCGTTGCCGGCGTTGTTGTTGATCACGGTGAGTTCGCGCGCGCCCTGGGCGATCAGCGCGTCGATCAGCTCGTTGGGCAGACCGGCGGTGCCGAAGCCGCCGATCATCACCGTGGCGCCATCGGGTACATCGGCCAGTGCGTTCGCGGCGCTGGGGCGGAACTTGTTGATCACAGCTGTCCGGAGGTGTTGATGAAATGTTCGTATATAGAACATACGTTCCTATGACGAACATTGTAGAGCCAAGTCGCCGAATACTTGGCGTTGAAACAGGCCCAGGGTCAAGTTCCGGTGCGGGCTTGCCGAAGTTCTCCACAGGCAGTCCTCAGGCTGTCTGCACCGATAGGGACAGGACCATGGCGGCAGCGACCATCGATATCGACAACTTGCGCGTAGGCATGTTCGTGCACCTTGACCTGGGATGGTGGGCGCATCCGTTCGCGTTGTCGAGCTTCCTGGTGTCATCGCCGGACCAGATCGCGACGATCCGTGGCCTGGGTCTGAAGCGCGTGCGCTGGAGCCCGGACAAGAGCCGCCTGGCCGAGACGCCTTCGGGCCAATGGCAGACGATGCCTGGGGCGAACGAAGCCGAGGCCAGGCAGGCCGAGTTCGCACAGGCCGAGGCCCCGAGCGCGAGCGAAGAGGCTGACGCCGCCGCGGCACGCCGGCGCGCCGCGCTGGCCGCCCAGCGTGAAGCCGAGCAGGTGTGTGCGCAGCAGTATGCCGAGGCCGGCCAGGCCTGGAAGGCCGCCACCGAGCAGGTGCAGAGCATGCCGCTGGCCGCCCGCGAGTCGACCGAATGGCTGACCCGCTCGCTGCTGGACAAGATGATGATCGACGGCGAGCTGTGCATCCGCGTGCTGGCCGAGAGCCCGGGCGATCGCAACTGCGCCCATGCACTGAACGTCGCCGTGATCTCGCTGCTGATGGGCCGCGTGTTCGGTTTCACCGAAAGCGAGATGCTGGACATGGGCGTGGGCGCACTGCTTCACGACGTGGGCAAGCTCGAGATCCCCGAGCGCCTGCGCCTGCCCGACGGCCAGTTCAGCGCCGCCGAGAACACGCAGTACCGCGAGCACGTGGCGCATGGCGTCGCCCACGGCCAGCGCATGAACCTGAGCCCGGCCGCGATGACCGTGCTGGCCCAGCACCACGAGATGGCCGACGGCTCGGGCTTCCCGAACCGGCTGAACACCGAGCGCATGTCGGCCCTGGCGCGCATCGTCGCGCTGGTCAACCGCTACGACAACCTGTGCAATCCGGCCGTGCCCTCGCATGCGCTGACGCCGCACGAGGCGCTGTCGCTGATCTTCGCGCAGGCCAAGAGCAAGTTCGACACGACGATGCTCAACGCCTTCATCCGCATGATGGGCGTGTACCCGCCGGGCTCGATGGTGCAGCTGACCGACGACCGCTATGCCACGGTGATCAGCGTCAACTCCTCGCGGCCGCTGAAGCCGCGCGTGCTGGTGTGCGAGCCCAGCGTGCCGGTGGAAGAGGCCCTGCTGCTGAACCTGGAGGAAACGGCCGACCTGGGCATCCGCCGCAGCCTGAAGCCCTCGCAATTGCCGGTGGCCGTGCAGAACTACCTGTCCCCGCGGCAGCGGGTGGTGTACTTTTTCGAGCCCGCCGTGATGTCGGCGATTGCCGCGCCCGAGGAACTGGCCGCGTGACCCTTCAGGACTCCACCGCACCACGGCTCGACGCCTGGGCGCAGCTGCTGGCTGCGATGCGCGATGCTGCCTGGCTGGTGGAGGCGCAGGACTTGCGCGTCTGCGCCGCCAATGCCGCGGCCTGCGAGCTGCTGGGGCGCACGGCCGCGCAACTGTGCGCGATGCCGGCGCCACGTTTGATCGCGACACCGGAGGACCAGGCCTTCTGGGACCAGCTGCAAGCCGCTGGCCCGGGTGAACGCCCGTGGCTGGACTCCGAGACCACGCTGGTCAGCGCCAGCGGCCGGCTGGTGCACGTGAGCCGGCGCATCCAGCCCCTGGGTGACGCCGGCGAGCCGCCGAGCCACTACCTGGTGACGCTGCAGGACCGCACCGAGCAGCAGCGCCAGCAGGCCGAGCGCGAGGGCTTGCTGGCCGAGCTGCAGGCCACGCTGGAGTCCACCGCCGACGGCATCCTCGTCACCGACCTGGCCGGCCGCATCACCGCGTTCAACCGCCGCTTCGCGCAGATCTGGGGCATCCCCGAGGCGCTGCTGACCCAGCGCAACGATGAAGCGGTCTACGACTGGATGCGCCGCAGCGTCGTCGATCCGGAGGCCTACCAGCGGCGGCTGGCGTCCATCCAGGAGGCCACGCTGGTCCAGGCCAACGAACGCCTGATCCTGCTCTCCGGCCAGGTGATCGAGCGCGTCACGCAGCCGCAATGCTGGCAAGGGCGGCCGACCGGGCGCGTCTGGGCCTTCCGCGACCAGACCGAGCTCGAGCAGGCCAGCCAGCGCATCGCCGCGCTGACGGTGACCGACGGGCTCACCGGCCTGTTCAACCGCCGCCAGATCGGCGAGGCGCTGGCCGATTCGATCCACCAGGCGCGGCGCAGCAATGGCACGCTGGCGCTGCTGATCCTGGACCTCGACCGCTTCAAGCAGATCAACGACAGCCTGGGCCACGAGATCGGCGACCGCGTGCTGCTGGACACCGCCGAGCGGCTGAAGACCTGCCTGCGCCAGGGCGACCAGGTGGCCCGCATCGGCGGCGACCAGTTCGCGCTGCTGGTGCAGCGTGTCGACAGCCGCGGCGCCGAAGCCGCCGCGCGCCGCGTGCTCGAAGCCATCTCGCGACCCTGCGCGGTCGATGGCCTGCAGTTCACGATGACCTGTTCCGTGGGCGTGGCGCTGTTCCCGGTGGATGGCGACGACGCCGACCAGCTGGTGCGCCATGCCGAAACCGCGATGCAGCGCGCCAAGCAGGGCGGGCGCGCGGGCTTCCGCTTCCACCAGCCGCACCACGACGCCGACCTGCGGCAGCGCATGCGCCTGGACCATGCGATGCGCCAGGCGCTGGCCTCGAACCGGTTCAGGCTCAAGTACCAGCCGCAGCTGGACCTGCGCAGCGGTGCCGTGGTGGGCGCGGAGGCGCTGATCCGCTGGCGCGACCCCGAGCTGGGCGAAGTCTCGCCCGCGGAGTTCATCCCGGTGGCAGAAGACTCCGGCTTCATCGTCGCGATCGGCGACTGGGTGCTGGCGCAGGCCGTGCGCCAGGCCGCGCGCTGGCGCGCCGAAGGTTTGGTGATCCCGGTCTCGGTGAACGTCTCGGCGCTGCAGTTCCAGCAGGCCGACTTCATCGACCGCGTGGCCGCCGTGCTGCGCGACAACGAACTGCCTGGCGCCCTGCTCGAGCTGGAGCTGACCGAGTCGATCCTCGTGCATGACGCCGACGAGGCCTTGCAGCGCCTGTCGCAACTGTCGCAACTGGGTGTACGGCTGGCGATCGACGACTTCGGCACCGGCTACTCGAGCCTGGCCTACCTCAAGCGCTTCCCGATCGAGCGGCTGAAGATCGACCGCAGCTTCATCGAAGGCGTGCCGCAGGACGAGAGCGACGCCGGCATCGTGCGCGCGATCATCCAGATGTCCACCGCGTTGGGCATGAAGGTGATCGCCGAGGGCGTCGAGACCGAGCCGCAACGCACCTTCCTGCTGGAAGCCGGCTGCGACCAGTTCCAGGGATTCCTGTACGCCCCGGCGCTCGACGCCCTGAGCTTCGACGAGCGCGTGCGTGGCCGCCCGCGAGGCGGCGCCAAGCCGCACCTGAGCCTGGTCGCACGCTGAGGATTGGTTTTCCCCTGCCTTGCGGCGGGTGGCGATTCTGCCCAGAATGGACCGCGGATCCTCTTCGCGCGTCCCATGCAGCCACTCGAAGCCATCGTCCGCGACAAGTTCACTGCCCTCGACACGCCCGCCGCGCTGGTGCTCCCCGGCGGCCGCCGCATCGGCGCCGAAACGGCGCGCCTGACCGTCACCCTCAACGACGTGCGCTCGCTGGCCCATGTGGCGGCGGGCCAGGTCGGCAAGCTGGCCGAAGACTATGTCGAGGGCCGGATCGAGATCGACGGCAGCATGCGCGACCTGATGGCCAGTGCGGCCGGCCTGATGGGCGACGATCCCACCCGCGGCACCGAAGCCGGGCCCTGGGCCTGGTGGCGCGGGCTGATGCGGCGCGGCAAGTCGCTGGCCAAGCACAGCGCCGAAACCGACGCGCGGCAGGTGCAGTTCCACTACGACGTGTCGGACGACTTCTACGCCCTGTGGCTCGACCCGCGGCGGGTCTATTCATGCGCCTACTACAGCGACCCGACGATGACGCTGGCGCGCGCCCAGGAGGCCAAGCTCGACCACATCTGCCGCAAGCTGATGCTGCGCGAGGGCGAGCGCTTCCTCGACATCGGCGCCGGCTGGGGTGGCCTGCTGCTGTGGGCGGCCGAGCACTACGGCGTGCGCGGCACCGGCATCACGCTGTCGAGGAACCAGCATGCCCATGTCAACCAGCTGATCGCCGAGCGCGGGCTGTCCGGGCGCGTGAAGATGGAGTTGCTCGACTACCGCGCGCTGCCCGAGGACCAGCCCTGGGACAAGATCGCCTCGATCGGCATGTTCGAGCACGTTGGCGCCGCGATGCTGCCGACCTACTTTGCCAAGCTGTTCCGGCTGCTCAGGCCCGGCGGGCTGTTGATGAACCACGGCATCACCGCCGGCGGTACGCGCAACACGCAACTGGGCGCGGGCATCGGCGACTTCATCGAGCGCTACATCTTCCCCGGCGGCGAGTTGCTGCACCTGTCGCATGTGCTGCGCGACCTGGCCGAATCGCGGCTCGAGGCGCTCGATGTCGAGAACCTGCGGCCGCACTACGCCCGCACGCTCTGGGCCTGGTCAGACGGGCTCGAATCGCAGCTGGGCCGCGCGCGCGAGATCACCGCCGAGAAGGTGGTGCGCGCCTACCGCCTGTACCTGGCCGGCTGCGCGATGAGCTTCGAGCAGGGGTGGATCTCGCTCCATCAGGTGCTGGCGTCGCGGCCGTCGGGTGTGGTCGCGGACGGGCCGATGCGAGGCGCACAATCGGTGTATCCGTTCCAGCGTGCCTACATCTACCGATCATGATCTACAAGTTCAAGAGCAAGGCGGCCGGCGACCTCATCATGCTGGGCCCGAACGGCGATGCCATGCTGCGCGCCATCGGCCGCGAGCCCGAGGCAAAGGGCATCATCGAGCCGCCGACGATGGCCGCGGCCATTGGCGGCATCGAGCGCGCGATCGAGCAGGACGAAGCAGCGCGCGCCGAAGCGCAGCGCGAAGCCGCGGCCAAAGGCATGACGCTGAAGCCGGCCGACGGCGTCACGCTGCGCCAGCGCCTGTGGCCGATGGTCGAGATGCTGCGGCGCGCCCAAGCGGCGGACCAGCCGATCGTCTGGGGTGTTTGAGCACAAGGGCAGAACCATGAAACTGTGGAGCGACAGCTGGGCCAACGGCGAACCGATTCCCGAGCGCTTTGCCGCCGGCAGGTTGACGGACGATGGCGTGGGTTTCTCCGACAACCTGAGCCCTCACCTGGCCTGGAGCGGCCTGCCGGCCGGCACGCAATCGCTGGTGCTGATCTGCCACGACTTCGACGTGCCGAGCCGCGGCGACGATGTGAACCAGCCCGACCGCGAGGTGCCCGCCGACCTGCCGCGGGTGGACTTCTTCCACTGGGTCCTGGTGGACCTGCCGCCCAATGTGAGCGGCCTGGCCGAAGGCGAGTTCAGCCGCGGCTTCAGCGCCCGCGGCAAGCCCGGCCCGGCGGCGCCGCACGGCGCACGCCAGGGCCTGAACGACTACACCGGCTGGTTCGCCGGCAACGCCGAGATGGCCGGGCAGTATTTCGGCTATGACGGCCCGTTTCCACCGTTCAACGATTCGCTGGTGCACCACTACCTGTTCACGCTGTACGCGCTGAACGTGCCGCGCCTGCCCGTGGAGGGCGTCTTCACCGGCACCGACGTGCGCCAGGCCCTGGCCGAGCGGGTTCTCGGCACCGCGACCCACTCGGGCACCTACACGCTCAACCGCAGGTTGCGCGGTTGAGCGAGGCCACCCGCATCATTGCCATCCGGCATGGCGAGACCGCCTGGAATGCCGAATCGCGCCTGCAGGGCCAGCTGGACATTCCGCTGAATCCGCTGGGCCGCGCCCAGGCCGCACAACTGGCCGAGGCGCTGCGCGACGAAGGTCTCGAGCTCGTGATCAGCAGCGACCTGGGCCGCGCCGCCGACACCGCCCGCGCGCTGGCCGAACCGCTGGGCCTGCCGCTGCTGTTCGACACCGGCCTGCGCGAGCGCGGCTTTGGCACGATGGAGGGCCGCACCTTCCAGGAGCTCGATGAGCGGGCGCCGGAACTCGCGCTGCGCTGGCGCCGGCGCGACCCCGAGTTCGGCCCGCCGGGCGGCGAGCGCCTGCGGGATTTCTATGCCCGCAGCGTGGCCACCGCCGAACGGCTGGCGCTGGCGCATGCCGGGCGCACGATCGCGCTGGTCACGCACGGCGGCGTGCTCGATTGCCTGTACCGGGCGGCCACGCGCATCGAACTGCAGGCCAGCCGCACCTGGCAGCTGGGCAATGCCGCGATCAACCGGCTGCTGCACACGCCGGAAGGCTTCACGCTGATCGGTTGGAACGACCACCAGCACCTGCTGGCGCTGGCCAAGGACGACGCGGCGCACTAGCCCGAAGGCCGGTGCGCCGCGTCTTTCAGGGGCTGGGACGATCTGTTCGTCAGCGCGCGATCTCGCGCCAGGCGTTCTTGCGCGCCGTGATCGGCGTGGTGTCGTTGATCGGCGTGTTGATGATCGTGCCGTCGTTCAGCCGGACCCAGCGGTACAGGTTGTCGTTGGCCTGCACCACCACCGGCGACGTGGCGTTGGCGGTGGTCGACAGCAGCGTGGTGTCGCCCGATCCGTTGAGCACGCCGATGCGGTAGTTGTTCGCCGACTGCGTGCAGTTCGAGCCACCGGCGGTGTTGGCATTGACATGCAGCCAGCCGAGCACGAACTTCGGGTCGACGTTCACCTGCTGGCCGGCCGGCAGGTCGAGGTACCAGCCGCGGCTGGTGCCCCAGTTCATCGTCACCGTCGCCGCCACCGTGCCGGCGGTGATCTGCAGCTGCGTCAGCGCCGAGCGGGCGTTGGACAGGTAGGTGCCGTCCATGATGGCGTAGATCGACTGGATGCTGGAGCTCCCGAAGTCGGTGATGTCCAGCATGCGACCGGTGCCGACCATCACGACCGGGGTGTTGTTGATCTTGGTCAGCTGCGGCCGCGTGGTGATCGGCTGCGTGCTGCCGGCGGCGTTCTTCAGCACTGCCAGCAGGGTCGTGGTGCCGGTGTTCAGGTCGAACTTCCACAGGTTGCCCAGCAGGTCGCCGCCATAGACGTAGCGCGCGGTGCCGTCGTCGTTGCGATAGGCCGCGATCTGCGCCAGGCCGGCTTCGGCCGACGTGGTACCGGCGGTGGTGACGAACTCGCGGATCACCGCGCCGGTGCTCGCGTTGAGCATCCACATGCGGCCCTTGCCGTCGCCGATGGTGTTGCCGTTGTCGTAGCCGGAAGTGACCAGCGCGACGTAGCCGTCGTTCAGCGTCTTGACCACCAGCGGCCGGCCGGTGGTGTAGCCGACGTAGGGTGCATAGCTGCCCTGCGAGGGCGACGGGAAGGTCCACTTCACCTGCGCAGCTGCCTGGGTTTCGTTCAGGCCCTTCGGGCTGGTGACGTCCAGCGCGTAGTAGCTGCGCGCCGCCGCGCCCATGCCGGCCACCAGCAGCTTGCCGCCGGCGTAGGTGCCGATCGTCGGCGTGCCGTCGAGCTTGGTCTTGAACGAATAGGCGCGATCGATGGTCTTGCCGATGTCCGTCAGGCCGGCATAGGGCACGAAGGCCCACTCCTCGGCGCCGGTGGTGGTGTTGAACGCGTGCAGCATGCCCTCGCCCGAGGCCAGGTAGACCACGCCGGTGCCGATGTCCACCACCGGCTCGGCATTGATCACCGCGCCCAGCAGGCTGCTGCGGGTGCGGTAGGTGGTGCCTTCGCCGCTGCGGTTGCCGCGCAGGTAGTCGACCACGCCGCTGTTGCTGTAGGTGGCGCTGTCCGGGTTCACGGTGCTGCCGACGTTGGCATTGGTGAAGCCCATGCCGCCGCCGCTGCTGCCGTTGGACGTGAAGATCACGCGGGTGGACCAGGTGCGTGCACCAAGCACTGTGCTGGCCGACCAGGTGGGCGTCGAGGCGATGGTGCCGTTGCTGTTGTCCACCGAGCTCGCGGTCAGGTCGCCGGTCCAGCCGGCCGGGTTGTAGCTGGCTTCATAGGCCTGGCCATCGCTGGCCAGCAGGTTGAAGCTGCTCACCGCCACCGAGGTCTGCGCGCCTTCCTGGTTCTTCATGTCGTCCAGGCCGGAGCGGATGCGCACCGCGGTTTCTTCCGGCGTGTTGGCCAGGTACATCTTGCCGCGGCCGTTGATCGTGGCGTGCCACAGGTCGTCCAGGGAACTCGGGCTGCGATTGGTGCTGGGATTCGGCCAGGCCGATGTGGTGGTGGGCTGCGGGGTCGACTCGCTCAGGAACACCGTGCCGCGCGCGCCCAGCGAGAGGCCGTAGGTGTTGATGTGCGGGTCCGTGTTCGGGTCGCGCAAGGTGGCGGGCACGGCGCCGGTGCCGAGGTCGGCGCGCGGGTTGTTGGTGTAGTAACGCAGCGCCAGATCGGCCAGCGAGCTGTCGTAGATCGTCTGGTAGGGCGCCCCGGCGCCCCAGGTGCTGGCGGACTTGCCGGTGTCCCAAGACGGCACGCTCACCGACGATGCATTGGCGAAGCCGTCGGTCACGATGAAGGCGTTGTTGCGCTGGCAGGAATACTGCACCATGTTGTACTTGCCGGAGGTCTGGTCGGTGCGCTTGTACTGCTGGCCGATGTAGTTCAGCGTCTCGCGCGTGGGCGTGCCGCCGCTGCCGTTGGCTTCGTAGAAGATGCCGGCCACGCGCAACCGGTTCGAGGACGGCGAGCTGGCGTCCGCGTCGTACATCGTGATGTTGCCCGACAGGCTGTTGAACGGGATCACGCCCAGGCGCATGCCGGTCAGCGTTTCCATCGTCTCGCCCATCGCGGCGGCCAGCATCAGCTTGCGCTTGCGGTAGTACTGGAACCAGTTGGCGAAGTTCTGCAGTTCGTCGGCATAGCTGCGGCCCGACGGGAAGGTGTTGCCGCTCTTGATCTCGTAGCGCTTGAGGGTGACGGTGTTGCTGCCGGGCAGGTAGGTGCAGTCGTCCACCCCGACCCTCACCGTGCCGGGCACCGTGCAGGCCTCGCGCACCCAGTAGGTGGCCGGGTAGTACTTCATCGCGATGCGCGTCACCTTGTTGGCGGTGGCCGCGACGTCGGCGGTGACGTTGGTCCAGCTGGCTGCGCAGCTGCCGTTGGTGTTGTTGCACTCCATCTTCTGCACGTCGCCGGCGGTCATGCCGGAGCCGGGCAGCGTCATGCCCGGCAATGCGGTGAAGGTGGCGTTCGTCGCCGTCATCGCGATGGTCGAGCCGCCCGAATCGGTCAGCATCGGCGTGCCGCTGAGGTTGAAGCGCGTGGCGCCGCTGAGCACCGGGTGCGACTTCACGGCCGTCGTCGACGCATCGGTCGGTGTGATGGCGCCGGAGCTCAGCTGCGCCGGTGCCCACGGCTTGTAGGTCACCAGCGGGTTGTAGTAGATCGGGTTGTGCAGGGGCGACAGCGCCGGATCGGTGGGCGCCGACTTGTAGGTGCCGTCGGTGTCCTTGTAGATGCCCGACCAGCGCAGCGTCGCGAACTGCGTCGTCGGCATGATCGCGAAGTGGTCGTAGGAAGCGTCCGCGTAGACCCTGTTCCCGGTGCTTTGACCGTTAGGGAACAGGTACACCATCTTGCGCCAGGTGGCGTCGGCGTTGCCGGTGTCGTTGTAGTAGCTGGTCGTGATCGTGCGCAGCGCCGGGTTGGGGTGCGCGGCGTCGACGGTCCAGCCGGCGGCGGTGCTGAAGTTCCACCAGAACGCGCCGTCGTTGTTGTACTGCATCACCTCGCTGTCCATCGAGCCGGAATCGTCCATGCCGAAGATCACGTTCGGCTTGGCCAGCACCGAGGCTTTCAACGGCAATTCGGCCAGGTCGGTGGCCTGGGCGGAGACCTGGTACAACAGGCCGGCCAGGGCCAGGACCGAGGTGGCCAGCTGCAATGCGGATTTCATGGTGACGCTCCTGTGCTCCGGATCGTGCGCGGTGGATAAGGCGACGGAATCAACCGCCCTTGGTGACCAGCGACTGGGTCCAGGTCTGCGTGCCGCGCTGGTCCGTCACGCGTACGGTGATGCGGAACTGGCGCGAGTTCTTCGGCTGGTAGTCCGGCGCATCGAAGCTGCGGTCTTCCAGCACATCGGCCTGCTTGACCAGGCATTCGCGCGAGGCCACGGTCATCGCGGCGACGCTGCAGATGCGGTCCACCGCGTAGGTCACGGTATAGCGCCCGACACCGCCGGCCACCGTGGGCGTGGCGTCGAAGTTGATCGTGTTCGGAATGCCGGTTGACGCGTCCGTGGGCTGCTGGCTGGCCCAGTACCAGCCGCCGGCATTGGCGTTCTCGTTGGTCAGCGCCTTGATCTGCGTGTAGGCCGCGTTCCAGCCCACTTCGGCGGCGTGCACCGAAGCGTCCTTGCCGGACACGTTGCCGCTGATCAGGTAGCTGGCCTCGGTCATGCGGGCCAGCGCCAGGCCGCCCAGCAGCATCACCGCGATCAGGACCAGCACCATCAGCATCGTCATGCCGCGCTGCTGCTTGGGGAAGTGTCGTTTCAACATGATGGTCTGCTCACAGGCCGTAGATGACGTTGCGCAGCGGCGCGACGACGATCTGCGTGCGGTAGCGATAGCACCTCCAGTCGGTGACATCGGGTTCGATCGTGTCGTTGAACAGCACGGGCTTGGCCGTGCTGGCTTCGCACACGCCCGATTCCTTGTTGATCTTTTCCTTCTGGGCGCTGCGGATCACGATGCCGATCTGCACCGCCTTGATGCGGCCGATGTTCGTGTTGTCGACACTGGTCCAACCGCCATCGGTGGACTTCTGCCAGGCCGACAGCGGCGCACGGCTGCCATCGGTCTGCACCGGCGCGCCGACCGCCGCGACGCCGTACATCACACGGAACGCCATCACATTGCGCAGCAGGGTGACCGTCGTGCCGTCGAGCATGCGCGTCAGCTGCAGGTCGGTGCCGTTGAGCGCGTAGCGGTTCCACTGCGGGGTGCCGATCAGCGTCACCAGCGAACCGTCCGGATAGATCGGGTTGGTCGTGAACGCGGCCTGGTTGTACTTGCCGGTGTTGGCGAAGACCAGCGTTTCCTTGGTCGCGGCGGTCGGGTTCGCGGGCGTCGTCGTCACGGTGCGCAGCAGGCAGGGCGTGCCGACCGTGGGCGCGGCCAGCAGCACGGCCTGGTTGGCCGTCACCGGCAGGTAGGTCTTCAGCGCCACCGAGGTGCCGTCCGATGTGCCGGAAGTCTTGACGGCGGCGCCGGCGGCGACTTCACTGCCATAGGCAATGTCGATGCGATCGTTGTCGCCGACCCGGGTGACCTGCACTGGCGCGAACGCGGCGTTGTCGCTCACCACGGCACCGGCGACGCTCATGTTCACCGTGGTGCACAGGTAGTTCAGGTTGCCGAAGAAGCCGAGGCCGCCGTTGGCCACGTCGTTCTTGATCGAGGCCAGCACGGACGCAGTGTTGGCATTGCCACCGCCGGTGCCGATGCCTTGGCGCTGCAGCGCGCCGAAGAGCTGGGCGCTGTTGACCGCGGCCAGGCTCACGAGAAGTCCGACGACCAGGCCGACCATCAGCTCGATGATCGACACGCCTCGGGTGGGATGGAGGTGGGTGAGGTGCATGGCAGTCTCAGCGGGGATCGCTGATCACGGTATGGGTGCGCGTGCCGGGCGATGTGTTGCCGTCCTTGGAGGTCCAGGTCCACTGCAAGGTGACGGTCAGGCGGCCGCTGGCATCGGTGCTCACGGTGGGGGCGGTGGCGTTCGGCAGCGCTGCCATCACGCGTGTCTTCCATCCGCTGGTGTAGCTGAGTGCGGTGGCACCGGCAGTCGTGCAGGCGCCACTCACCGGCAGCATGTAGCAGGTGGTGTTGGTCGCGGCATCGACGAGCGCGGTGTTGAGCAGTTCGTCGGCCAGTTGCGAAGCGACCATGCGCTGCTGCGCTTCGGTGCCCTGGCTGACCAGCCGGCTCTGGAAGCCCGTCAGCGCCAGCAGCCCGAAGGCCAGGATGGCGAGTGCCACCAGCCCGTCGAACAGGCCGACGCCGCGTTGGGCATGACGGTGCGTCTTCATCATGAGCAGCTCAGCTTGTTGCCGCACAGGCGCACGTTGCCGCCGGCGTCGATCAACACGCGCGGGCAGCGCAGCTCGGCCGAGCAGGTGACGCCGGGGGAGGTGGAGTCGATGGTGGCCTCGGTGCCGCGTGGCCGGGTCATGCCGTCGCTGCCGAAGTCCAGCGTCGTCACGGTGGCGTTGATGCCGTCGGTGAAGTTGCGGCTGCGGATCACCACCGGCGTGGCCGGCGCCATGTCGAGGATCTGCACGGAGCTGGTGGCCACGCTCAGGCGCACGATGCCGTTGCGCTTGAGCGCTTCGCTCTGCGCGAACAGCGTGTCGGCCATCAGCGAGTTGCCGCTCTCGCGCAGACGCGAGTTGGTGATGTAGTCGCCCAGGTAGGGGGCGGCCATGCCGAGCAGGATCACCGTGATGACCATGCCGATCATCAGCTCGATGAGCGTCAGACCGCGGTGCGATGTCAGGAGTCGCATACCGAGCCCTTCATGCTCCAGCAACCGGTGTTCGTGCCCTTGGGATGGGCCGTGGTCGCGCGGGTGCCGGCGTTGTTGATCGTGTAGGCGTAGCCGCTCATGGTCCCGGTGCCGGTGGCGGTGGCGACGTAGCTCTGGCCCGAATTGCCGATCACGCAGGTCAGCGTGAAGTTGTTGCCGACCGGCGCCGTCGGCACGCAGACGCCGGGCGAGGCGGTGGAGTCGTAGCGCCCGGTGTCCTGGTAGGCCTGCTCCATGCGGGCCGCGTACGAGGTCAGCATGTCGTAGGCCACCGGTACGCGGGACCGCGTGACATAGGCCCGGTACGAGGGCAAGGCCACCGCGGAGATGATGGCCAGGATGGCCACGACGATCATGATTTCGATCAACGTGAACCCGCGCTGTCGGTGTGCAGACATCACTTGCTTCCAATCCCGCGTCGCCAGCAACCCAAGGCGACTTTGGTGGGCTCGGTCGTCCAGGGCGGACGGCTGAACCGGTTTCTGGCAAGTGCATCGGCATTCGCGGCCTCGGGCTTGAGCCCGGGCTGGCAAACAGATGTTTCCCGGCCGACGAACGGTCGTGAACAGGCGGCCGAATGGCGTCGGCGCCCCGCGTTGACAGGGGGGGAGGGCCTCCCTATCCTGCCGCTCGGCGTGCCGGCAGACGGGCCGAGGGCCCTGCCAGGCGCTCAGTGTCGCGTCGACGGTCCCGGTCCATTGGAGTCAAAAGCGACATGAAGGACGCGCAAATCATCGTTCTGGCCACGCCGGTGTTCCTGGGCCTGATCGCGCTCGAACTGGCGGTGGGCCTTGCGCGCGGGCGCAACACCTACCGGCTGCACGATGCGATGGCCAGCATCGGCCTGGGCATGCTGAGCCAGGTGATCGGCCTGTTCGTGAAGTTCCTGAACATCGGCCTGTACGCCGCGGTGTTCGGCAGCGTGGCGCTGTTCACGCTGCCGGCGGATTCGCCGGCGGTGTGGCTCGCGGCGCTGCTGCTGTACGACCTGCTCTATTACTGGAAGCACCGCTTCGGCCACCGCGTGGCGCTGGGCTGGGCCGCGCATGTGGTGCACCACCAGAGCGAGGACTACAACCTCTCCACTGCGCTGCGGCAGACGTCCACCGACTGGATTGCCAACTGGTTCTTCTATCTGCCGATGGCCTTGCTGGGCTTCCCGCCGCTGGTGTTCGCGGTGGTGGCACTGGTCGACCTGCTGTACCAGTACTGGGTCCACACGCAGCAGATCGGCAAGCTGGGCTGGTTCGACCGCTGGTTCTGCGCGCCGTCCAACCACCGCGTGCACCACGCGGTGAACGATGGCTATGTCGACAAGAACTACGGCGGCATCCTGATCATCTGGGACCGCTTGTTCGGCACCTACACCGAGGAGCGCGACGACGAGCCCTGCGTCTACGGCACGCGCTCGCCGCTGCGCAGCTACAACCCGCTGTGGGCCAACCTCGAGGTGTACGCGGCGCTGGCGCGCGACAGCTGGCATGCCGGCAGCTGGGCCGACAAGCTGCGGGTCTGGATCAAGCCGCCGGGCTGGCGGCCACCGGATGTCGCCGCGCGCTTTCCGAAGCCGCCGTTCGACATCCGACAGGTGCAACGCTTCGATCCGTCGACCAGCGGTTTGCAGAAGGCCGTGGCCTTGCTGCTGTTCGTGGCGCTGCTCGCCGCCACCGTCTGGTTGCTGTGGGTGGCGCACACCCTGTCGATCGCTCAGCTGGGGCTCGGTGCCGCCGGCATCGTGGCCGGCTTGAGCCTGGTCGGATGGCTGGGTGCCGGTCGCGGCGGGGCCATCGAGGCCGCGGCCGCGGCCTGAAGCCATGGGTCTGCGGGTTTCTCCCCGCAGGGAATACGCGAGGCGGATGCGCCAGCGCCATGGGTCGCTCCTAGACTCATGGTTCAGCCGATTGAATGCGTTTCGATGGGCTGAACATCCAACCCACCCAACATGCTCAGCGTGCCGCAGTCCACCCGGACCGACACCAGCCCGCCGCTGGTGCCGGCGGTTGTGCGCGCGGTGGCCCTGCTCGATCACCTGGCCCGCCAGCGCCAGCCGATGACGATGGCCCGGCTGGCGGCGGAGCTGTCCCTGCCCAAGAGCAGCGTGCATGGTCTGTGCAACACGCTGCTGGCGCTGGGCTACCTGCGGCGGCAGCCCGATGGCCACCTGCAGATCGGACCGAAGGTGATGGGCCTGGCCGAGGCCTTCCTGGCGGGTACGGACGTGACGCGCGAGTTCGATGCGCTGTGGCAGCAGGCGGCCAAGGGGCCGGAAGAGACCGTGCTGCTGTCGGTGCTCGATGGTGCCGAGGTGGTGTACCTCGCGGCGCGCAACGGCAGCCGGCCGTTGGGCCTGGCCTTCACGGTGGGCATGCGCCTGCCGGCGCACCTGGCGGCCACCGGCAAGGCGATGCTGGCGTTCCTGGAGCCGGCGCAGGTGCATCAACGCCTCGGGCGAGCGCCACTGCCGCTGCTCACGGGCCGCGGGGCCGCCGACCTGGCGATGCTGGACGACGAATTGGCGCTGACCCGCGCCCGCGGCTACAGCATCGACGACGAAGGCGTGCGCCTGGGCGTCTACTGCATCGCCGCCCCGGTGTTCGATGCGGCGGGCCGCCCGGTCGCCGGCATCGGCATCTGCCTGAACAAGGCGA
>CAZXLI010000132.1:0-16263 GCA_964641795.1 uncultured Bordetella sp. | reverse complement strand
AAGAGCAATCCGCTCGCGATCACCGACCTGCTGGGCGGCCAGATCGACCTGATGATCACCGACACCGCCACCGGCGTGCCGCAGGTCAAGGCCGGCAAGCTGCGCGCGCTGGGCTACTCCACGCGCCAGCGCAGCAGCATGCTGCCCGAGGTGCCGACGATCGAGGAAGCCGGCGTCAAGGGCTACGACATGGGCTACTGGTTCGCCGCCTACGTGCCCGCGGCCACGCCGCCGGCCGTGGTGCACCGGCTCAACGAGCTGCTGGTCAACGCGCTGAAGAGCGCCCCGGCGCGCGCCTTCTTCGACTCGACCGGCTCCGAGGCCTGGAGCACCAGCCCCGAGGAGCTGGCCAAGTTCCAGGCCGCGGAGACGGCGAAGTGGGGCAAGGTGATCAAGGCTGCGGGGATCGAGCCTGAATAGAGGGCTCGGCTGCCGACGCTCGCTGCGGCAAAGGCCGCCCGGGCCCTTGCCGGGCGGCGGCGGTGCCGCCTAAGCTTGCGACTGAAGGCACTTCGCAAAACCGCGACACCGCCCATGCGTCTCCGCCAACCGCTCTGCCGGCCCCGCGCCCTGTTGCCCGCGCCGGGCCGGCCGTGAGCGTGGCACCGGCCGCCAGCGGGCCGCGTCGCAGCCTGCTCTTCTTGGCGCTCAGCGTGCTGATCGCCGTCGTGGCGCTGTGCGGCTTCTGGCCGAGTTATCTCGGGCCGCTGGCCGGCGGCAGGTTGCAGACCGAACCGATCCTCACCTGCACGCCGCCGTGATGGTCGGGTGGCTCGTGCTGCTGATCGCGCAGACCACGCTCGCCGCGCGCGGCCGCATCGAGGCCCATCGCGCCGTCGGCCGGCTCGGCATCGCCTGGGGCATGGTCCTGATCGCGATCGGCCTGCTCACGGCAGGCGTGCGCAGCGCGGCGATGGCGAAGAAGGTGTCGCTGGACGAAGCGGTGGCCTTCCTGGTCTTTCCCGCGCTCGACATGCTGCTGTTCGCGCTGCTGTTCGGGGCCGCGGTGGCCCTGCGTCGGCGGCCGGCGTGGCACAAGCGGCTGATGCTGGCCGCCTGCACCAACCTGCTGATTGCGCCCACCGGACGCATGATGCCGGAGCTCGAGCCCACCCACGGCACCCTCTTCCTCTACGACCGCCCCGACCTGCACCTCGCCTGGGTGGCGCTGTGGCTGGCACCGCTGCTGCTGGCGTCGATCCACGACCTGCTGCGGCGAGGTCGCGTGCACGTCGTCTATGTCGCCAGCCTCTCGCTGCTGCTGGTGTCGAGCTTTCGCGACCACCTCGTCGGCACCGCCGCCTGGCAGGGCCTTGCGCGCGGCGTGATCGCGGCGTTCTCCTGAAGATGCCTGCCACGACAAGATCGCATCCCCGGCGCGCCGGCTTCAGCTGCCCTCGGCCTGGAAGCCCGCCGCCAGGTGCGACAGGCCGCGGAAGGGCTGGTTCTTCGACTGTCCGGCAGCGGCCCGGCGTGGCACGATAACCATCATCCTGAGCGACCATCTGCAGCGGCCCGTTCTCGCGGATGCGCAGCCGGTTCACCTCGAAGAGACCGCGCGGCCCGGCCGAACTGCTGCCGATGCCAGCGCGAGAACGCACTGAGCTCCGAGAACCCCAGCAGCAGCGCCACCTCTGACAGCGACCGCTGGCCGTCGTCCCGGTACTGCGCCAGCAGTTCCTTGCGCATGTCGTCCACCAGCTGGCCGAAGCTGGTGCCTTCTTCACTGAGGTAGCTGCTCACCGTGCGGCGGCTCACCCCCAGGTGCTGCGCCACCACGTCGGCACGGCAGTGCTTGCGCGGCAACAGCAGCACGATGAGGCGCCGCACGCGGTCGGACATGCGCGTGTGCGCGCTGTGCTCACCCTGCAGCAGCCCCTGCGCATAGCGGGCCATGATGGGGTCCGCCCCCGGGTTGGGCGCCTCCAGGTCCGCAGCCTTGCAGACGATCTCGTTGAACTCCTGGCCGAAATAGACGGCGCTGCCGAACAGCTGACGGTGCCAGGCCCGGTTGGCCGGCGCCTTGTGGCGAAAGGTCACCGCGTGCGGCCGCCAGCCTTCACCCAGGAAGATGCCCAGCACGCGGAAGGTGGTGCCCATGCCCAGCTCCACGGCCTGCCGCACCGGGTACTGGCGCTCCAGCACGGTCTCCTCCCGGATGGCGACCAGCCCGCCGCTCTCCACCACGCTCACGGACAGCGCCTCGTTGTGGCGGTGGATGTGGGTGGCCAGCGTGTCCAGCGCATGGCGCAGGGTGGGCTGGTCGCGCAGCAGCAAGCCCAGCGGGCCCAGGTTGGACAGGCGCCGCGACAGGGCCATGCGCAGACCGAAGGCCGGCTCCCTGGCACGCGTGGCGGCCAGGTCCAGCAGCGCGCTGACCTGCCCCGCGGGCAGCAGCAGGTCGGGTTCGGCAAGGCAGCGTGCCGGCAGGTTGAGCTCGGCCACCAGCGCTCGTGCGTCCAGCCCGCAGGCATGGGCCACGGACTCGAAATTGGTCAGGGTGGCCGAGCGCAAGAGGACGGACATGGGCTTCCCTCGGGCTTTCCCTCAATTGCCCGAAATGTCAAATCCGATTCCCGATATGTCAAGTCTTTTGGAGGCACCAGGTCCAGACTTCCCTCCATGCCAGCGCCGACGCTGGGCCCAACGACGGAGACCGGACGATGAAAGTGATCCCGCAAACCTGCGCCCTCGGCGCTGAAATCCAGGGCCTGAGCCTGGCCGAAGCCTCGCGCAACCCGGGCCTTGCCGAAGAGGTGAAGGCACTGCTGCTGCAGCACAAGGTGCTGTTCTTCCGGCGGCAGGACATCACCGACCGCGAGCATGCCGACTTCGCCCGCCATTTCGGGCCGCTCGAGGACCATCCCCTGGCCAACAGCGTGGACGGCGAGCCCGGCATCATCCAGATCTGGAAGACGCCGCAGAACCCGCCCGAGCGCTACGAGAACGCCTGGCACAGCGACGCCACCTGGCGCGAGATCCCGCCCCTGGGTGCCGTGCTGCGCTGCCTGGAGTGCCCGCCCGTGGGCGGCGACACCATGTGGGCCAACATGGAACTGGCCTACGAGCGGCTGCCTGACGCTGTGAAGGAAACCATCGCCGGGCTGCGCGCCCGCCACAGCATGGAAGCCACGTTCATGGCCGCCAAGCCGATCGAAGAGCGTCTGGCGATGAAGGCTCGCTTTCCGGACCCCGAGCACCCGGTCGTGCGCACGCACCCGGTGACGGGCCGCAAGAGCCTGTTCGTGAATGCGTTCGCCACCCACTTCACCAATTTCCACACGGCCCGCAACGTGCGCGTGGGCCAGGACTACACGCATGGCGGCACGGACCTGATGCGCCACCTCATCAGCCAGGCCTTCATTCCCGAGTACCAGATGCGCTGGCGCTGGCAGGCCGGTGACGTGGCGCTGTGGGACAACCGCTGCACCCAGCACTACGCGGTGATGGACTACCCGCCCTGCGTGCGGCGCATGAACCGCGCCACCATCGTCGGCGACAAGCCCTTCTGAAAGGCGCACCATGGACCGCACCCAAGGCCTGGACCTTGAACTGAAGCACGAGTGGGCGAACCTGGGCGACGTGCGCCTGCACTACGTCACCGGCGGCCAGGGCCCGGCCGTGGTGTTCCTGCACGGCTGGCCGCAGACCTGGTACATGTGGCGCGACGTGCTGCCCGGCCTGATGCAGAACTACCGCGTCTTTGCGGTGGACCTGCGCGGCCTGGGCGACTCCTCGCGCCCGGCCACCGGCTATGACACGCGCACCGTCGCGCAGGACATCTGGCGCATGATGACCGAGGTGCTGGACATCCGCTGCTTCCATGTCGTGGCGCACGACTGGGGCGGCCCGGTGGCCTACGCGCTGGCGGCGCTGCACCGCCAGGCGGTGATGTCGCTGTCCGTCTTCGACGCGCCGGTGCCGGGCGACGGCTCGGTGCTCACCGCCATGGGCCGCTGGCACTTCGGTTTCCACGCCGAGAGCGACCTGCCCGAAGCGCTGGTCGAAGGCCGCGAGGACCTCTACCTGCGCCACATGTTCAGCAAGGCAGGGGCGCGGCCCGATGCCATCTCGGAAGAGGCGCAACGCGAGTACATCCGCGCCTACTCGCAGCCCGGTGCCATGCGGGCCGGCTTCAACTACTACCGCGAGATGGCGCGCGACACGCGCGACAACAAGGGCTTCATCGCGCAGGGCAAGCTGCAGATGCCGCTGATGGTCTACGGCGGCGGCAACAAGATCGTCGGCCGTTCGATGCACGCGGTGGACTCCTGGCAGCGTGTCGCGTCCGACGTGCGCGGCGGCGTGGCCGAAGGCTGCGGCCACTGGATCCCGGAAGAGCGCCCCGCCTGGGTGGTGGAACGCCTGCAGGAGTTCCTGGCCGACGTTCACCGGCGCCGCGAGGCGCGCCCCCCCGCGACCGATCTCCGCGCCCTGACCGCGCCGACGCCCACACCCACACCCACAGGAAATGCCAAGACCATGTACTGCGAAACCATCGACACCGCCCTCATCGACGTGGAGTCGCTGCCCTGGATGCCTTTTGCGCCGTACAGCGACGAGATCTTCCTCAAGCTGATCAAGGTGGACCCGATCCGCGGCGAGTGGACCACGCTGCTGAAGCTGCCCCCGCACACGGAGCTGCCCATGCACCACCACTCGGGCACGGTGATGGTGTGGACCGTGACCGGCAGCTGGCGCTACAAGGAACACGCCTGGGTGGCCAAGGCAGGCAGCTTCGTCTTCGAAACGGCCGCCTCCCGCCACACCCCGGTGACCGTGGGCGACGACGAGGTCATCACGCTCAACATCATCCAGGGCGACTGGAACGTGATGTCGCCGGAAGGGGCGGTGCTGGCCATCGAGAACTGGAAGTCGATGGTCGACCGCTACGTGAACTACTGCAAGCGCCATGGCATGGACGCGCTGGACGTGACCAGCTTCAGCGCCTGATGCCCGGCCGCACACCCCGACAGGAGACGACCTTGAGCCATCCGATCAAAGCCACGCGGCGCCAGTTTCACCACCTGGCCTGCGCCACCGCGGCGGCGGGCCTGCTGCTGCTGAACGGGGCCGCCCGGGCACAGGCCTCCTGGCCCGACAAGCCCGTGCGCCTGATCGTGCCGGGGCCCGCCGGCGGCGGCGTGGACTTCGTGGCGCGTTCGCTCGCGGAGCGGCTGAGCTCGCAGCTGGGCCAGCCATTCATCGTCGAGAACAAGCCCGGTGCGGCAGGCCTCATCGGCACCACGGAGCTGCTGAAGTCGCCGCACGACGGCACCAGCTTCATGGTCATGATCAACGGCATCGCGTCGGAGATTCCGCACGTGATGAAGATGCCCTTCGACCCGCTGACGGCGCTGCGCCCGGTGGCCGAACTGGCGCGCTTCGGCCTGGTGCTGGCGGCCAACCCGCAGCTGCCGGCCCATGACCTGGCCGGCTTCCTGGCCTACGCCAGGTCCAACAAGGGCCAGATCAACTTCGCGTCCTACAGCGCCGGCACCGTGTCGCACACGCTGGGGCTGGAGCTGAACAAGCTGGCCGGGCTGGACATGCAGCACGTGCCCTACAAGGGCTCGCCGCCGGCCTTGCAGGACCTGATGGGCGGGCTGGTGCAGGTGATGTTCGACGCCTCCAGCAACGTGGCGCCGTACCTCAAGGCGGGCAAGTTGAAGGTGTATGCCACCACCGCACCCCAGCGCCTGCCCAACATGCCCGATGTGCCGACCTTCGCCGAGCTGGGCTACAAGGACTTGACGGAAGTCTCGTGGGTGGGCCTGTGGACCACGCCGGACATGGCGCCGGCCATCCAGAAGAAGCTGCGCGAGGCCACGCTCAAGGCCTTGCAGGATCCCAAGCTGCGCGAGGCCTTCAACACCATCCTCGGCTCGAGCGCCGCCTCGGGGGCCACGCCGGACGAGCTGACAGCCTCCCTCAAGGGCGCTTCGGAACGCCAGGCGGCCATGCTCAAGGCCATCGCCTTCAAGCCGGAATGACCCCAGCCCTGGGCCCGGAGCGGCTGCGACAGCTCTTCCCCGGCGTCATGGCCTGTGCCGTGGTGGCCGCGGCGGCCGGCTTCCTGGGCCAGCACTACGGCGCGCCGGTGCTGCTGTTCGCGCTGCTGCTGGGCCTGGCGATGAACTTCCTGTCGGCCGAAGGTGCCTGCGGCCCGGGCATCGAGTTCTGCGCACGCGGGCTGCTGCGCGCGGGCGTGGCGCTGCTGGGCCTGCGCATCACGGCCGACCAGGTGGTGGCGCTGGGCTGGGGGCCGTTGACGATGGTGCTGCTGTGCGTGGCACTGACCATCGGACTGTCCATGCTGGCGGCGCGCCTGCTCGGCTTCCAGGGGCTGTTCGGGCTGCTCACCGGCGGCGCCACGGCCATCTGCGGCGCTTCAGCGGCGCTGGCCTTGTCGGCCGCCCTGCCCGCGCACCCGCAGAAGGAGCGCGCGACCCTGTTCACCGTGATCGGTGTCTCCGCGCTGTCCACCGTGGCCATGGTGACCTACCCGATGCTGGTGCATGCACTGGGGCTGGATGCGCGCCACGCCGGCATCTTCCTGGGCGCCACCATCCACGACGTGGCGCAGGTGGTGGGCGCCGGCTACAGCGTGTCCAGCGAGAGCGGTGACATCGCCACGCTGGTGAAGCTGCTGCGCGTGGCCATGCTGCTGCCGGTCATCGTGCTGGCCTCGGTCCTCACGCGTGCCCGGCTGGCCGCCGAGCCGGGCGCCACCGCCGGGCCCCGCCCGCCACTGCTGCCCGGATTCGCGTTGGCCTTTGCGGGGCTGGTGGCGCTCAACAGCACCGGCGTCGTACCCGCAGCCTTCCAGTCGCTGGGCAGCGAGAGTTCGCGCTGGTTCCTGGTCACGGCCATTGCCGCCATCGGCATGAAGACGGAACTCAGGCAACTGTCCACCGTGGGCCTGCGGCCGGTGCTGCTGATGGTCGGCGAGACCGTCTTTCTGGCCGTGCTGTCCCTGCTGCTGCTGCGCGGGCTGGCCTGAGCGCAGCACCCGGGCCCCGGGTTCAGCTGCCGTCGGCCTGGAAGCCCGCCGCCAGGTGCGACAGGTCGCAGAACGGCTTGTTCTTCGACTGGCCGCAGCGGCACAGCGTGGCCTCGGTGACCCGGGCCACCGTGCGGCCGGTGCCGGTGCAGATCTCGAGGTTGCCGCGCACGCGCAGCGGGCCGTTCTTCATCGGCGTCACCACCAGCGGGCCGTCGCGCTGCGCCAGCGGCTCGGTGGCACCGCTGGGCGGCTCGCCGCTGGCCTGGAAGCCGGCCGCCACGTGGCTGCCGTCGCACCAGGGCTTGTTGTTCGACTGGCCGCAGCGGCACAGCGTGGCGCGATAACCATCATCCTGAGCGGCCAGCTGCAGCGGCGCGTGGATCGCATACGGCCCGTTCTCGCGGATGCGCAGCTGGTTCACCGCCGGCGCGGCTTCCTCCGGTCCGCCGTCGTGGCGCTGGTAGCGGATGGCGCCGGAGGGGCAGCTGTGCGCCACCGCCACCAGGTGCTCGGCGGGCACGGTGTCGGGGTAGATCCAGGCACCCGGCGTGTTGGCCTTGAAGACGCTGGGCGCGTCCAGCACGCAGTGGCGTGAATGGATGCAGCGCCGGCCCTCGAACAGCACCGTCAGCCGCTCGCCGCGCACCACTTCGACCGGCGCCACCGCCGTGGCCGCCGCGGCCGCCGTGGCCGGTGCGGCGGGCGCAGGCGCGGCTGGCACCGCCGTCGGCGCGGGCTGGGGCGCCGCCTCGCCGGCCAGCCCCAGCAGGGCCGCGCGCTGCGACGCCAGCAGGTCGATCACCGCCTGCCAGCTGGCGGCCGATTCGCCGGCCACCAGCGCCAGCGGCAGCTCGGTGGCACGCCGGTGCAGCTGGCCCAGGCGCTCGGCCACCTGGCGCGCCGCCCCGGGTTCGGGCAGCCGCGCCAGCGTGCGCAAGGGCGTGAAGCTCAGGCCGCCGTGCGGGCTGCCGGGCTCGTCGGTGGCCGGTCGCGCGGCCAGGCCCATGCCCACCGGCACCAGCGCGCGCATCAGTGCAAAGCTGGCCGCCAGCCAGGTGGCCTTGTGCGACCGCTCGCGCGCGCCGAAGCCCTGCAGCAGGCAGCGCAGCGAGGTGGTGTACAGCGCGTTGCCGATGTCCAGCCAGCGCGCCACGCCGCGGCCGGTGACATGCACCCGCTGGTCCGCGCTGTGGATCGGCGCGTTCATCACCGGGTTGGTGGCCGCAGGCCAGGCCGGCTCGAAGCCGGGGTCTTCGGCCCGCAGCCGCGCCAGCTCGTCGCCGATGCGGGCAAAGCGCGAGAAGTGCGAGTCGGCCTGCTCGCCGCCCGCGCCTTCGCCCTGCGTGACGATGGTGGCGATGGCCTGCTGCGCGCTGGCCAGGTCGGTGACCGCGATCACGCCGCTCAGCGGCGCCAGCGTCGCGTCGACCTGCAGCGCGGGGTCGCCGACGAACAGCGCCGCCTCGCCGTCGGCCGCCGCGCAGGCGGCGAGCGATTGCGCCAGCACCTCGTAGAGCTCGCCCACGGTGGTGTAGTCGCGCGGGCCGGGGCTCAGGCGCCCCTCGGGCACCGCACGGCGGTAGTGGCGCTGCGGCGCGAAGCCGGCGCCGTCGGCCAGTGCCTCGTGCGCCGGCCGCTCGAGGAACTTGAAGTGCTCGATGGTCTCGGCCGAGAAGGGCTGCAGCCGGATCACGAAGCCGGCCGGGTACGGCCCGGCATCCACCGGAAACGGCGGCCGGCCCATGTGCACCGCGCCGCCCAGCGCGCCGGCCAGGTTGCCCACCAGCGCCAGGTGGCTCATCTCCTCGAACACCACCGACAGGATGGCCTCGCGCCAGCGGCCCACCGCGGCGCGCTGCGGCGCGGTCCAGCGCGGGTCGTCGCGCTTCAGGCTGAAGGCCGCGTAGAGGTAGCAGCACATCAGGTGGTGCTCGATCTCCGAGGCTTCGTGCAGCCAGTACAGCAGCTGCTCGCGGCTGGGGGGATGCGGCAGGTCGGGGGCGGTGGCGTTGCTCATCGGCTGCGTGGGGTGGGAACGAGGTCGACCGCCAGCTTGCGCGGCCCGCGCAGCAAGGTCAACTGCACGCGCTGGCCGATGCGCTCGCCGCCCAGCAGGCGATGCAGGGTGTCGACATCGGGGGTCGGCTGGTCGTCGATCATCACGATGCGGTCGCCACCGCGCAAGCCGGCGCCGGCCGCCGGGCCGCCGGGCACCAGCTCGTCGATGCTGACGGCCGAGGTGAGCGGCAGCTGGTGGTGCAGCGCGCTGCGCCGCGGCAGCGGCACCGTCTGCGCGGCGATGCCGAGCCAGGCGCGGCGCACCGCGCCATGGCGCAGCAGCTCGCTGACCACCCAGCGCGCGGTGTCCGCCGGTACCGCGAAGCACAGCGATTGCGCGCCGGCCACGATCGCGGTGTTGACGCCGACCACGCGCGAACGCGTGTCCAGCAGCGGGCCGCCGGAGTTGCCGGGGTTCAGGCTGGCATCGGTCTGGATCACGTTGTCGATCAGCCGGCCGTTGCGCGCGCGCAGGCTGCGGCCCAGCGCCGAGACGATGCCGCTGGTCACCGTCTGCTGCAGGCCCTGCGGGTTGCCGATGGCGATCACCACCTGGCCCACGCGCAGGTCGGCCGAGCGCCCCAGCTGCAGGTGCGGCAGCGCCGCCTCGTGGCCGATGCGCAGCAGCGCGAGGTCGGTGTCGACATCGCCGCCGACCGCATCGGCCGCATGCTCGCTGCCATCGTCCAGCGTCACGGTGAGGCGCTCGCCGGCCTCGGCCACGTGCTGGTTGGTCAGCAGGTAGCCGTCGGGCGTGATCAGGAAGCCGGAGCCGGCGCCCTGCACGGTGCGCCGGCCGCGACGCCCTTCCATGCGCAGCGCGACGACGCCGCCGCGCGCGGCGTCCAGCGTCTGCATCACCGCGCGCGAGTAGGCGTCGAGCAGGTGCTCGTCGTCGTCCTGGGCGTTGCGCAATGCGGGGTCGTCATGCGGTTTCATCGGGTGGCTTCTCCGGCGGTCACAGGCCGATCAGGCCGCAGCGCAGGCCTTCGCTGACGGCCTCGGCCCGGGTGGCCGCGCCGACCTTCGCGAGGATCTGGCCGACGTGGTACTTGGCGGTGTGCGCCGAGATGCCCAGCGCCTGGCCGATGTCGCGGTTCGACAGGCCCTTGCCGAGCAGTTCGAAGACTTCCAGCTCGCGCGGTGTCAGCGGCTCGTGCGGGCTGGCACCGCCGAACCACGGCGCCTCGCGCACCGACAGGCCGGCCAGCACCGCGGCCAACGCGGCGCGCAGGCGGGGGGCGTCGGCATCGGCGGCCAGGTGGCCGCTGCCGCCCTGGGCACCGCGCAGCTGCAGTTCGTCACCGGCCAACACCCAGGCATCGGCCGGCTCGTCGGCACGGCCGATGCGCACCTGCCAGCCGGGCTCGGCGCGCAGGGCGTCGGCCAGGCCGGCGGCCAGCAGCGGCGACGCGCTGACGACGACGATACGCGTCATGCCGGTCCTGTCATCCGCCGCAGCGCGCCGCCGGGCGCTCGGCCACCGTCAGCGTCAGGCTGCAGGCCTGGCCGCCGCGCACCACCTGCAGCGCCACCTGCGCGCCGGGCTGCAGGCCGCCGCGCAGGTCGTCAAGGTCCTCGACCGGCTGTTCGCCGATCTTGACGATCACGTCGCCCACCAGCAGGCCGCCGCGCGCGGCCGGGCTGTCCTCGGCCACCGAGCTGACCAGCAGGCCCTGCAGCGCCGCGCCGTCGAGCAGCGTGCGCGCCGGCTGCGCGGCGATGCCCAGGTAGCCCTGCGGCACCCGGCCGTGGGCCAGCAGCGCGTCGGCCACGCGGTCCAGCGTGACGGCCGGCAGCACCACGCCGTGGTGGCGCGAGAACGCGCTGCTGGCCAGCCCCAGCACGCGGCCCTGGGCATCGGCCACCGGGGCGCCGTCGAAGCCGGGGTACAGGCCGCCGTCGAGCCGGATCAGGCGCTCGATGCGGGCGCCACGCCAGCTGCGCCATTCGCCATCGACCGCGCCGACATGCCCGAAGCTCGCCTGCACCCGGCCCGAGGCCTCGCGGCCGACCGCGAACACGAAGTCGCCGACGCGGGCCTCGGCGTCGCTGCGCGCAGCGGCCGGCGGCGACGCTTCGGTGAAAGTGACCGCGGCCAGGTCGGTGCCGGCATCGAGCCCGCGCAGCTCGCCGCTGACCTGCTCGCCACCGGGCAGCACCAGGCCGACGCGGCCGCTGCGCCACGAGCTGCGCCACAGCAGCGTCGCGCTGGTCAGCACCACGCCGGGGCGCCACAGCAGGCCGGCGCCGGCATGGCGACGGGTGACGACGGCCACGACGGAGGCGGCCAGTCGGTCGACGCTGTCGGGCAGCGTGTCGGGGGAGAGGGTCATGCTCATGGTCAGGCAGGGGACGGTGGAAACTGCCTGAATGCTCGGCCACCGCGCCGCCGCGCGCATCCGCCGGCCGGACAGGGCGGCCTGCCCGAACGGGCAGCCCCGAGCCGGGCAGATGGGGGCATCGCGCGCCGGCACAAGCCGCACCCCAGCCGCCACAATCGCCGCCACCCCGGCTTCGGAAGATCGGCATGACGCGCAAACGCCGCTGGCCAAAGGTCGTGCTGGTGCTGCTGGTGCTGGGCATCGGGCTCACCGCGGCCGGCTTCTGGGTGCAGACGCTGCCGCCCTTCGGCGGCCATGCGCAGGGCGCGCTGCTGGCACGCATGCAGGCACAGCCGCTGTACCACGACGGTCACTTCGACAACGTCGTGCCGCAGGCCGGCTACCAGGCCGCCGAGCTCTGGCAGATGGCCCGGCAGCAGCTGTTCGGCACCGAGCAGCGCGAACCGCCGGCGCCGATCCCGGTGCTGCCGGTGAGCGCGCAGCAGGTCGAGGCGCTGCCCGCCACACCGGGGTTGCGCGCGTTCTGGCTCGGCCATGCCGGCGTGTTCGTGCAGATCGACGGGCTGCGGCTGCTGGTCGACCCGATGTTCTCGCTGCGCGCCTCACCGTTCGACGTCGGCCCGAAGCGCTTCCACCCGCCGCCGATCGCGCTGGGCGATCTGCCGCGCATCGACGCGGTGCTGGTCACGCACGACCACTACGACCACCTCGACATGGCCACCGCGCAGGCGCTGGCCGCGCGCGGCAGCCGCTTCTACGTGCCGCTGGGCATCGGCGCGCACCTGCGCGCCTGGGGCGTGCCCGCAGCGCAGATCCAGGACATGGCCTGGTGGGACGAGGCCACGCTGAACGGCGTGCGCATCGTCGCGACGCCGGCGCGCCACTACTCGGGCCGCAGCCTGTGCGACAAGAACGCGACGTTGTGGACCTCGTGGTCGGTGCTGGGAGCGCAGCAGCGCTTCTACGTCAGCGGCGACACCGGCTATGCGGAGCACTTCCGCCAGATCGGCGAACGCTTCGGGCCCTTCGACCTGGCCTTCATCAAGATCGGCGCCTACGGCCCGAGCCGCTCGTGGCACGACATCCACATGAGCGCCGAGGAGGCGGTGCAGGCGCACCAGGACCTGCGCGCGCGGCGCATGGTGCCGGTGCACTGGGCCACCTTCAACCTGGCCTTCCACGACTGGGACGAGCCGGTCCGGCGCGCGGGCGCGGCGGCCCAGGCGGCCGGGGTCACGCTGCTGACGCCGCGCATCGGCGAATGGGTCGATGCGGCGCAACCCTTCGCTTCGCAGCGCTGGTGGGAGGCGGTGCGCTGAATGGTCACGCCATCGCCCGGCGCAGCGCGGCGCGCGCCAGCAGGCGGGTCGAGTCCAGCGTCGGCAGCGGCGAATTGCTATCACTGATGATGAGCGGAATCTCGGTGCAGCCCAGCACCACCGCGTCGCAGCCCTCCTCGCGCTGCAGTCGGGCGATCACCTGCTGGAAGCGCTGCACGGTGGCCGGCAGGAACACGCCGCGCACCAGCTCGTCCATGATCAGGCGGCCGAGTTCGTCGCGCTCGTCGTCGTGCGGGCGCACGCATTCGATGCCGCGCGCCGCCAGCTTGTCGGGATAGACCTCGCTGGCCACCAGCCAGCGCGTGCCGGTCAGGCCCAGGCGCCGGAAGCCGCGGCGCTGGGCCTCGGCCGCCACCACCTCGGCAATGTGCAGCCAGGGCAGCGGCGAGGCCGGCAGCACCCAGGGCATGGCCTGGTGGATGGTGTTGTCGGGGCAGATCAGGAAGGTCGCACCCGCCGCGGCGAGCTTGTGCGCCGACGACAGCATCAGCGCGGCCACTGCCGGCAGGTCGCCACGGTCCAGCGCCTTGACATACGCGGCCAGCGAATGCGTGTGCATTGACACCTCGGGGTGCGCATGGTCGCCGCGGCCGCCGTCGCCCTCCGTGCAGATCGTGCGATAGCACAGCGCGGCGCCTTCGGCCGAGCAACCGACGATGCCGATGTGCTGTGGCTCAACCATGGCGGAACAGCGCGTTGAGCTCGGCACCCGAGGCCGCGTCGGCAAAGCCGTCGAAGCGGCCGCTCTCGGCCAGCAGCTTCGCGGCGCGCCGGAAACTGCCCCAGGCGGTGCGGGCCAGCGCGCCGCCCACGCTGATGCGCCGCACGCCCAGTTCGGCCACGCTGGCCAGCGTGAACTCGCTGGCCGCGCCGATCAGCAGGTTCAAGGGCTTCGGCGCCACCGCCTGCACCGCGGCGACGATCTGCTCGCGCGTGCGCAGGCCCGGCGCATACAGGCAATCGGCCCCGGCATCGGCATAGGCCTTCAGCCGCGCCAGCGTGTCGGCCAGGTCGGGCCGGCCGACATAGAAGTTCTCGGCGCGGCCGACCAGCAGCACGTCGCCGCCGGCCGCATCGATCGCGCGGCGCGCAGGCGCTCGACCGCGGTCGGGATGTCGAACAGCGGGCGCTGCGCGTCGCCGGTCGAGTCCTCGATCGACAGGCCGGCCACGCCGGTGTCGATGGCCAGGCGCACGCTCTCGGCCACGCCGGCAGCGTCGGCGGCAAAGCCGTTCTCGAAGTCGGCATTGATCGGCAGGTCGGTGGCCTCGACCAAGGTGCGCAGGTGCGCCAGCGTGGTCTCGCGATCGACACCGCCGTCGGGCCGGCCGATCGACCAGGCATGGCCCGAGCTGGTGCTGGCCAGTGCCTGGAAGCCGAGTTGCTGCAACGCCAGCGCGCTGCCGACGTCCCAGGGGTTGGGCAGCACGAAGCAGCCGCTGGCGTGCAGTTGCGCGAAGGTGCGCCGCTTGTCGGCGATGCTGGGGCGGGGGACGGTCATGGCGAGGCGCTCCGGTGAGAGCGCTCGATTCTGCCGAGCGCGGCCCGCCGATCGGTTCGCTCGCCGACGAACCATGCGGCAGGCGGGGACAAGCGCCAAGGCCCCAGGCCGGCGCCGCGCCGAGCGGCCGCACACAATGCGCCGATGCCCGTCGCTGCCACCACGCCCGCGCTCTCACGCGCCGCCTTCGCCACCTTGCTGCTGATCGCGTTGATGATGGGCGCCAACCATGTGGCGGCGCGGCTGGCCTTCAACCACGGCGTCGATGTCGCCACCGCCGTCACCTTCCGCAGCGCGATCACCGCCAGCGTGGTCGGGGCGCTGCTGTGGCTGCAGCGCGTGCCGCTGCGCCTGGCGCCGCGGCACCGCAAGGCGCTGCCGGCCATCGGCGCGCTGATCGGCGTGCAGAGCCTGTGCCTGTATTCGGCGGTGGCGCGGCTGCCGGTGGCGCTGGCACTGCTGGCCTTCAACACCTACCCGCTGTGGACCGCGCTGTGGGCGCGGCTGGTCTACCGCCACCGACCCGAACGCCGCGTGCTGCTGGCGATGCCGGTGATGCTGCTGGGGCTGGCGCTGGCGCTCGACGTGTTCGGCGCCGCGTCCGGCCTGGGCGCGGCCGGGCAGTGGCTGCGCATCGGCACCGGCGTGGCCTTCGCGCTGGCCGCGGCGGCCACCTTCGGGCTGGCGCTGGTGCTGACGCAGCACGAGGCCGGCGACCTGGACGGCCGCGTGCGCACCTTCAGCACGATGGCGCTGGTGGCGGTGCTGGCGCTGGCCGGCGTCGCGCTGCAAGGCGGCTTCCACCTGCCCGATGCACCGGCCGGCTGGGCCGGGCTGATGACGCTCACTTTGCTGTATGGCACGGCGTTCACGATCATGTTCACCGTGCTGCCGCGCCTGGGCGTGGTGGGCAACTCGGCGATCATGAACGTCGAGCCGGTGTTCGCGCTGGTGCTGGCCTGGGGCGTCCTCGGCCAGGCCATCGCGGCGATCCAGGTGCTCGGCGGCCTGCTGGTGGTGGCAACGGTGGTGTGGCTGGGCACGCGGCGTCGCTGAAGCCCGCACAATCCGGCGCATTCCCAGCACCGGAGAGATCGCCCATGCCCGCCTACATCTACGGCAACATCAACGTCACCGATACCGCCGCCTACGAGGCCTACCGCGCGCAGGCGCCGGCCGTCATCGCGGCGCACGGTGGCCGCTACCTGGTGCGCGGCGGCGCGGTGGAAGTGCTCGAAGGCCAGGCCACGCCGCACCGCCAGGTGGTGCTCGAGTTCCCCGACATGGCCGCGCTGAAGGCCTTCTACCACTCGGCCGACTACCAGCGCCTGGTGCCGCTGCGCCAGGCCGCGTCGCAGGGCTACCTGCTCGCGATCGAGGGCGTGCTGCCCGCCTGACCGCAAGAAAAAGGCCCTGCCGGGTGAGCGGCAGGGCCAAAGGCACTGAGTAGTCCCCGGCAGGGGACCGGTCGCCCAGGGCGACCAGGGGAGCGGGGTGCCTAGCGGAGGGCCCACGCCGCGGCAAGCATGCCGCGGCGGCCGGGGCTCACATCACCTGACCTTCCCGGCCTTCCAGGCATTCAGCAGCGAGTCGTAGGCGATGGTCTCGCCCTTGGGCTTCTCGTTGGCGAGCTTCTTCCACGGCGCGCCCTTGTCGCTGAGCCACTTGCTTGGGTCTTCCTTCTTGTTCAGCTTCGGCGCGCAGGTGGCCATGCCGGCGCGTTCGAGGCGGGCCATCACCTGGTCCATCTCGTCGGCCAGGTTGTCCATCGCCTGCTGCGGGGTCTTCTCGCCGGTCACCGCCACCGCCACGTTCTTCCACCACAGCTGCGCGAGCTTCGGGTAGTCGGGCACGTTGACGCCGGTGGGCGTCCAGGCCACGCGCGCCGGGCTGCGGTAGAACTCGATCAGGCCGCCGTACTTGCTGGCGCTCGGCGTGACGTAGGCGCTGCGGATGTCCGAGTCGCGGAGGAAGGTCAGGCCGACGATCGACTGCTTCAGCGAGGGCGTGTTC
>CAZXLI010000131.1:0-16303 GCA_964641795.1 uncultured Bordetella sp. | reverse complement strand
GTGGATGAAGCTGATGCTGCACGAGTTGCGTGCGGCGGTGGCGGCCATCGCGGCCGACGAGCTGCCGCCGGCCTTCAAGATGCTGGCGCGGGTCTCGCGCATCATGGAGCAGCTGGTGCATGCCTGGGACGTGCTGGCGACGATGACGCCACCCGAGTACAGCGCGATCCGCCCCTACCTCGGCCACTCGTCGGGGTTCCAGAGCTGGCAGTACCGCTGCATCGAGTTCGGGCTCGGCAACAAGAAGGCCGCGATGCTGAAGCCGCACTCGCATCGGCCCGACCTGCTGGCGCAGGTGGAAGCCGCGTGGCGTGCGCCTTCGCTGTACGACGAATCCCTGCGCCTGCTGGCGCGCCGCGGCATCGCGGTGCCGGCCAGCCACCTGGAGCGCGACTGGACGCAACCCTATCAGGCCAATGACGCGGTGGAACAGGCCTGGCTCACGGTCTACCGCGCGCCGCAGCAGCACTGGGACCTGTACCAGCTGGGCGAGGAACTCACCGACCTCGAGGACGCCTTCCGGCTCTGGCGCTTCCGCCACCTCACCACCGTCCAGCGCATCATCGGCGAGAAGCGCGGCACTGGCGGCACCAGCGGCGTCGGCTACCTGCGCCAGATGCTCGAGGTGGTGCTCTTCCCCGAGATCTGGCGCCTGCGCACGGACTTGTGAGCCCCGGCCGCCTGGCGGCCGCCCCCGAGGGGCCGCCAAGCCCGGCCGGGCAACCCGGATCGGGCTTGGCCCTTCGATCCCTACCGCCCCCCTGGCCGCGATGCGGCCTGTCCCCAGCGGGGACGGATCCGTCAGCTCAGCGGCACCGGCACGAACAGCCGGTCGCCGTCGCGCCACACCAGCAGCGCCACGCTCTTGGGCTTGGCTTCGAGCACGCGCTTCAGGTCCTCGATCGAGTTCACCGGCTTGCCGTTGATCGCGATCACCACGTCGCCTTCGTTGATGCCGGCCTTGGCGGCCGGGCCTGCCGCCTCCTGAACCAGCAGGCCGTGGTCCAGTTCGGCCTGCTTGCGCTCCTGCGGTGACAGCGGGCGCAGCGCGAGGCCCAGGCGCGGCGGCTCGCCGGGGCCGGCCGTGGCGGCATCGGCCACGTCTTCGCCCTTGGCACTGCCCAGGGTCACGGTGATCTCGTGCTCGGCACGATCGCGCCAGACCTTCAGCTTGACCTTGTCGCCCGGCTTGGCCAGGCCGATGCGGCTGGACACGCTGCCCGCCTGCGTCATCGGCTCGCCATCCACCGCCAGGATCACGTCGCCCGCCTTCAGGCCCGCCGCGGCGGCCGGGCTCTTGGCATCGACCTTCGAAACCACCGCGCCATCGGGCCGCTGCAGGCCGAAGCTCTCGGCCAGGTTCTGCGTCAGGCTCTGGATCTGCACGCCCAGGCGCGCATGCTGCGCACGGCCCGTCGCGACGATCTGCTCCTTCACCTGCATCGCCACGTCGATCGGAATCGCGAAGCTCAGGCCCTGGAAGCCACCGGTGCGCGAATAGATCTGCGAATTGATGCCGATCACGTTGCCCGAAGCATCGAACAGCGGCCCGCCCGAATTGCCGGGATTCACCGCGGCGTCGGTCTGGATGAACGGCACGAAGGCGTCGCCCGGCAATGAGCGCCCCTTGGCGCTGACGATGCCCGAAGTGGCCGTCTGCTCCAGCCCGAACGGGGCACCGATGGCCAGCACGTAGTCGCCCACCATCAGCGACTTCGGGTCGCCCAGACGCACCGTGGGCAGTCCCTTGGCATCGATGCGCAGCACGGCGATGTCCGTGGCGGCGTCGGAACCCAGCACCTTGGCCGCGAACTCGCGCCGGTCGGCCAGGCGCACGACCACTTCCTTGGCATCGCGCACCACATGCGCATTGGTGAGGATCAGGCCATCGGCGCCGACCACGAAGCCCGAGCCCTGCCCCTTGAACGGCTGCTCCGGCATCTGGCCGCGCCAGCCCGGCATGCCGCGGAAGAAGCGCTCCATCGGATCGGCCGCCCGACCGTCTTCATCCGAGGTCTTGCGCAGACCCTCGACGGTGACGCCGACCACCGCCGGCCCGTACTGTTGAACGATCGCCCGGTAATTGGGGGCCGTGCCGGGCGGCAACTGCGGCAGCGGCGCTGCCACCGTGGCGGCCGCGGCAGCCACCGGCGCCATGGCCGCGGGCGGCGCGGCCTTGTCGTGCTTGCCAAACCAGGGCAGGTCGAACGCCCCGGCCGTGGTCATCACCGCCAGGCCACCGCCCAGCAGGGCCCAGGCCAGCGGTTTCAACGTCGATGATGCATTCATGGATCGGCTCCTCGAATAACCCATTGCGGATGACAGGAGTGTGTCCAAGCCGGATGAGCGCATCATGAGCGCGACATGAAGCGAGGATTAAGGTGGCCCCGGAAATGACAACGGCGGGCCATGGGCCCGCCGCTCAGGAAGTGAACCGACGCTGGTCGAGGATCAGGCTCTCAGGTCCTCCGGCTTCTTGCCGGCGTCCAGCGCGGCCTTGAACCAACGTGGCTTCGGACCACGGCCGGACCAGGTGTTGCCAGCGTCGTCGCGATACTTGATAACGCCATTGGGCTTCTTGCCGGTCTTCTTCGCGGCGGGTGTCCCGCTCTTGGCGCGCTTCTTGTACGGACCCCGCGGGCCCCGTACACCTCCCTTGCCCAGACCCAGATCCGCGGCAGTGATGCCGTAGTGGGCGATGGCTTCCTTGATGCGGGCGACGACACCCGACTTCTCACTGGCCTTGATGGCGTCCGCCTCGCGCTGCAGGGCGTCGATCTGCTTCTGAATTTGTGCCAGGGACTTTGCCATGAATCAGTACTGCCTCAGGGTAAAAGGGATCGACAGCATAAATCAATTAATCAAAGATCCCTTCCACGGCGCACGAATCGCTACATTCACGCCCGGTATTCAAGCGCCGGACAATCGAATGCTGCGAATGCCGCTGCGCTCGCGCCGATTGCTCCGACACCACTCGACGAATGCGTCGGCATCGACCGCGGGACTGTAGAGAAATCCCTGGGCGGCGCCGCAGCCCAGGCGCGCAAGCCATTGGTGCTGGGCCTCGGATTCAACGCCTTCGGCCACCACTTGCAGGCCCAACGCATGCGCCATCGACAGCGCGGCTTCAACGATGGCCGCATCGCCACGGTCCTCCGGCAGATCGCGCACGAAGCTGCGGTCGATCTTCAATTTGGTGGCGGGCAATCGCTTCAAATAGGACAGCGACGACAGGCCGGTGCCGAAGTCGTCGATTGCCACACGAACGCCGCGGTCGCGCAGCGCATGCAGCAGGCGCAGGTTGTCGTCGACGTCTTCGACCAGCGTGTGCTCGGTCAATTCGATTTCCAGCAGCGTCGGATCGCAGCCGCTATCGGTCATGGCCTGTTCGAACTGCTGCATCAATCGACCTTCCCGCAATTGGCGCGCCGAGACATTCACGGCCACCGGCAATGGCGGCAGTCCTGCGGTGGCCCAGCGCTGCAGTTGGCGGGCAGCCTCGTGCAAGACCCAATCGCCGAGTTCGACGATCAGGCCCGACCGCTCGGCAATCGGAATGAACTGGGCCGGTGAAATCAGGCCGCGCTGCGGATGCAACCACCGCAGCAGGGCTTCGGCGCCGATCGCCTGCCCGCTGGCGAGGTCGACGATGGGCTGGTAGTAAAGTCGCAACTGGCCCTCGTGCAGCCCGACGCGCAGTTCGCTCTCCATGCGCAGCCGCTGCTCGTTCAATTCGCGCAAGCCGGCATGGAACACGGCCACCTGGTTCTTGCCGGCGGCCTTGGCCTGGTACATCGCCATGTCGGATGCCAGCAGCACGTCGTCGGCCTGCAAACCGTCGATCGGATAGCGGGCCACGCCGATGCTGCCGCGCAGCCGGGTATCGAAACCCGACAGCCGCACACTCGTACCAAGCACCTCCTGCGCCAGCGCGCCATAGCGCTGGGGCTCATGGAAGCCGGGCTGCCAGGGGCAGATCATCACGAACTCGTCGCCACCGAAGCGGTAGGCCCGCGCCCCGGGCTTGAGCGCCTGCTGCAGGCGCTGCGCGATGCGACGCAGCAGTTCGTCACCGGTCGGGTGGCCCAGGCTGTCGTTGATGGCCTTGAAATCGTCGAGGTCGATCGTCACCACCGAGAAACCCTGGCCGCTGCGCTGCGCTTCGGCGACATAACGCTCCAAGTGCGCGTGGGCGGCATGCCGGTTGTACAGCGAGGTCACCGGGTCGAGGTAGGCCAGTTCGTCGAGCCGACGCTCGATGCGGCCGACGTCGCGCCGCACGCCCACCGCCAGCAGGTAGGCCAGCGCCATGGCCAGTGCCGCGGTGCCGGCCGTGACGGCGCCGAAGATCCACGCCCGGCGGTGCAGCGGGGCCAGCGGCACCTCGAATCGAATACGGCCGAGCTGCACGCCGCCCTGCTCGATGGGCTCGGTCACCACCAGCAGCCCACCATCCAGTGAATGGCCCGGGGGTCCGGCGCCGCGCAACAAGGTGATCGCACCGTCCGGCGCGCCCGGGCGGCGGTAGTCGGCGAACACGACCCCGCGGGCGTCGAACACCACCGCGCGCTGCACGCCGCCGGAGCGCTCCAGCGTCGCCAGCATCTCCGCCGCCGCCCGCGCATCCTGGAACAGCAAGGCCGCGCCGATGTTGGCCGCGATCACACGGGCCTGCGTCGTCGTCTCGCCGACCAATGCCTCGCGGGCCTGATGAATCATCGCCAGGTTCAATGCGCTGCCGGTGACCAGCAAGGCCAGCCCGGCGGCGGCCAGTGCCACGCGGGTCAAGCGGCCACCCAGCGTGCCGCGCGAGGGTTCGCCCGCGGGCTTGTCGGCGCGCGGCAGCCTCATTCGCGCACCACCCGCGCCAGGCGCAGCATCTTCGAGCTCAGCAGCAGGCGCTGCGCGCGTGCCTGCGCCATGTCGATGTCGAACTGCAGCCGGCTGTTGACCATGCGCAGCGCGATGACCACGCCGCCTTCGTCGGCGCGCTGCCCGTCGCCGATCACCAGCGACGCCGCGGCGCCGGGCACGCGCGCGGCCAGCGGGCGCGCACCGCCCTCTTCGAGAACCCAGGCCTGGCAGCTGCGCTGTTCGTCGACCGAGGCGGTCTCGCGCAATTCGAGGCGCCGCTGCCGCACCGGCCGGTCCTGCAGCAGTTTCAGGTGCGGCCACAGTGGCGCACTGCGGTCGGCGCACAGCGTCAGCGGGGCACCCGGCGGCAGTTCGGACTCGCCCGGCCATTCCACGAACAGCAGCAGGTTGAAGATGATCGCGGCCTTCAAGGGCAGTTCATCCAGCGCATGGCTGCGCAGCGGCAGCCCCAGCAGCAGCACGGTCAGCAGTACGCGGGCAGGCAAGGCCCGCCATGGGCCGGGTCCTCGCGCCAGCGGCAGCAGACGGCACATCGTCATCGCCTTCAGGGTGCCGGGGCCCCGAAAGGCCAGCTCAGTTCCATCTGCAGCGTGCGGCCGGGCTGCGGCAGCACCGGCTGGCGCAGCGTGTCGCCGCCGGGGTCCTGCAGGGCACGATCCAGCGCGTTGCGCAACGAGAGCTGCAGCTGCGCGCGCAGCGCCGGCAGCGGCCCGCCCAGGCTCAGGTTCAGCAGCGCCTGGCCGGGGGCGGCCCCGCGACGACTGCTGGCATCGGCCTCCAGGCCCAGGCGCCAGGCAGCGGACAGCGGCAATATCAGCGTGCCCTTGAGCATGCGCCGCGGGTATAGCGAAGGCGAGTCCTCGGCGCCCGGGCTGCGGTCCTGGTTGAAGCTGGCATTGACGCGCCAGCGCAGCGCGCCGCTGGCGCGCTCGAGCTCGAATTCGGCGCCATGCGAAGCGAAGCGGCCGCTGTTGTCGAACCGATAACGCTCCAATGACGCGTCATAGCCGAGCAGGATCAATCCGCGCCCCTGGTTGCGGTAGAGCGAGCCCGATGCTCGCCAGCCCGGCGCCGGCTGCCATTCGGCGGTGAATTCGTCACCGCTGACGTGTTCCGGCCGCAGGCCGGCATTGCGCAGGTAGCCGGCCGTGCTGTCGACCTCGTAGAAGGCCTCGTAGGCGTTGGGCGCGCGGAAGCTGCGGCCGTGCATCAGCTTCAGGCTCCAGGCCGGGTCGGGCCGCCAGGCCAGTGCCACCCGCGGGCTGCTGGACCGGCCATAGTGCTGCACATGGTCCGCCCGGACGCCCAGGTGCAGCGTCCAGTCGGCGCCCAGGCGCATCTGATCTTCCGCGAACACGGCGCTGCGGCTGCTGCGGCGGCGGTCGTCGAGGTACAGCGCCGGCTCGGGCGCGATATCGAAGTTCTGCTGCAACAGCCCGGTGATCTGCTGCCACTCGAAGCCCGCCAGCAGCCGGTGCCCTTCGAAGCGGGTGCTGGTGATGCGCGACTCCAGGCCCCACCAGCGGCCGCGGCTGACATCGCGGTTGTTCGTGGGCGGCGGATAGTCGATCCGGTAGTCGCCCACGTAACGGTAGCTGCCGGCGTGCACGCGCGCCATCCATTGCTCGGCCTCGCCCAGCGCCTGGTCCAGCTGCAGGTTGGCCAGGCGCAGGGTGTCGCGGTAGCGGTTGCCCTCGTCGCCGAACACCACACCCAGCCCCAGCGGGGCATTGACACGACGATCGGCCTGCACCCAGCTGGCGGTCCACGGCCCCTGGTCCCAGCGCAGGTTCAACGCGCTGCGCTGCTCGGCGTCGTGGCCACGCAGCGGGCCCACCGGCGCGCCGGGTGTCGGGTCGGCCAGGCTCTCGCCGGCGCGCAGGCTGCGCGACAGTGCGACGCGCCAGCCGCCCGCGTCGGTGGCGTGTTGCCAGTGGCCGCTGAGCCGGCGCTCGCCATGGTCGCCCAGGCCCAGCGCCACCTGGCTGCCGCCGCTGGCCGCGCTGCGGGTGATGACGTTGATGACGCCGAACAGCGCGTTCGCGCCGTAGACGGCCGAGCCGGGACCGGGCACGAACTCGACCCGCTCGACCAGCGACAGGTCGAGCGGGAACTCGCGCCCGAGGTAGGCCTGGTCGTACACCGCGTCGTTGACACGGTTGCCGTCCACCAGCAGCAGCACGCGGGTGTTGTAGTCGCCGCTGGCGGCCAGGCCGCGCACGCCGACGTAGTCGTAGGTGCGGTCGGTGCTCAGGCTCAGGCCGCGCACGCTGCGCAGCACGTCGGACAAGGTGTGATGGCCGAGCGCCTGGATCTCCTCGCGGGTGATCACCGTGACGGCCGCGGGCGATTCGCTGCGTCGCGCCGGGAAGCGCGACGCGCCTGTCACCTCCATGTCAAGCAACGCGGCCAGCGACAGGCTGGCCAGCTCCCGCGAGGTCTGCGCCAACGTGGCCGCCGGGGTCAGCAGCCCGAGGATCGCCCAGACCGCCATCGACTGCTTCATTGCTCCGGTCCTCGTCACGACTGCCCGCATCACCTGGGGAATATCGGCCCCTGCACCGCCGGCTTGAACCGGGAATGCCCCAAGTGCGAACGGCTTTCGCCGGTCCGCCAGGATCGCTGGCCCGGTTTATCCTTGCGCCCCATGGCCGCCAACCCCTCCCAGGAGCCCTGCGCATGGTGAGTCGCCGACGTGTGATCCTCGCAAGCCTGGGCGCGGCGGGCGCGCTGGTTGTGGGCTGGTCGATGATGCCGCCGCGCCAGCGCCTGCGCACCGCCGCCCCCTTGCCCACTGCCGCCGGCCAGTCGGCCCTGAACGGCTGGTTGAAGATCGGCCGAGACGACCGCGTGACCATCATGCTGGCCAAGAGCGAGATGGGCCAGGGCGTGGCCACCGCGCTGGCCATGCTGCTGGCCGAGGAACTCGATGCCGACTGGTCGCGGGTGGCCACCGAGATGTCGCCGGTGGACAAGATCTACAACAACCTCGCCACCGTGGTCGACGGACTGCCCTTCCACCCGGACGACCACGGCAGCCTCAAGCGCATTGCCGGCTGGATGACGGCCAAGTCGATGCGCGAGATCGGCTTGATGGTGACCGGCGGCTCCTCGAGCATCAAGGACCTGTGGCAGCCGATGCGCGAGGCCGGCGCCTCGGCACGGGCGATGCTGGTGGCTGCCGCGGCGCAGGCCTGGGGCGTTCCGGCAGCCGAGGTCACCGCGCAGGCCGGCGTGCTGCGCCATGCCGGCAGCGGCAAGCAGGCGCGCTTCGGCGAGATGGCCGAACGCGCCGCGCAGCGGGACCTGCCCGGCAGCGTGGCGCTGAAGGACCCCGCGAAGTTCACGCTGATCGGCCAGCCCCTGCCCCGGCGCGACAGCGCCGCCAAGAGCGATGGCACGGCCCGCTTCGGCCTCGACGTGCTGCCGCCCGGGCTGCTGTATGCCAGCGTGCTGATGTGCCCGACGCTCGGCGGCAGCGTGGCCTCGTTCGACGCCAAGGCCGCGCAGGCCTTGCCGGGCGTCAAGCAGGTCGTCCGATTCGAAGCCCGGCGCGGCGGCAGCGGCGGCGTCGCGGCGATTGCCGACACGCCCTGGCATGCGATGCAGGCCGTGAAGCAGGTGGCCGTGCAGTGGGACCATGGCCCGGCCGCCGGTGTCTCCAGTGCCGGCCTCCAGCAGCAGCTGAAGGCCGCACTCGATGCCGACGACGGCTTCGGCTACTACCGCACAGGTGACGCGGCCACGGCATTGCAGTCGGCCGCCAGGACGATCCGCGCCGAGTACAGCGCTCCGCTGCTGGCGCACGCCACGCTCGAGCCGCAGAACTGCACCGTGCTGTTCGAGCCCGACCAGCAGCGCGCCACCGTCTGGGCGCCGACCCAGGTGCCGGACATCGCGCGCGGCGCCGCGGCCCAGGCGCTGGGCCTGAAGGCCGAGCAGGTCGATGTGCAGGTCACGCTGCTGGGCGGCGGCTTCGGGCGCCGGCTCGATGTCGACTTCGTCGCGCAGGCCGCGCAGATCGCCCGCGCGCTGCCGGGCCGGCCGGTGCAGACCTTCTGGTCGCGCGAGCAGGACATGACGCACGACCTCTACCGCCCGCCCTGCGTCGCGCGCTATGCGGCCGGCTTCGACGGGCAGGGCAAGCTCGTCGCGTGGCAGGCCACCTCGGCCGGGCCGTCGATCGTGCAGCAGTACCTGAAGCGGCAATGGGACCTGCCCGGTGCCGGGCCGGACAAGACCACCGCCGAGGGTGCCTTCGACAACCCCTACGAATGGCCGAACGCGCGCGTCGGCCATGTCATCGTCGAAACCCCGGTGCCGGTGGGCTTCTGGCGCTCGGTCGGCCATTCGCACCAGGCCTTCTTCAAGGAAAGCTTCGTCGACGAGGCGGCCTCCGCCGCCGGCCAGGACCCGGTGGCCTTCCGCGCCGGGCTGCTGCAGCGCCACCCACGGCACCTGAAGGTGCTGCAGCGCGCCGCGGCCCTGGCCGGCTGGGGCACCAGCCTCGCGCCGGCGGCCGATGGGGCGAAGAAGGCGCGCGGCATCGCGCTGCACCAGAGCTTCGGCAGCATCGTCGCGCAGGTGGCCGAGGTGTCGGTGGCGGCCAGCGACAAGCAGATCCGCGTGCACCGCGTCGTCGCGGTGATCGACTGCGGCGTGGCAGTCAATCCGAACATCATCCGCCAGCAGATGGAGTCAGGCATCGTCTTCGGCCTGTCGGCCGCGCTGTACGGCGAGATCACGCTCGACAAGGGCCAGGTGCAGCAGACCAACTTCCACCAGCAGGCGATGCTGCGCTACGACGAATGCCCGCAGATCGAGACCGAGATCATCGCCAGCGCCGAGCCGCCCGAAGGCGTCGGCGAGCCCGGCACGCCGCCGATCGCGCCCGCGGTGGCCAATGCGCTGTTCGCGCTGACCGGCCAGCGCCTGCGCGCGCTGCCGCTGCGCCTGGCCTGAGGAAGGACGACCGATGGCAAGCACCCTGAACATCAACGGCAAGCCGGTCACCGTGCAGGCCGAGCCCGACACGCCCATCCTGTGGCTGCTGCGCGGCGAGCTGAAGCTGACCGGCACCAAGTTCGGCTGCGGCATGGCGCTGTGCGGGGCCTGCACCGTGCACCTCGATGGCGAGCCGGTCCGCAGCTGCATGACGCCGATCAGCGCCGCCGAGGGCAAGGCGATCACCACGATCGAGGGCGTGCAGGGCCCGCAGATCGACGCCCTGCGCAAGGCCTGGACCGCGCTGGACGTGCCGCAGTGCGGCTGGTGCCAGAGCGGCCAGCTGATGAGCGCCTGCGCATTGCTCGCGAAGACGCCGAAGCCCGACGACACGCAGATCGCGCAGGCGATGAGCGGCAACCTCTGCCGCTGCGGCACCTATCCCCGGATCAGAGCGGCCATCAAGCAGGCTGCGGGGTAAGTGCCCGTCGTGCCGGCTGGCGGCTGGCCAGCAGTCGAGCCGGTCCCGTTGAACTCACCAGCAGTCACAGCTTCGTGGGTTCAGCCAGCAGACATCGCGACGGTGGCGGGCTAAACCCCCGGGGTCACGCCCCACCGGAAGTCCGCCATGCCTGTCCCCTCGCGCCCGATGCTGTCCCGTGCCCTGCTGGCGCTGGCGCTGCTACCCGCTGCGGCAGCGCAGGCTGATCCGATCACGATCAGCAATGCCGGCTACTGGCTCGAGACCCTGGGCGACAACACGCTCGGCCTGCCCGGCTCGCCCAGCGGCACGGTGACCACGCTGTTCACCGCCAACACCACGCCGAGCGAGGCGCAGGGCACCAGCGCCAGCGCCACGATCAACGGCATCAGCGTCAGCGCGCCCACCACCACCGCGGCCGACCCCTTGCTGTGGGCCCGCCGCGTCGCCAACCCCAGCGACTTCCAGCTGCGGCCGCTGACCGTCACCTTCGCCAACGGCGTCGACAGCGCCAGCTTCACCGGCCAGGACCTGCGCGGGGTGCAGGCAATGCCGCTGGTCGAGAGCCTGACGGTCGACGGCAGCACCGACCCGCTGGGCCCGGTGATCCACTGGAGCCTGCCGGCCAATGCCGGCGACATCGACCGCGTGCAGCTGGTGTTCTATTCCGACGCCACCAACCTGGAAATCGGCTCGCGCGTCACGCTGCCGGCCACCGCCACCAGCTTCGACCTCGCCGGCCCGCTGCCGGCGGGTTTCGCGCTCACGGTCAACGTGCGGCTGTACGACCTGGCCAACGATGCCGGCCCCTTCGATGCCGGCAACGTGCTGCGTGCCTCGCGCGCCTACGTGAACTACAGCGTGCCGGTGCCGGAACCCACCACGGCCCTGATGCTGCTGGCGGGCTTGGGCCTGCTGGGCTTGCGACGCTGGCGAAGCGCGTAGACACCCGCATTGCCGGGTCCGGCATGGTCGGATAGAAGGGCTGTCTTGACCCACTTGCCATGCCCTGATGCATCGGGGCCGCCACGTTCATGCCCACACGATTCGATGCCCTGCACGCCGCGATGCAGCGCTACGTCGATGCCGAATTGCTACCGTGCGTCTCCAGTGCGGTGCTGGTCGGCCGCGATGTCGTCGACGAGCACTGCGTCGGCTGGGCCGACCGCGAGCAGCGGGTGCCGCTGCGCCGCGATCACCTGTTCCGCGTGTTCTCGAACACCAAGCTGCTGACCTCCTGCGCGGCGCTGCTGCTGTGGGAAGAAGGCCACTTCGGGCTCGACGATCCGGTCGAGCGCTGGCTGCCGGCGTTGGCGAAGCGCCAGGTGTTGAAGCCCGGCGCCACGCGGCTCGACGACACCGAACCGGCCCGCTCGCCGATCACCGTGCGGCAGTTGCTCAGCCACAGTGCTGGCCTGAGCTACGGGCTGCTGGACCCCGGCACGCTGCTGTTCGAAGCCTACGGCCAGCGCCAGATCATGGGCCCGCTGTTGACCCTGGCGGAGATGGTCGAGCGCCTGGGCGAACTGCCGCTGGCCTACCACCCGGGCACCGGCTGGGAGTACTCGATCGCCACCGATGTCGTTGCGCGGCTGGTCGAGGTGATCAGCGGCCAGCGTTTCGGCGACTTCCTCGCCGCGCGCATCCTGCAGCCGCTGGGCATGCGCGATACCGGCTTCGTGCTAACGGATGAACAGCGCGGCCGCTTCACCGCGATCTATGCCGGTGCCGATCCGACGGACGGCCTGAAGCCCGGCCTGACGCGCACCGACGACTACCCCTACCCTGGCGCCTACCTGCGGCCGGTGCCCAAGCAGGCGGGTGGCGGCGGGCTGGTGTCGTCGCTGCCCGACATGGTGGCACTGCTGCGCGCGCTGCTGCCCGGCGGCCCGACGCTGCTGAAGCCCGCAACCATCGCGCTGCTGTTCGAGAACCAGCTGGCGCCCGGCGTGTGGATCAACTTTGCCGGGATGGGCAGCTTCGTCGGGCACGTGCACAGCCTGGGCGGGGGGCTGACGCTGCAACCCTGGGCACCCGACCCCGCTGACGTCGTCGGCGACCTGCACTGGGGCGGCGTGGCCGGCACGCACTGGTGGATCTCGCCGCGGGACAATGTCGCCGCGGTGGCGATGACGCAGCGCCAATGGGGCTTCTCCCACCCCTACTGGCTCGAGCTCAAGGGCCTGATCCGCCAGGCCGTGCGCGGCTGATCAGTTGGGCCGCTGCATCTTGCACTCGGTGCCCTGCGCCAGCTCGTTGCCGCTGAACACCGCATCGGTGCGGAAGCCGTAGTTGGTGCCTTCGTAGCCCACCTTGACGGTCTTGCCGTCCACCGGCGCGATCGTGTTCACCACCTGCGGCAGCAGCAGCTGGTGGTCTTCGGCGCGCATGCGCAAGGGGCCGACGACGCTGTCGACCGTCAGGTCTTCCATCGCGCGGGCGAGCTTCAGCGCGTCGAGCGACTTGGCCTTGGCGGCCGCGGCCACCAGGAAATGCGGCACCACCTCGATGCGCGGCGCGAGGAAACCCTTGCCGGTCTTGGCCTGGAAGGCCTGCGCCAGTGCCTCGGCCTTCGGTGCATCGGCCTGGCCCGGGTGCCACTCGGCCACCCAGGTCAGCTGGCCCATCTTGGCCAGCGACACCGCCGTCACCGTGCCCGGCACCGCGCCGGCGCTGTGGTTGAAGTAGCGCAGGTTGGTACCGGTGTCGCCCGCCGCGCGCAGCAGCAGCGTCATGTCCGGGCCCCAGTTGCCGGTGATGACGCTGTCGGCCCCGGCGCTCTTGACCTTCGAGACATAGGGCGCGAAGTCCTTGACCCGGCCGATGGCGGTGAACTCGCTGCCGACGAACCTGATGTCCGGCCGCGCCAGGCCCACCATCTCCTGCCCGTACTTGGCCCACTGCCGCCCGTGCGCATAGTCCTGGTTCAGCAGGTACATGTTGTGGATGTCGGGCTGCCGCTTGATGTAGTTGGCCAGCGCCTTCATCTTCATCGCGGTGTTGGCCTCCATCTGGAAGTGCCAGAAATTACAGCGCTTGCCGGTAAGGTCGGGGTCGATTGACGAGTGGTTGATCACGATCACCGGCCGGTCGGGGTTGCGCTCGTTGTGCTTGGCCGCCGCATCCACCAGCGCGGCCACCACAGTGGAACCCGAGCCGCCCGTGACGATGACCCTGGCCCCCTGGTCGATGGCCGATTGCAGCGCGCTCTGGCTCTCCTGCGCCGAGAGCTTGCTGTCGAACTGCAGCAACTGCAGCTTCACGCCCTTGGCGATGCCGCCCTTGCCGTTGACCTGATCGACGCCGTACTGCACATGCGCCAGCATCAACTCACCCACCGCGGCAAACGGGCCGGACAGCGGATCGATGAACGCGATCTTGAAGCTGTCCTCGGCCCGCGCCGCGCCGCCGGTGGCGACGAGCGCGGCCAGCGCGAGGGAGGCGAGGAGGTGCTTGCGGGCTTTCATGACGATCTCCGTTCAGGGGTGTGCGGTGGGAAGTCCAGGCCGATCACCCGGCAGGCCAGCCGGGTGAGTTCCTGCACCACGGCCTCGGGGCCGAGCCGGCCGTCGGGCCGGTACCAGCTGTGCAGGAAGCCGGGCAGGCTGCAGGCGGCCAGCGCGGTGATGGTGGTTTCATTGAACTGCAGGTGCCCGGTGGCGCGGCCCTCTTCCAGCAGCGCGCAGAACTGGCCGTAGAAATGGTGCGCGATGCGCTTCTGCTCGGCGATGTACGCGGGCCGGTAGGCCTGCGGCTCGCGGTAGGCGAAGAAGGCGGCCGGGTAGTGCTGGATGGTGGCGCGGATGAGCCGTTCGAGCGCGCCGGCAGCCCGCTCGTGCGCGGGGCGGCCGGCGTCCTCGTCGCCATCGAGCACGGTGAAGCAGGCCACCGTCGGCGTCCACGACAGGGTCTCGAAGATCTCCTGCTTGTTGTGGAAGTAGTAGTAGACGTAGGGCTTGGTCACGCCGAGGGCGGCACAGATCTGCTCGATGGTGGTGCGCTCGTAGCCCTGCTCGTGGAACAGCGCCTCGGCCGCACGCAGGATGCGCTCGCGCTTGGCGTCGGTGCCGGCGGTGGGCACGCGCTGACGACGTCGGGGAACCGGGGGTTTCACGGGGCTGGCGGACATTTATACCATTGGGTAGTATTGTTCTACCGTTCGGTAGAACCTGGCAAGCGCGCCGGGCGATCGAAAACCCTGAGCACCCGGCTCGCCCCTGGAAGCCCCGCATGGACCCCACCTTCCCGATCCCGATGGATGCCCCGCTGCACGAGTACCTGCGCGCGCATGCGCGGCGCCAGCCGCACAAGCCGGCCTTCCTGTGGTACGGCCGCGCCATCAGCTATGCCGAGCTCGACCGCACCAGCGACGCCTTCGCCGCCCGCCTGGCCGCGCTGGGCGTGGCCCGGGGCGACCCGGTGGCCCTGTTCATGGGCAACTGCCCGCAGTACGTGATGGCGCACGTGGCGATCCAGAAGCTGGGCGCCATCGTCTGCCCCTGTGGCCCGCTGAACAAGGAGCACGAGCTGCAGTACCAGCTCGACGACCTGCAGGCCCGCGTGATCGTCGCCGCCGCGCCGCTGCTGCCGGTGGTGGACAAGGTGCGCGCCAGCACTGCCCTCGCGCATGTGTTCGTCGTGCACTACGCCGACCTGCTGCCCGCCACGCCGACGATCGACGTGCCGCCCGAGCTGCTGCAGATGCGCGACGGCCCGCGTGCCGTGCCGCCCGGCTGCCTCGGTTTCCTCGAGGCCACGCAGGCCGACGCCCAGCCGCCGCGGCCCGCGCTGGCGATGGACGACGTGGCATTGATGACCTACACCTCGGGCACCACCGGCCTGCCCAAGGGCGCGATGCTGTCCTACGACAACGCGCTGTTCAAGACCGCCGCGGCCGCCGGCTGCAACGGCGTGACGGCCGATGCCGTGCTGCTGGCCATCGCGCCGCTGTACCACATCGCCGGCATGCTGATGGGCATCAACGTCACGCTGTTCACCGGCGCCACCAGCGTGCTGATGTTCCGCTTCGATGCGCTGGCCAGCGTGCAGGCCATCGCGCGGCACCGCGTCAGCTGGTGGTACAGCATCGCGCCGATGAACGTGGCCTGCATGGCCGTGCCCGGCGTGCGCGATTTCGACCTGTCCAGCCTGCGCTTCAACCCGGTCACCAGCTTCGGCATCACCTTCACCGAGGGGCTGGCGCAGCAGTGGCGAGCGCATGCGCCGAACTGCGAAAGCTTCGAGGCCGCCTACGGCCTGTCGGAAACCCACACCTGCGACACCTACATGCCGCGCGACGCGATCCGCTGGGGCGCGCACGGCAAGCCGGTGCCGGGCGTGCAGCTGCGCATCCTGAACCCCGACACCGGCGCCGAACAGCCCGCCGGCGAGGTGGGCGAGATCGTGCTGAAGAGCCGCGGCACCTTCAAGGGCTACTGGCGCAAGCCCGAGGCCACCGAGAAGACGCTGCGCGACGGCTGGGTGCACACCGGCGACATGGGCAGGCTCGACGCCGAGGGCTACCTCACCTTCATCGGCCGCTTCAAGGAGATGATCAAGGTCTCGGGCTACAGCGTGTTCCCCGAGGAGGTCGAGACCATCCTGATCAAGCACCCGGCGGTGGCCCAGGCCGCGGCCATCGCGGTGCCCGATGCCGAGAAGGGCGAGGTGGTGCGCGCCTTCATCGTGCTGAAGCCGGGGCAGGCCGTGAGCGAAGACGCGCTGATCGCCTGGTCGCGCGACAACATGGCCTCGTACAAGGCACCGCGCAGCGTGCGCTTCATCGACGCGCTGCCCGCCACCGGCGCCGGCAAGGTGCTGCGCCGGCTGCTGAAGGACTTGCCATGACATTGCGAGCGCTGTGAGCGACTCTCCAAGCTCGACGGCGGCTTGCGGCCCCTTGCAGTCGTTCGCTGGTTTGCGTTTGGTGAGAGCCTCCGCCTGCCATCGTGCCGGGTCCCGCCCCGGCGGGCGGGTAACTTTCTTCTGCTGGCCCAGAAGAAA
>CAZXLI010000130.1:0-16362 GCA_964641795.1 uncultured Bordetella sp. | reverse complement strand
ACATACAGCCGCAGGCTAGGAGTCTTCGCGGCTTCTGCCGCGCAGACTCCTAGGGCAGGGGACTGCTCATCGCGCCGGCGGGGGGTTCAGGTGGCCGGCCAGGAAGCCGATCACCCGTGCCTCGTACTCGCGCGGCGCGAAGGCCTGGAGGTCGACGTGCGCGGCCCCTTCGACCGCCCAGAAGGCCTTCGGTGACCGGGCGGCCGCATGCAGGCGGCGGGCCTCGTCCAGCGGTGTGTGCTCGTCGTGTGTGCCGGAAGCGATCAGCACCGGAGCTTGCAGCGCGCCAATGCGGTCGATCGGCCGCAGCTGGGATTCGCTGACATCCAAACGCAGCGGCAGCTGCCACAGCAGCAGCGGTGCCAGCCAGCGGCCGGGCGGGCCGAGGCGCATGGCCAACCGGTTCTGCACCGCCTCGCGGATCGTCGGGTACATCGATTCGAGCACCACCGCGTCGGGCGGCGGCATGGCCTGCGACAGCACCAGCGAGGCGGCGCCCAGCGACACACCGATCACGCCGATGCGGCCTGGCGATTCGCGGCGCAGGAACGCCAGCGCGGCGCGCACGCCTTCGCGCTCGCGGTGGCCGAAGGTGATGCGCTCGCCGCGGCTTTCGCCGTGCGCGGGCAGGTCGATCAGCAGCACCGTGTAGCCCAGGCGCCGCAGCAGCAGCGCGCGCGCCAGCATCGAGCGGCGATCGGCGCGCACGCCGTGCAGCAGCACGGCGAGCAGCGCGCGGGGTCGGGACATGCAGGCAGGATGGGTCGGCGCCGGGCGCGCCGCTGCCGCCGATGCTAGCGGGTCGCCGAACCCGGCAGCGTGGCATCGCCACCGTTGAGCGCGCGCTGCATCAGCACCGTGTCCACCCAGCGGCCGAACTTGAAGCCCACGGCCGCCAGCGTGCCCACGGTGTGGAAGCCCAGGCCGCGGTGCAGCGCCAGCGAGCCGGCGTTGCCGCTGTTGCCGATGATGGCGACCATCTGGCGCCACGGGCCCTGCTCGCAGCGGGCGATCAGCTCGCGCAGCAGCGCGTTGCCGATGCCCCGGCCGCCGAGGCCGTGCTGCACGTAGACCGAATCCTCGAGGGTGTGCCGGTAGGCCGGCCGCGGGCGGTAGGGCGTGGCGTAGCAGTAGCCCGCGACACGGCCGCTCACTTCGGCCACCAGGTAGGGCAGGCCGGCCGCCAGCACGGCGTCGCGGCGGGCAGCCATCTCCTGCAGCGACGGCGGCGTCTCCTCGAAGCTGGCGATGCCGTGCAGCACGTGGTGGGCATAGATCGCCCGGATGTCGGCCATGTCGACGCTGCCGGCGTCGCGGACCCGCAACTGGGCCTCGGTACTGGGGGGGCACGGCGTGGAGGTCAGATTCATCGCGCCATGTTGCGCGGCCTCGTTGCATAAAGGAAGATTTGGCCTGTTATGCAATGCATCAGCGAAACTTTGATATGAAGCAGCTGAACCTGGACTACCTGAAGGCCTTCGTCACGGTGGCCGAGCGCGGCAGCTTCTCGGCCGCGGCCGAGCGCCTGGGCCTGACGCAGCCGGCGGTGAGCCTGCAGGTCCGCGCGCTCGAGCGCCACCTGGGCACCACGCTGGTCGAGCGCGTCGGCCGCGTCGCCCGGCCCAGTGCCGCGGGCGCCGAGCTGCTGGCCCATGCCGCGCAGATCGAGGCGGCGGTCGAAGCGGCCCGCGCGGCCGTGGGCCGGCGCGCCGCCGCCGGCGCCGGCCGCCTGCGCATCGGCACCGGTGCCACCGCCTGCATCTTCCTGCTGCCGCCGCTGCTGAAGAAGCTGCGCCAGGCCTTCCCGAGCCTGGCGATCACGGTGACCACCGGCAACACGGCCGAGATCGTGAAGGCCATCGACGAGAACGTGCTCGACGTCGGGCTGGTGACGCTGCCGGTGGCCGGCCGCAGCCTCGAGATCACGCCGGTGCTGGACGACGAGTTCATGCTGATCGCGCCGGCGGGCATGAAGCTGCCGGCGCGCATCACCGCCGCGGCACTGGCCGACCGGCCGGTGCTGCTGTTCGAGCCGGGCGGCAACACGCGCAAGATCGCCGATGCCTGGTTCGCCCGCAGCCGCGTGCAACTGGAGCCGATCATGTCGCTGGGCAGCGTGGAGGCGATCAAGGAACTGGTCAGCGTGGGCCTGGGCTGCGCCATCCTGCCGGGCATGGCGGTGCGCAACCTGCGCGCCGGCAGCGGGCTCAGCGTGCACCGGCTGTACCCGCGGCTGCACCGGCAGCTGGCCACGGTGATCCGGCGCGACAAGCGGCTGCAGCCCGGGCTTGCGCACATCCTGCGCGCCTTCCAGCAGCTGCAGGCGCAGGCCACCTGATAGCGTGACTATCATCTGATCACAGACAGCATCGCTGGAACTTGCATCCGATGCCGGCCACACTGCACGAGCCGCAGCGCTGGAGGGCAGCGCTGCGCAGTGCAAGCGTCAAGCGCGATTGATCAGGCAGGCAGCCCACGGGAGCGAAGGCGATGGCGATCCAACCCCTGCGCGGCATCCGCGTGCTGGACCTGACGAACGTGCTGGCCGGTCCTTTTGCGTGTCATCAACTCGCGCACATGGGGGCCGAGGTCATCAAGGTGGAGGCCCGCCACGGTGGCGACCTGGCGCGCCAGCTGGGCGCCGACGCGGCGCTGAACCAGGCGCGGATGGGGGTCTCGTTCCTGGCGCAGAACCCGGGCAAGCGCTCGATCACGCTGGACCTGAAGCATCCGCGCGGCAAGGAGGTCTTCCTGCGCCTGGTGCGCAGCGCCGAGGTGCTGGTGGAGAACTTCCGCCCCGGCGTGATGGACCGGCTGGGCCTGGGGCACGCCGAGCTGTTCAAGCACAACGCCAGGCTGGTGTACTGCGCGATCTCCGGCTTCGGCCAGGACGGCCCGCTGCGCGACATGCCGGCCTACGACCAGATCATCCAGGGCATGTCCGGCCTGATGAGCATCACCGGCGCGCCGGAGAACGCGCCTTACCGCGTCGGCTATCCGGTGGCCGACACGATCGGCGGCATGACGGCGGCCTTCGCGGTGGCCGCGGCCCTGGCCGACCGCGGGCGCCGCGAGGGCGTGTTCATCGACGTCTCGATGCTCGAGGCGGTGATGGCGACGATGGGCTGGGCGGTGTCCAACCACCTGATCGCCGGCCAGGCGCCGCAGCCGCTGGGCAACGACAACGTCACGGCCAGCCCCTCGGGCACCTTCCGCACCGGCGATGGCCTGCTGAACATCGCGGCCAACAAGCAGGAGCAGTTCGAGGCCGTGTGCGAGGTGCTGGGCTGCCCCGAGTGGCAGCGCGATCCGCGCTTCGCCGATCGCCAGGCCCGGCTGCAGCACCGTGCAGAACTGAAGGCGCTGATCGAGGCGGCCATGGCCCACCAGCCGGCCGACCACTGGTGGCCGCTGTTCACCGCGGCCGGCGTGCCGGCCGGGCCGGTGCTGACCGTGCCGCAGGCGCTGGACCATCCGCAGCTCGCCGATCGCGGCATGGTGGCCACCTTCGAGAACGCGCCCGGCGTCGGCCGCGACATCCGCATCGTGCGCACCGGCTTCAAGCTCAACGGCGAGCCGCCGGCGGTCCAGGCGCCGCCGCCGCGGCTGGGCGAGCACACCGCGGCGATCCTGGCCGAGCTGGGCTACGGCCCCGACGAGATCGACACCCTGGCGCGGGAGAAGGCGACATGACGACATCCGGCAACGCGGCCGCCAGCGACTGGTGGCGCAGCTCGATCATCGAGATGCGGCCCGGCGAGATCCGCTACCGCGGCTATGCGATCGAGGAGCTGATCGGCCGCGTCAGCTTCGCGCAGATGGTCTGGCTGATGACGCGCGGCGAGTTGCCGAGTGAAGCGCAGGGCCGGCTGCTGGACGCCGCGCTGATGTCCGCGGTCGACCACGGGCCGCAGGCGCCGAGCATCGCCATCGCGCGCATGGCCGCCACCTGCGGCGTGGGGCTGAACAACGCGATGGCCTCGGCCGTCAACGTGCTGGGCGACGTGCACGGCGGCGCCGGCGAGCAGGCGGTGGAGATGTACGGCGCGATCGCCGCGCGCCTCGAGCGCGGCGCGGCGATGACCGAAGCCGTCGCCGCCGGCCTGGACGAGGCGATCGGGCGTTATGGCAAGTTCGTCTCCGGCTTCGGCCATCGCTTCCATCCGGTCGATCCGCGGGCGCCGCGGCTGCTCGCGCTGGTCGATGCCGCCGCGCAGGCGGGCGTCGTCAGCGGGCGCTTCGCGGCCATCGCACGCGCGGTCGAAGCCGAACTCGCCGCGCGCAAGAACGGCCGGCGCATCCCGATGAACATCGACGGCGCCACCGCCGTGATCTATGCCGAGCTGGGTTTCCCGGCGCCCCTGGCGCGCGGGCTGTTCTGCCTGTCGCGCTCGGTCGGCATCCTGGCCCATGCCTGGGAGCAGACGCAGCAGGGCGGCCGCAACAAGGGCCCGCTGCCGCGCGAGCTGCTGTGGACCTACGACGGCCCGCCCGCGCGGCCGGTGCCTGGAGCCTGAGGCGCAGCGTCGCCGATGGCGCAGCGGTGGCTCAGCGCCGCGCCGCCACCACCTTGCGCGCCTGCTCGACCAGGGTCTGGATCAGCCGCGCGCGCACCGAGGTGCGCGGCCAGATGATGCCGAAGCGCCGGCGGTAGGGCTGGTCGGCCAGCGGCAGCCGCGCCACCCGCAGGCCGCGCCACCAGGGTACCGAGGCATCCGGCGCCAGCGAGACGCCGAGCCCGCGGTCCACCAGCATCGCGATCGCCGGCAGCGAGCTCAGCTCGAAGCGCTCGCGCGGCACGATGCCGGCCTTGCGCAGGTAGGCATCGGCCTGCTTGCCGCCGCCGAGCTGGCGGTCGTAGCGGATGAAGGGCTCGTCGCGCAGCAGGGCATGCGCGTCGCGCGCGGCCAGGCGTTGGGGCGCCATCACCACCAACGGCTCCTCGCACAGCGGCTCCCAGCACAGCGTCTTGGGCATTGCGAACGGCGGGTGCAGGCACACCGCCACGTCGAGCTCGCCGCGCGAGACCGCCTCGTACAGCGCGGGCGACAGCGCGGTGCGGATCTGCACCCGTGCCTCGGGATAGGCCTTCACGAAGCCGGCCAGCATCTCCGGCATCACGCTGTGCAGCGCGGTGTTGATCGCGCCCAGCCGCAGCTCGCCGGTGGCGGCCTCTCCATTGATGGCGGCCTTCAGGTTGCCCAGGTCGCGCAGGAGCGCGCCGGCACGCTCCACCATGCGGTGGCCGGTCTCGGTGGGCGTCACGGTGCGGCCGGCGCGGGTCAGCAGCCGCGCGCCGAGCTCGCGCTCGAGCAGGCGCAGCTGGTGCGCCACCGCGGCCGGCGTGATCTCGAGCCGCCGCGCGGCCTCGGACATCGAGCCCAGCTCGGCGACGAGCACGAAGGTCTTCAGGTAGCTGGTCTCCACGCGGGCGATTGTCTACATTGCCGTGGTGCCGCCATTGCACCGATGTCCGGTTCGTTCGTCGGCCGCCGTCCTTTCGGGGTGAACCCCTCCCCGAGGTGCCCATGCCCCTGAGCTCGACCGACATCAGCACACTGAGCCGGCTGCTGGACGAAGCCGAAGTGATCGCGCCTGCCGAGCGCGAAGCCTGGATGGCCGCGCTGCCCGCGGAAGACGCGCACCTGGCCGGCATGCTGCGGGAGATGCTGGCCGAGCGCGACGCCACCAGTGGCCTGCTGTCGACGCTGCCCAAGCTCGGTGGCAGCGAGGCCGCGGTGGCCAGCGCCGGCGAGCGCGTGGGCCCGTACCGGCTGCTGCACGAGATCGGCCGCGGCGGCATGGGCAGCGTGTGGTTGGCCGAGCGGGCCGACGGCAGCTTCGAGCGCCAGGTGGCGCTGAAGCTGCCGCGCCTGGCCTGGAGCGAAGGCCTGGCCGGGCGCATGGCGCGCGAGCGGCGCATCGGCGCGCTGCTGGAGCACCCGGCCATCGCGCGGCTGTACGACGCGGGGCTGGACGAACGCGGCCGGCCCTACATCGCGATGGAGTACATCGCCGGCCAGCCGATCGACCTGTGGTGTCGAGAACAGAAGCTCGACACGGCCGCGCGGTTGAAGCTGTTCGTGCAGGTGATCCGCGCGGTGGGGTATGCGCATGGCCGGCTGGTGATCCACCGCGACCTGAAGCCGGCCAACATCCTGGTCGATGCGCAGGGCCAGGCGCACCTGCTGGACTTCGGCATCGCCAAGCTGATGAGCGACCAGCCCGCCGATGGCGCGCTGACGCAGGAGACCGGCCGTGTGATGACGCCGCACTACGCGGCACCGGAGCAGATCGAGGGCCGGCCGGTGGGCGTGGCGGCCGACGTGTACGCGCTGGGCGTCACGCTGTACCAGCTGCTGACCGGGCGCCTGCCGATCGAGGTGAGGCGTCCGACGCTGGGCGCGATCGAGGACGCGGTGCTGCGCGGCGATGCGCCGCCGGCCAGCCGCGTGGTGCTCGATGCGGCCGCGCGCCGAGCGCTGGCCGGCGAGGTCGACGCCATCCTGCACAAGGCGATGCAGCGCGACCCGGAGCGCCGCTACGCCACCGCCGATGCGATGGCGCAGGACATCGAGCGCCACCTGCAGGGCGAGACGGTGAGCGCGCGGCCCGACACGCTGGCCTACCGGCTGCGCAAGGCGCTGCGGCGGCACTGGGTGGGCGTGTCGGCCGCTGGCGCCGTGCTGGTGGCGGTGCTGGCGGGCAGCAGCGTGGCGGTGGTGCAGGCGCGACGTGCGGCGGAGTCCGCAGAACGCGCGCGGGTGGTGAGGGACTTCGTCACCGAGGTGTTCCGCGTCAACGCCGGCACCGATGCCGACAGCGAGCGGCTGCGCCACCTGCCGGCCGAGCAGTTGCTGGCCCGCGGCGCGCAGCTGATCGACAGCCGCTTTCCGCAGCAGCCGGCGATGCGCGCGGAGATGCTCGGCGTGGTGGGCGGCATCTACGCGCAGATGGGCGCCTACCGGCTGGCGGCGGACTTCACGAAGCGTCAACTGGATGTGCTGGAACGCCTGAACGCCGAGCGCAGCGAGCGCGTCGGCGTGATCCTGCGCCTGGGCGAGGCGATGCTCAACAACCGCGCCACGCCGGCGGCGCTGAAGTACGTGGAAGACGCGCTGCGCCTGGCCGAAGGCGACGAGCCCCTGATCTACGACGCGCTGGTGATGCTGCTGCGCTGCCAGGCGCAGGCCGGCCAGCTGGAGGCGGCGCGCATGACCTTGCGGCGGGCGCAGCAGCTGGAGCAGCAGGTGGACGTGTCGTCGCGCATCGCGCGCGCGTGGGCAACGGCGGCCCAGGCGAGCATGCTGGCGCACGACAACAAGGGGCCCGAGGCCATCGCGGTCTATGACCAGGCCATCGCGCAGGCCGTCGCGGCACAAGGGGAGGGGGGCTTGTCCGTGGCCGAGATCCGCTTGCGCGCGGCCGACCTGCTGATGAGCTTGAACCGGTGGGACGAGGCCCGCGCACGCATGGAACCGGCGCTGGCCCGCTTGCGCGCCTCCGGTCAGGCCGGGGAGACCCGGGCCCTGATGGAGGACATCCGCAGCGAGGAAATGCGGGCCCAGTATGGGCAGAAGAGTTCGGTCGATGCCGCGGCCCGCATGACAGCCTTGTTCGCCTCCCTGCGGCAGCGCGAGTCGCTGGTGCCTGCCGAAGTCCTGGCCGATGCGGACGTGCTGCTCGGCCTGGTGGAACTGTACGGCGGCAACATCGAGAACCTGCCGGCGCGCTTGGGCCGCACCGCTGCCCTCGTGCACCAGCCGGGCGCGGCGCGTGCGTTGCGCACCTGGGGCGTGCTGGCCGAGAACGAAGCCGAGATCGCCGGCCGCTACGAGGAAGCGGAAGCCCTGAGCCGGCAAATCGCCGCGCTGCGCCTGAGCACGGGCGCGGGCGGTGCGCAGTTCAGCGTGGTCGATCATGCCGGCATGGTCTACCTGCTGCTCGAACAGCGGAAGTTCGACGAGGCCGAGGCCTATGTCGCCACGGTGCCGCACATCGACGCGGTGGTGGGCGATCCGCTGGCCGGCGACTACTACGCCGACATGATGATGGAGGCGCATGCCCGCGTGCGTGTCGAACGCGGCGACCTGAAGGGCGCGCTGCAGGTGATGGGCCGCAAGGTGGATCGGCTGATGGATGAAGATGACGGCTCGCTGCCACCGCAACATAACCCGAATGTGACGCGTGGCCTGCTGTGGTGCCGGACGGGCCAGTACGAGCGGGGCCTTTCGACGCTGGACAAGGCCAGCCGGCTGCGCGTGGCCTATGCCTTCGCCCACGATCCGGGGCTGGCCCGCCTGCGCGCCCAGACCGGCCTGTGCGCGCTGCAGGCCGGCCGCCGCGCCGACGCGCAGCGCCTCGCCACGCTGGCACGCGAGGCCTTCGTGCGCCAGCCCGGCGTGAGCGACTTCTACAAGGGGCCGCTGGCTGAACTGGAGCGCCAGCTGGCGGCCGGCACGGCCGGCGCGCCGGCGCCTCAGCGCCGCGGCCGCGTGGTGATCAGCTCGTTGTAGAGGCCGTCGTAGCCCACCGCGTCCATGCGCTTCTTGCCGGCGCAGATCCAGATGCCGCGTTCGGTCATGCGCTGCAGCAGCAGGATGGCATAGAACTCGTTGGACGCGGTCACCAGGCTCAGCACCTGGGCGCTGGGCGTGCCGCGCATGCGGGTGAGCAGCGGCATGATGTCGCTGGCGTCGAACGCGCGGGCCGGGTTGTAGCCCTGCACGTTTTGCGGCATCGCCTGCGCGAAGGTGTTCTTCACGGTGGAGTTCGGCGGCTCGGTCTTTCCGACCGATTCGATGGTGCCGATGTGACCCACGTTGCGGCCGGTACCGTCGTTCCACATCGTGATCCAGCAGCCGCTCATGAAGCCGGTCAGCACATCGCCGGCGGCCTGGATCCTGGCCGTGCGGCCATGGATGTAGTTCAGCCAGGTGTGGGCAATGCCCATATCCTTGCGCAGGCCCAGCGTCGACACATTGGGCAGCGCGTGGTCGACCACCTGGTCATCGAGGCCGACGTAGAACATCGGTGCCACCACGCGCGGGCTGTCGACGATGGCGCCGTCCTTGGGCTGGCTGGTGATGGGGCTCGGCGCGGCCCAGTTGAAGAGGGCGCCTTTGACGAAATAGCGTTCGATCATCAGATGTCTCCGGATGCGGCTGTGGTGCAGCGGGTGCAGGAATTAGACGTCTGCCGACCGGACGCTCGCAAGCGCGCGCCACGGTTCCATGACCATTGGCCTTTCCGTGACCGATTGCCGCAACGCGGCGACGGACCGGCCCGGCTCAGCGGCCGACGATGCGCGCGTGGACCATGTGCGCGCCCGTGGCGGCACGCAGGCCGTTCAGGCCTTGCGGGTCGTAGCGCGCGAGGGCCTGCTCGCCGCTCAGGTCTTCCAGCCATTGCAGGCCGGCCTGCTGCAGCAACGCGGGCATCTGCTGCGGATCGAAGCCGCTGAGGAAGGCTTCGCCCACGGACGCCACGTCGCGCTGCAGCCGTCGGAACGATGCGGCCGCCGGATGGTCGGGCTGCAGCACGGCTTCGTCGACGTAGGTGAAGACCAGTTCGCTGCCCGCCGGCGCGCAGGCTGCAATGGCGCGCAGGGTCTCGAGGTTGGCCTCGCGGCTGAGGTACATGGTGACGCCGAGCCACGAGAAGAAGCTGGGCAGCGAGCGCTGGAACGGCGAACGCTGCAAGGCCGCGCCCAGGGACTCCTGCGCCAGGTCGGCCCCGACGAAGTGGACCGACGGTGGCAGCGGCACCTGGCAGGCGTTCAGGCGTTCGCGCTTCAGGCCCTGCGTGGCCGGGTGATCGACCTCGAAGATGGCCAGCGCCTCGGCCCAGGCCGGGCGGCGGCAGACGAAGCTGTCGAAGCCGGCGCCGAGCATCACGTACTGGCGGATGCCGCGCGCCGTGGCCGCCTGCAGCTGGTCTTCGGCGTAGCGGCTGCGCAGGATCACGTCGGCAAAGGCCGCATTGGCGCGCAGCGCGGCGTCGACCACGCGGCCCATCGGCCATGCCCGCGCCTCGGCCCGGGTCGGCGCGTCCAGCGTGGCCAGCGCGCGCTCGTGCACCGCGGCGCGCACGGCCTCGGGCACCAGCGCATCGCCCCAGGGGTCGTGCAGCAGCGGGGCGGGGGCGCTGCGGGTGTGCAGCGCCCGCATCAGGGCGGTGGCGAGGGCGGTGCGGCTGGCCTGCTGGGGATTCATCGAAGGCGGCTCCAGGGACGTTGGCGGCGCAGTGTCGAGGGCAGCGTCGATTCTGTACAGTGCATTGTTTCGATCCCATACCTGCATGAAATGAACACGATGGACCTGAACCTGCTGGTGGCACTGGACGCCCTGCTCAGCGCCGGCAGCGTCAGCGGGGCCGCACAGCGCATGCACCTGAGCGCGCCGGCGATGAGCCACACGCTGGCCCGCATCCGCCATGCGCTGGGCGACCCCATCCTCGTGCGGGCCGGCCGCCGGCTGGTGCCCACCGTGCGCGCCGAAGCGCTGCGCGAGCCGGTGCGCCGCCTGGTCGCCGATGCGCAGGCCCTGATGCAGGTGCATGCCAGCGTGGCGCTGCAGCGGGCGCAACGCGAGTTCCGCGTGCGCGCGCCCGAAGGCATGGGCATCGTCTATGGCGCCGCGCTGCTGGCCGCGCTGCGCGAGCACATGCCGCAGGCCACGCTGCGCTTCATTCCCGAGAGCGACAGCGACACGATGGCGCTGCGCGAGGGGCGCATCGACCTCGACGTCGGCACGCTGCCCGACCGCGGGCCCGAGATCCGCACCGCGTTGCTGTACGAACAGCCGCTGGTGGGCGTGGCCCGCGCCGGGCATGCGCTGCTGCAGGCGCGCGTCACGGCGCGGCGCTTCGCGGCGCACGAGCATGTGGCCATCGCGCAGCGCGGCCGCTCGCCCGCGTCGATCGACAGCCTGCTGGCCGAGGCCGGCTGCCGGCGGCGTGTTGCGCTCACGGTGCCCAGCGCCTATGGCGCACTAATGGCGGCCGCGCGCTCGGCGCTGGTGGCCTGCGTGCCCGAGCCGCTGGCCCGCACCGTGGGCGAGGGGCTGGGACTGGTGAGCTTCAAGCTGCCGTTCACGCTGCCGGCCGAGCAGGTGTTCCAGGCCTGGCACCCGCGCGACGAGACCGACCCGGCGCACCAGTGCCTGCGCCAGTGCGTGGCCGCCGTGCCGCGCCAGACCACGGTGGGGCCGCTGGCGGGCGCCCGCGTGCTGAGCGCGGTGAACCAGCGCGAGCTGGCCGCGCACCGTGCGCTGGTGCGATGAGCCGGCCCGCGGCGCGCTGACTCAGAGCCCGAACCAGCGTGCCCTGCGGCTGGCGCCGAAGTGGTTCTTGTGCTCGCGCATGGCCACGTCAGGTTCGTGATAGGTGCCGGTGGGCTTGGGGCCGGAAAAGAAGTCCACGTCGACCCGTCCGATGCGGCCCGCGCCGAACTCGATGTAGCAGGTGCCGGCGCCGTTGTAGAGCGTGGCCTCGCCTTCGCCGCGGATGCGCGCGACGAGCGCGGAGGCCACCGCCTTGGCCGCGCCCTCGGCGAACACGCCGGCCTTGGGCGTGCCGGTGTTGGCCAGGTCGCCGCAGGCAAAGACGTTCGCGAAGCGTGTCTCCAGCGTGCGCGGGTTCACCGGCACGAAGCCGTCGTCGGCCATCAGGCCGGCGGCTTCCACCACCGCCGGCGCGCGGTGCCTGGGCACGCCGAGGAAGAGGTCGAACGCCAGCTCGCTTGCATCGTCCAGCACCGCCACCCGGCGCGCAGCGTCCACCGCCTTCACGCGCCGGTTCGGCATGAAGCGGATGCCGCGCTCGGCGAAGGCCGCGATCAGCGCCTTGCTGGTGTCAGGAGAAGGCGGCACCGGGCTCGGCAGCGGCAGCACCAGCGTGATGTCGCATTGATCGCGCACGCCGCGGCTTTGCAGCATGTCGTGCAGCATCAGCACGCATTCACTGGGCGCCGGCGGGCACTTGTACGGCGCACCGCAGACGCCAACCAAGGCATGGCCCTTGTTGAAGCCGGGCAGCACCTCGCGCAGCCGGTTCGCGCCGGCCACCGAGTAGAACTCGTTCACATCGGCCAGGCCCGGCGTGGCGGCGAAGTCGTAGTCGGCCCCGAGCGCCACCACCAGGTAGTCGGCCTCGTGCGTGCCGGCATCGGTGACCACGCGGCGGGTCTCGGGGTCGATCGCGCGCACGGTCTCGCGCAGCAGGCGCACGCCGGGCTTCGCGAAGCGGCTGTAGGGCAGCCGCACCGCATCGAGCGTCGTGCGGCCGAACATCACGTCCAGCTTCGAGTAGCCGAACACGAAGGCGTCGCTGCGGTCGATCAGCGTGACCTGGACGCCATCGCCCAGTGCTTCGGACAGCTGCGTGCCCAGTTCCAGCCCGGCAAAGCCGGCGCCGAGGATGGTGATGCGTGCAGGCATGGGCGGGCTCCGCTGGAGGGGAGGGCCATATTACACAGCGCTGCCTTTGTTGGCTGCGGCTCGCCGTGCCGAGCAAGGCCTACACCAGGTTCCGCTGGCTCGCTCATTCCGACTACCTGCACAGCGGGCCTTGGCATCCGAGCGTATTGAAGTCGTAGACGGCCGAGTGTCCAGGATTTCCGCTGGGTCGCGGAACTCCGGCCGGAATGATGAAGGTCGCCGAGTTCCCGCCGTAGAGACCGGCAGGATAGGTGAACGATTTCAGAACGACGTAGGCGTTGTGGATGGGCGGCATGGACGGTCCTGGAACACCCTTGCCCGCCACCGGCGGGATATCCCGCTGCGGCAACTTCTGGATGACCGCATCGGCCCACGCTTGCGCGTCCGCGGCGGTCGCCTTTCTCAGCAGGCCCTTGCGGACGGCATCCTCCAGACCCAGCGGACCGGCCAGCGGCGCATCCTTGTCGCGGAACGAGGTCGGTGTCGTCTCGGTCGACGAGAAGATCTGGGTGCCGGCCTGCAAGGGCTCGCCCACGACGACCCGCCCGCCCTCGGCCGGGAAGACCATCTCGACGGGGCGCCCGAAGACCCGTCTTGCCATCGGGTTCAGTCCTGCAAGGCTCTCGTCGGTCACATAGAAATAGCCGCAGGGGCCACGGTTGTCATACGAGCTGTTCAGCTGCGGAACGCTCTTCTCCAATCCGGCAACCGCCTGTCGGTGGTAGCCGCTGACGAGTACCGCCAGGATGCTCGTTCCCTGGGTCCATCCGACATTCCAGATGGTCGGCTCGTAGGCACCCAGCATCAGCACCACAGGCCTGCCCGGACTGTTGACCCTCACATCTATCTGGGTCGCTTCGTGTCCGCTCTGGTCGATTTGAAATGAGACCCTGCGCCCTGAGTACGCACCTGCCGCGAAGACCGAGAAGTCGGGGGGCAGCTTGAGTTCGGAGAAGCTGCAAGACGGTGCCTGCCCGGCAAGCTTCGGCTGCCTGACATCCGGCCGAGACTCGGACGATGGCGTCTCGCCGGCAAGGCACGCCATGGCAGCCGCAGAGAGCACGCCCAGGAACAGGAGTCGTGACACCTGGCCGCAGGTCTGAATGCTTGTCGCCGGGTTCTTCACATCGACACCGCTACGCTTCGCCGCGCGAGCCTGCGGTCCGCTCGGCATAGTGGCGCTCCAGGTACTCGACGATCGCCCGCGACTCGAACATCTGCACCTGGTTGTTCGGGTCGATCAGGTACGGCACCTGCACCTTCCCGTGTGCCTTGAAGAACGCCTCCCGCTTGCTGCCCGGCACCGGCTTGTAGCGGCCCGGCGCCAGCAGGCGCGGCCGCGCCGGCCCCATGTCCGACCATTGGCCCTTGCCCAGGTTGATCAGCCGGTAGGGCAGCTCCAGCTCGCACAGGCATTCGCGCACCGGGCGCGAGAACGGGCTCGATTCGAAGCTGTACAGCACCAGGGGCTTCTTCGGCGCGATCGAAGGTCGCGCCCGCAGCCCCAGCGGGCTGCGCACCAGGCCGGCCAGGCGCGAGCCCAGCAGGTTGAGCGCGGAGGCCTTCAGTGGCGTCGGCGCCTTCGCCTTGTCGAGATAACGCCTGAAGAGGTGGGGCACGATCGCGGCGGCGCCCACCAGGGTCTGGCGGCTGTTCGGGTCCACCAGCACCGGCGTATCACTGCCCGCAGGCAGGTTTGGCGCCGGGCGCTGCGCGGTGAAGCGCTGGCCGCCCGGCGGGCAGGGGTAGACCATCGCGTCGAGGTCCAGCGCGGTCAGCGCTTCGCGCACCAGCCGGCACTCGGCGCCGTCTTCGCGGTCGTACAGCACCAGCAGCTTCTTCGGCGTCTTGGCCGGCAGGTTGCCCCAGGTGCCACGCCACAGGCGCAGCGACGAGGCAATGCCGGAGCTCAGCAGGTCGAGGCGGGGGTCCATGGTCGCGGTGTGCCTATCCCCGCAGCGCCGCGCCCAGCACGGCGGTGATCGCCGCGGCGGCCAGCCAGGCACCGATGCGCTTGAGCAGGGCGGTATCGATGCGGCCGCTGGTCGAGCGCTGGGAGGGCCCGAAACCGACGACGAAGGCATGCGCGGGCAGCGCAATCACCAGCAGCGTGACGGCGATCAGCGCGACACCGCCATCGCCCCCGGGGCCGCCGAACCTCGACCACACGATGGGCCAGGCGAGCGCAGTGCCCATGCCGGCCAGCGCTGCGGTCACGGGTGTGGGTGTGATCTTCATGGGGGCCTCACGGCAAGGGCTTGCCGGCGTTCGGCCCCGGCCCGCCGGGCTCGCCGTCCCAGTACTCGAGCGCGGCACTGCGCCGCGTGATGTGGTCGATGCCCTCGGCATACGCGGCCACCTTGCCCGAGTCCGGGTACTCGCACACCTCCACCTTGCTCTGCGTGCTGATCGACAGGTAGGCGAGGTCCTCGTCGGCGTCGTTGATCAGCTGGTGCGCCGTCTCGGGCCCGCCGGTGGGGCAGCAGATCACGTCGCCGGCCTTCACCGCACGCGTCTCGCTGCCGTAGCGCAGCAGGCCGCGGCCGCGCACGATGAAGAACAGCTCCTCCTCGGCACGGTGGCTGTGGAAGGGGCACGAACGCTTGCCCGGCGGCACCACGTCGTAGGAACAACCGAGGTCTTTGGCGCCCAGCAGCGGGCCGATGCGCGCGTTGCGGTACTCGTAGCGCTCGCCGCGGGCGGCGTGCGTCAGCTGCAGGTCGGCGAGGTTGATCACCCGCGAGTCGATCACGCCCATGGCAGGTCCTTTCGGTGAGGTCACGGCGTGTACACCTGCGCCAGCGTGGCCGGGTCGCCGTGCACGTTGCTGACGCGGCCCTGCCCGTCGAAGTGCACGCTGAAGGCGCCGCTGGCGGCGCGGTACTTCCAGGGCGTGGCCTGCAGCACCGGCGTCTCGTTGACCACCGGATAACCCAGTGCCATGAGCACTTGATCGCGCGTCATGCCGCGCACCACATGCGCCGATTCGATCGCCTTGCGGACCTTGGCCGATGCGCCGGTGTAGGCCGGCTGCTTGCGCGGGTCCTTCTTCACCAGGTAGCGGCGGCCGAACTCCTCCATCGGCAGCGTGCGGCTGTAGTCATTGCCGATCTCCAGGCGCCGGCCCTCGATGTCCACCTGCACGCGGTAGCGGCCCCAGCCGGCGTGGCGCATCGGGGTGCCGAAGGGGATCATCGTCTTGCTCGGGTCCTGGTAGTTCGCATCGGAGATCCAGGCGCCGTCGCTGTGCATGTTGCAGCACAGGAAGCCTTCGCCGAGGTCGACGTTCTCCTGCGCGCGGGTGGCCGTCGCGAAGGCGGCGGCGAGCAGGGCGGCAAGCAGCGGGGCGGCAGACTTCATGGCGCGCGTTCCTGGGCAGGGGTGACCCCGCTACTCTAGCGCCGCCGATATCCGCTACCCTAGCGCTGTCCGGTTGCCTACCCTGCGCGGCCGGATGGATCCGGCGCGTCGCGGCCATACCCGGCCAGGCGCTGCCGGTTTGGATCTTGCGAATGCGCCCGGTACCCTCGGGCACGGAGCGATCATGGAAGAACCAGCGGCGCCTCTGCCCCTGCAACTGCACGTGCCGGAGCCCACCGGGCGTCCCGGCTGCACCACCGACTTCTCCTTCCTGCACGTATCCCCCGCTGGCGCCGTGCGCCGGCCGCCGGTGGATACCGCGCACTTCGACACCCAGGACCTGGCCTACGCGCTGATCCGCGTGCTCGACGAGCAGGGCCGCGCCGTCGGCCCGTGGGCCCCGGCGCTCGATGCGGTGCAGCTGCGCAAGGGACTGCGCGCGATGATGAAGACGCGCATCTTCGACGCGCGCATGCTCATCGCGCAGCGGCAGAAGAAGCTCTCGTTCTACATGCAGTGCCTGGGCGAGGAGGCCATTGCGGTGGCGCATTCTCTGGCCCTGCGG
>CAZXLI010000129.1:0-16398 GCA_964641795.1 uncultured Bordetella sp. | reverse complement strand
GGCCCACCGGCACCACGCGCGTGATGTCGGTGGTGCCGCCCAGGTACTGGCCGCCGGAATCGATCAGCAGCAGGCCGTCGCCCTCGATCCAGCTGTACGACTCGGGCAGCGCGCGGTAGTGCGGCAGCGCGCCGTTGGCGTTGAAGCCGGCAATCGTGGAAAAGCTCAGGCCCTTGAAGCCGGTGCGGCGCGCGCGTGCCGCACTGAGCTTCTCGTCGATGGTGAGTTCGCTGATGCGCTCACGCCCGAGTGCCGATTCGAACCAGGCGTAGAACTCGCACATCGCGGCGCCGTCCTCGGCCATGGCCTCGCGCACGAAGCCCGCTTCCACCTCGCCCTTGCGGCTCTTGAACAAGGTGCTCGGATTGATGGCCTCGACCACGCGCACGCCGGCCGGCACCTGCTGCCGGAAGCCCAGCGTGATGCGGCGCGGGTCGACCAGCAGCGTGCTGCCCGACGGCAGCGCAGCCAGCGCGGCGGCGGCCTGGCCATAGTCGGCCAGCGTCACGCCTTCGGCCTGCAACTGCGTGGCCAGCGCGGCCGGCACCTTGCCGGCGCCGACGTACAGCGTGGCGCGCGTGCCGTCGATCAGCAGGTGGGCCAGGAACACCGGGTTGTATTCGACATCGGCGCCGCGCAGGTTGGTGATCCAGGCGATGTCGTCGACGGTGGAGACGAAGTGGTGCGACGCGCCGTGGCGCGCCATCGCCTCGCGCACCCGCATCAGGCGCGTGGCGCGCGGCTCGGGCGCCTGCGGCGCGACATGCGCGTAGACCGGCGATGCGGGCAGCGCAGGGCGCTCGGGCCACACCTCGGCCAGCAGGTCGAGGTCCGTGCGCAGCTGCACGCCCTGGGCTTCGAGCGCCACGCGCAGCTGCTGAGCGGCGGCCAGGCCCAGCACCTGGCCATCGACCGCCACCGTCTGGCCCTGCGGCACCTCGCGCGCCAGCCAGTCGATGTGGTGCGTGGCGGCGGCGCTCGGAATCCGGACCAGCGCGATGCCGCTGCCTTCGAGCTCCTTCTCGGCCTGCACCCAGTAGCGGCTGTCGGCGAACAGCGCGGCCTGCGAGGTGGTGATCACCAGCGTGCCCATCGAGCCGGTGAAGCCGGAGAGCCACTCGCGCCCCTGCCAGCGCCCGGGCAGGTACTCGCTCAGGTGCGGGTCGGCAGAGGGCACCAGGAGTGCGGTGGCGCCGTGGCGGGCGAGTGCCTCGCGCACGCGCTCGACGCGCTGGCGGGCCATGGAGAGTCGGGTGTCCATCGTGGGGCTCCGAAAGGGAAGGACCGGGCACCCGGGTCGGGCGCCGTCCGAAGCCGCGGATTCTAGGACGCCGCCCCCGCCCGCTACGCTGCCCGGGGCATGCCGGTCAGGCCACCGAGCCCCGTCTCCCAGGCAAATTCACGCCAGCCGTCGGGAATGGTGGTGATCACGTCGAGCAGTTCGAAATGCGCGCGGTCCAGGAAGGCATGGCGGCGCAGCGTGGCCACTGCTTCGTGGTACTCGGGCAGGTCGGTTGTCTCCCACACCAGCACGTCGGTGCAGCGGCCATGGAAGGCACTGGCATCGTGCCAGCGCAGGCGCACGGCGGCGAAGCGGTTGTAGACCTGCATCAGCGCGTCGTCGCACAGGGCTTCGCGCTCTTCGCGGGCGAGGGCGGTCCAGGCCGGCTGCGCCTGCAGCAGCATGAACACGGTGTAGGGCCGCGGCGGCAGCGCGGGGGCCGCCGGGCGCTGGAGTTGGTTGACGTTGTCGCGGTGCATGGCCCACACTATGCGAGCATCTGCTCGTATTTCCAACTCGCATTTCACAGCCCGCCGAAGCGCCCGCCGATCATGCCCACCAAGCCCCCGCCGCTCCCGAGAAAAGCACCGCGCCAGGCGCGTTCGCAGGCCACCGTGTCGGCCATCCTCGACGCGACGGCTCGCGTTTTGGTCGAGCGCGGCTATGCCGCCACCAACACCAACCTGGTGGCCGAGCGCGCCGGCGTCAGCGTCGGTTCGCTGTACCAGTACTTTCCGAACAAGGACGCGCTGATCCGTGCGCTGCAGGAACGCCACATGCAGCAGATGCACGAGGTGATCGGCGTCGCGTTGCGGCACTGCATCGGCCTGCCGATGGAGCAGGCGCTGGTGACCGCGATCGAAGGGCTGGTCGAGTCGCACCGCATCGACGCCGGATTGCACCGCGTGCTGGAAGCGCAGGTCAGCTCGCTCGAGCTCGCCGATGCGCACGAGCGCTTCGAAACCGAGCTCAGCGACCAACTGTGCGCGCTGCTGCGCCACTACCAGGCCGACCTGCGGGTCGAGAACATCCGGCTGACCGCCTACACGCTGATGCACGCGCTGCACGGCCTGGTGCATGCGGTGGTGCACGAGCGTCCCGGCGGCGTCTCGCTGAAACAGGCCACCCGCGAGATCGTGCGGCTGACGCGCGCCTACCTGACGATGCCGCTGGAGGAAGCGGCCTGAGTCTGATCCGGTGGCGGGGGCCTCGTGCCCGGTGGGTTCTGCGGCTGCGCCACCACGCGCGCATGCCGGGCGAAGGTCCAGTAGCTCCAGGCCCAGTCGATCAGCACCACCAGACGGTTGCGGAAGCCGATCAGGAAGTACACGTGGGCGAACAGCCAGAACAGCCAGGCTGGATAGCCCGAGAAGTGCACGCGGCCGAACAGCGGCGTCTCCAGCTGCACCACCGCGGCGTTGCGGCCCAGGGTGGACAGCGAGCCGTAGTCGGCATAACGGAATGGCTGAGCGGCCTCGCCGCGCAGCCGGCGCAGCAGGTTGGCGGCTGCCAGCCGCCCCATCTGCTTGGCCGCGGGGCTGACACCGGGCACCGGCTTCGGGCCCTGCGGCGTGGGCGTGGTTGCCGCGGCCAGGTCGCCGATCACCGTGATCTCCGGATGGCCGGCGATCGTCAGGTCGGGCTGCACCTGCACGCGGCCGGCACGGTCCAGCGTGGCGCCCGCGCTGGCGGCGAGCGCCCGGCCCAGCGGCGAGGCGGCCACGCCGGCCGCCCACAGCACCGTGCGCGAGGGCAGGCGCTTGAGTTCGCCCGCCTCGCGGTAGTCGACCCCGGCGTCGTCGATGCCCACCACCTGGCAGCCCAGGTGCAGCTCGACGCCGAGCTTCTGCAATTGCCGCGCGGCGCTGGCCGACAGCACTTCGTCGAAGGCGCCCAGCACGCGTGGCGAGCCTTCCATCAGCACCACGCGGGCCAGGCGTGAATCGATGCGCCGGAACTCCTCGGGCAGCGTGTGGCGGGCGATCTCGGCCAGCGCGCCGGCCAGCTCCACGCCGGTCGGGCCGCCGCCGATGATCACGAAGTTCAGCTGCGCGCGGCGCTCGGTCTCGTCGCTGCAGCGCTCGGCCTGCTCGAAGGCGCCGATGATGCGCGCGCGGATGTCGAAGGCATCGGCCAGCGTCTTCAGCCCCGGCGCGAAGCGCGCCCACTCGTCGTGGCCGAAGTAGCTGTGCGTGGCGCCGGCGGCGACGATGAGGTGATCGTAGGGCAGCGCGCTGCCATCGTCCAAAGTGAGCGTGCGGGACGCGGCGTCGATGTCGCGCACCTCGGCCCGCAGCACGGTGAGCCGGCCGCGCTTCATCTCCTTGCGCAGGATGTGGCGGATGGGCCCGGACACCGCGGGGGCCGACACGTCGGCCGTGGCCACCTGGTACAGCAGCGGCTGGAACAGGTGATGGTTGGTGCGGTCGACCAGCGTGACATCGACCGCGTCGCTGCGTGCCAGCGCGCGCACCGCTTCCAGGCCGCCGAAGCCGCAGCCGATCACGATCACCTTCACCGGGGCAGCCTTCGCTGCGTTCGGTCCTTGCATATCCGCTTGCTCCCTGCGCCGTGCGCATCCGTCGGCCCGGGTGGGCCGATGGCGATTGTCGGCGCTTCGCGCGGCGCTCACGCCCGGCGCCGGCTTCGCGCCTGGGCGCGCCAACGGGGTCGGACCGGGTCCACCGACACCCGCCAGTGGTGGCTTGTTGGCGCGGTCATAGCGCGCTATTCTGGGCTGCCAGGGACGGGCAGTGCGCCGCACCCGTGGGCGCCGCAGGCGCCGCGTCGGCGCCCAAGGATTGCAGTCGTGACCTTTGACCGTGGCAGAACGACAGGTCGCATCGGGGCAGCTTGCTGCACCGCGATCGCCTTGGTGCTGTGCGCGGGGCCAGCGGCTTCGTCCGTCGATCTTGTCGAGCAGGCAAGGCAGGTTGTCGCGCTGGCCTCCAGCCGATCGCCGCCCTGGACCGGGCCCAGCACCGGTCCGAGTGCCCAGCCGGGCAAGACGATCGCCGTCCTGGCGGAGGATCTGCGCAATGGCGGCGTGCTGGGCGTGGCGCAGGGCATCCGCGAGGCCGCGCGCGAGATTGGCTGGAACGTGCGCATCGTCGACGCGGGCGGCACGCCCGCCGGCCGAGCCCAGGCGGTGACCGAAGCGTTGGCGGCACGGCCGGATGGCCTGGTGATCTGCGGCGCCGACGCGCACGAGATCGAACCCGCCCTTCGGTCGGCGCGGGGGCGCCTGCCGCCCGTGGTGGGCTGGCACGCGGGGCCGGCGCCCGGCCCCTTGCCGGGGACGGCCGTCGCGATGAACGTGACCACCGACCCGATCGCGGTGGCGCGCACGACCGCGCTGGCAGCCGTGGCCCAGTCCGATGGGCGAGCCGGGGTCGTCGTGTTCACCGATTCGCGCTTCGCGATCGCCAGCGCCAAGGCCCAGGCCATGGCGGAGGTCATCCGCGCGTGCAGCGGTTGCGCACTGCTCGACCTGCGGGATGTGGCCATCTCGGAGAGTGCGGCCCGCATGCCGGGCGTCACCCGCACGCTGCTGGCCGCGCACGGCCCGCGCTGGACCCACGCCCTGGCCATCAACGACATCTATTTCGACTACGCGGTGCCGGTGTTCATCAGCGCGGGCGTGGCCACCGGCGCGATCAGCCTGCTGTCGGCGGGCGACGGCAGCGCGCCGGCGTTCATGCGGGTCCGCACCGGCACCTACCAGACGGGCACGGTGGCCGAGCCCTTGAACATGCAGGGCTGGCAGGTGGTCGACGAGCTCAACCGCCTGATGGCCGGCCAGCCGGTGAGCGGCTTCGTCGCGCCGGTGCACCTCGTCTCGTCAGAGAACGTCGACGCCGACGGCGGTTCACGGCTGGTGTACGACCCTGACAATGGCTACCGGGACCACTACCGGCGGATCTGGAAGCGCCGCTGACGCGATGCGACGCCAGGCCCGAAGATTCATCTCCGTTCAGCGCAGGGGGGGCCTGCTGAGGTGGCTGCTGCCGCACTCGCTGCGGGCCCAGTTCGCGGTTGCGCTGTTCGCGATGGCCGTGCTCATCATCGTCGGTGGCGGCACGGCCGTCTTCGCGTTGCATGCCACCAGCAGCGCGGCACGCCAGTTCTCGCAGGAGCGGCTTGCGCGCATGCAGAACGCGCAGGACCTGCAGCAGCGGACCCAGCACATCCAGTTGCTGGCCGACCGGATGATCTCCACCGACTCGGACCCGGTTGCCCATCAGACCTACGCGCAGATCCTGGTCGAGCTGGATGCGCTGGACGATCTCACGGCCCGGCTGGCGGTGGGCGAGGACTCTTCGGTGCTCGATCTGCACCAGTCCAGCCAGCTGTTCCGGAACTCGGCCCATGTGATCGCCCACCTGCGCGAGGCGATGGCAGTGCCCGGCGCCGCGGACGCGGCCCGGGCGGCGACACTGGCGAGCCATCGCGAGGAGATGAGGGCCTTCGCCCAGGCGATGATGCTCTCGGCGCGCGAGCGGTCCGACCAGCTGACGCGCGAGTACCAGGCCGCGGTGCTGCGTGTGGTGGACGCTTCCAACGTCAGCGCGTACTGGGTGGTGGCCTGGCTCGGTTTCGGCCTGCTGGCGGCCTGGCTCATCGCCCGCGTGTTTCTCGGCCAGCACGTCATTGCGCGCCTGCAGCAGGTCAGCCGGCGCCTGCGCGACGCCGACGAGCCCACCTCCTCCGGCGCGACGGTGCCGGTGGAGGGCGACGACGAGATCGGCGCGATGGCGCGTGCGGTGGAGCAGTTCCTGTGCGACCGCCGGCAACTGGCGGCCACGCGGGCCCGCCTGGAGGTCGAACAGGAACGGCTGGCGGCGATCATCGACAACACCGCCGACAGCATCGTCGTGCTGCAGGCGGGCAAGGTGCTGCAGCTGAACCACGCCGCCGAGCGCATGTTCGGCATCCACACGGCGCAGGCCGTGGGCCAGCCGGGGGACGCGCTGCTGCCCGACTTCGATTGGCATCCCGGCAAGGTGCCCGGCATCACGCGCGACGCCGTGGCGCGCAATCGCAGCGGCGAGGCGATACCCGTGGAAGTCTCGCTCAACCCGGTGGCCTCGGCCGAAGGCGGGCTGACCGTGCTGGTGATCCGCGATGCCACGCTGCGCAAGGAAGCCGAGCAGCACCTGGTCGCGGCGCGGGATGCGGCCGAGGCGGCCCGCGCGACCCAGGCCGCCTTCCTGGCCAACATGAGCCATGAGCTGCGCACGCCGCTCAATGCGGTGCTGGGCTACGCGCAGATCCTCGAGCTGGACAAATCGCTGACGGCGCAGCAGCTGCGAGGCATCGACACCATCCGCCGCAGCGGCGAGCATCTGCTGGCGCTGATCAACGACCTGCTCGATCTCGCCAAGCATGACGCCGGCAAGCTCGAGCTGTGCCTGGGCGAAGTGCCGCTGGCCGAATGCCTGCGGGTGACCTCCGACATCGTGCGCGTGAAGGCGGAAGAGGCGGGCCTGAGCTTCGTGGTCGACGTCGCGCCGGACGTGCCGGCCAAGGTCATCGCCGACGAAAAGCGCCTGCGGCAGGTGCTGCTCAACCTGCTGAGCAATGCGGTGAAGTTCACCGACCGTGGCGAAGTGGTGCTCAGCGTGCGCGTCGTCAAGTCCGGCACGCACCATGCGCGGCTGCAATTCGAGGTGCGGGACACCGGCGTGGGCATTCGCGAAGACCAGCTCGAGAAGATCTTCCGCCCGTTCGAGCAGGTCGGCGAGGTGCGGCACCGGACCGGCGGCTCGGGGCTCGGGCTGGCCATCAGCCGCCAGCTGGTGCAGCTGATGGGTGGCGACATCCGCGTGAGCAGCGAGCCGGGTCATGGCACCTGCTTCAGCTTCGAGCTGGACGTGGGGGTGGTGAACGCCGCCGCCGAGGAGCCGGCCGCGCGGCACGGCGCCGGCGGGAACGGCGGGGCGCGCCAGCGCATCCTGATCGTCGACGACCTGCCGGCAAACCGCCAGGTGCTGGGCGACATGCTGCGCCCGCTCGGCTTCGAGATCGACGAGGCCGGCGACGGGCAGCAGGCGCTGGAGCGCGCCGCGTCGATCCCGCCCGACCTGATCATCATGGATGTCGAGATGCCGGTGATGGGCGGCAAGCAGGCCATGGCCCTGATCCGCGACATCCCGGCGCTGCGCGGGGTGCGCATCATCGCCGTCTCCGCCACCGTCGAGGCCGACGCGGTGAGCGTCGGTCCCGGCCTGGAGGCCGACGCCTTCCTGGCCAAGCCGCTCGACCGCGAGCGACTGCTGCGCGAGATTGCCCGGCAGATCGGACCGCGGCAGATCCTGGCCAGCACCTCCGTCGTCCAGCCGCAGTAGCGCCCCCGCGCCGCCGGCTATGCTTGCCGGCACCGAAACGACCGGCCCCGAACCGAAGCCCCGACACGATGCGCCTGCTGCTGGTGGAAGACGACCGCATGATCGGCGAGAGCCTGCGCCAGGCCCTGCGCCTGGAGGGGCACGCCGTCGATTGGGTGTACGACACCGCGGCGGCCAAGGCCACGCTGAGCAGCGAGCGCTTCGACCTGCTGCTGCTGGACCTGGGCCTGCCCGATGCACCGGGCCAGCCGGCGCGACCGGAGGGCGGGCTGCAGGTGCTGCAGCACCTGCGCGGCCGCGGCGAGACCACGCCGGCGATCGTGCTGACCGCGCGCGATGCGCTGGGCGACCGCGTGGCCGGCCTCGATGCCGGCGCCGACGACTACCTGGTCAAGCCCTTCGAGCTGGATGAGTTGCTGGCGCGCATCCGCGCGGTGATGCGCCGCCATGGCGGCCGCGCCAGTACCGCGCTGGTGCACGGCGCGCTGAGGCTCGACCCGTCCACGCGCGAGGTCAGCTACCAGGGCCAGCCGGTGATGCTGTCGGCGCGCGAGTTCGCGGTGCTGGAAGCGCTGATGCAGCGGCCCGGCGCGGTGCTGTCGCGTGCCCAGCTCGAAGACCGGCTCTACGGCTGGGGCGAGGCGGTGGAGAGCAATGCCGTCTCGGTCTATGTGCACCAGCTGCGCAAGAAGCTCGGGCCGGACGTGATCCAGAGCATGCGCGGCGTCGGCTACTTCCTGGCCCGGGCATGAACGGCGCCGCCCGGCCGCCCGCAGGCGGGGTTCGCGTCCCTCCCGGAGGGACCCGCGCAGCGGCGGGCGCCCCATGACCTCGCTGCGCGCGCGCCTGCTGCTGTCGCTGCTGGCGGCGCTGCTGCTGGCGGCCGCGCTGGTCGGCGGCGTCACCTACCGCAACGTGCTCGAGGAAGCCGAGACGCTGTTCGACTACCAGCTGCGGCAGATGGCGTTGTCGCTGCGCGACCAGGGCGAGATCGCCGGCGACGAGGCGGCCGCGCTGCGCGACGAGGACCTCGATTTCGTGGTCCAGATCTGGCGCATCGATGGCCGCAGCGTCTACGCCTCGCGCGCGCACCGCAACCTGCCCTCGCGCACCGTGCTCGGCTTTGCCGACATCGTGGTCGATGGCCTGCGCTGGCGCAGCTTCGCGATCGCCGCGCACGACAAGGTGATCCAGGTGGCGCAGCCGATCGCCATCCGCGAAGGGCTGGCCGCCAAGGCCGCGCTGCGCAGCGTGCTGCCGCTGGCCGTGGTGGCGCCCCTGCTGGCCGCGGCGCTGTGGTGGCTGGTGGCCAGTGCACTGCGGCCGCTGTCGCGCATGGCCGGCACCTTGCGCGAGGCCGATGTCGCCACGCTGCACCCCTTGCCCGAAGACGGCCTGCCCGACGAGGTGCGGCCGCTGGTGCATTCATTGAACACGATGCTGGTGCGGGTGGGCGAGGCTTTCGACAGCCAGCGCGCGTTCGTGGCCGATGCCGCGCACGAGTTGCGCTCGCCGCTCACCGCGCTGAAGCTGCAGGCGCAATTGCTGCGTCGCGCGCCGGACGAGGCGAGCCGCGCCGCCGCGCTGGAGACACTGGTGAGCGGCGTCGACCGGGCCACGCGGCTGGTGGAGCAGTTGCTGACGCTGGCGCGCCAGGAGCCCGGCGCTGCGCCCGCGGCCCTGGTCGACGTGGCCCTGCTGCCGCTGCTGCGCCAGGTGCTGGCCGACCTGCACCCGCTGGCGCAGGCGCGCGGCATCGCCCTGTCGCTGCAGGCCGGCGACGCCGAGCAGGCCGCGGTGCGGGGCGAGGCGGCAGCCCTGTCGGTGCTGGTGCGCAACCTGGTCGACAACGCGCTGCGCTACACGCCGGCCGGCGGCCAGGTGCAGGTGGGCGTGGCCCGGGAGGCCGGTCGCGTGCTGCTGCAGGTCGATGACAACGGCCCCGGCATTCCTGACGCCGAACGTGAGCGGGTGTTCGAGCGCTTCGTGCGCGGCAGCAGTGCGGTGCAGGACAGCGGCAGCGGCCTGGGCCTGGCGATCGTGCGCTCGATCGCCCGGCGCCTGGGGGCCACGGTGGTGCTGGCGGATTCCCCGCTGGGCGGGCTGCGGGTCACCGTCAGCCTGCCGGCGGCCGCGGCGCCCTCAGCTGCCTGAGCCGCGCGCGAACAGCGGGCCGACGCGCCGTGCCGCTTCGCGCAGCGCGGCATCGTCGTAAGCCGCGTAGCCGAACACCCAGCCGCGGCGCGGCGATTCGATCGTGTAGGCCGACAAGGGTGCCAGCATGACACCGGCTTCGCGGGCACGGGCCGACAGCGCGACGTCGTTGCGACGGCCGCTGACTTCGGCCGTCAGGTGCATGCCCTGTTCGCTCGGTGCCAGCCGCAGCGCGCCGCCGCTGGCCCGCGCCAGCGCCTCGACCAGCAACGCCTGGCGCTGCGGGTACAGCTCGCGCATGCGGCGCAGGTGGCGCAGCAGGTGGCCTTCGGCAATGAAGCGCGCCAGCACCGCCTGCGGCTCGCCGGGGCAATGCCGGTCGGCCAGCGCCTTGGCCGCCGCGAAGGCCGGCGCCAGCCCGGCCGGCAGCACGATGAAGCCCAGCCGCAGCCCGGGGTGCAGCGTCTTCGAGAAGGTGCCGACGTACAGCACCCGCTCGGCATGCGGCAGGCCCGCCAGCGCGGCGATGCGGTGCGGGCCGAACTGGAACTCGCCGTCGTAGTCGTCCTCGACGATCCAGCCGCCGTGGCGCCGCGCCCAGTCGATCAACGCCAGCCGGCGCGCCAGGCTCATGCGCAGGCCGAGCGGGAACTGGTGCGTCGGCGTCACCACCACCAGGCGCGCGGAGGGCCAGCGCGCGGCGCCGGCGGCGATGTCCAGCCCTTCGTCGTCCAGCGGCACCGGGCACACCTTGGCGCCATGGCCCAGCAGGCAGGCGCGGATGCCGGAGTAGCCGGGGTCCTCGACCATCACCTCGTCGCCCACGTCCAGCAGCAGCCGGCCGATCAGGTCGATGGCCTGCTGCGAGCCCGAGGTCACCAGCACCTGCTCGGCGCTGCAGCGCAGGCCGCGCGAGACCAGCAGCCAGTGCGCGATGGCTTCGCGCAGCGCCGGCAGCCCCTGCGGATCGAGGTACTGCGCGGTGCCCTGGCGTGCCGCCGGCGCGACGCTGCGCGCCAGCCGGTCCCACAGCGCGAACGGGAAGGTGGCGACCTCCGGCGCGCCGATGCGAAAGGGCGCGGCCATCACCGCCGGCGGCCGCCAGCGCAAGGCGGTGTCGGCCATCAGCCGGCCACGCGCGGACAGCGCGGCCTCGCCGATCGCCGCGCTGCGCTGGCGGCTGCCGCCGTGCCGCGCCGTCAGCGCGGCGACGCCCTCGGCCACGTAGGTGCCGTCGCCCACGCGCGCCTGCACGAAGCCTTCCACCCGCAGCCGCTCCAGGGCCCACAGCACGGTGTTGCGCGCCACGCCCAGTGCCTGCGCATGCTCGCGCGAAGGCGGCAACCGCGTGCCCGCGCGCAGCGTGCCCTGCTCGATGGCGCTGCGCAGCTGCAGGTAGACCTGCTGGCGCAGGTTGCCGCGGGCCTCGGCCTGAATGGTTCCGTGAGCGGCCATGAATTGGTTCCTCCAAAGCAAGCATAGCGCGCTAAGGTTGGGGACCAATCCACTCCGCCCCGCCCGCCGTGCACCAGTACACCGCCCGCATCACCTGGCAGCGCCAGGACGCCGTGTTCACCGACAAGCGCTACAGCCGCCGCCACGCATGGCACTTCGACGGCGGCGCGGTGGTGCCCGGCTCGTCGTCGCCGCTGTCGGTGCGGCCGCCGTTCAGCGACCCCGCGGCGGTCGATCCCGAGGAGGCCTTCGTCGCCTCGCTGTCGAGCTGCCACATGCTGTGGTTCCTGGACTTCGCCGCGCGCGGCGGCTGGGTGGTGGACGACTATGCCGACGACGCGGTCGGCGTGATGGAGGAGGACGCGAGCGGCCGCACCGCGATCACCCGCGTCACGCTGCACCCGGTGGTGCGCTTCGTCGGCGAGCGCCGACCCGATAGCGCCGAACATGAGCGGCTGCACCATGCCGCGCACGAGGCCTGCTTCATTGCCAACTCGGTGCGCAGCGAGGTGCTGTGCGAGCCCCGATTCGCCGACTGACGAGCCCCCACGATGTACCTGCCCAGCCATTTCGAAGAAACCCGTCCCGAACTGCTGCACGCGCTGCTGCAGGCCCACCCGCTGGGCCTGCTGGTCACGCCCGGCGGCGAGCAAGGGCCGGTGGCCAACACCGTGCCCTTCCTGCACGACCCCACGCCGACCGACGAGGCGCCGTGCGGAACGCTGCTGTGCCACGTGGCACGCGCCAATCCGCTGTGGCGCGAAGCGGCCGGTGCCGCGGTGCTGGTGGTGTTCCAGGGTCCGCAGGGCTACATCAGCCCCAACTGGTACCCGGCCAAGGCCGAGCACGGCAAGGTGGTGCCGACCTGGAACTACAGCATGGTGCAGGCGCGCGGTCGTCTGCAGGTGCACGACGATGTGGAAGCGGCGCGCGAGATCGTCACCCGCCTGACCACGCGGCACGAGGCCAGCCAGCCGCGGCCGTGGGCGCTGTCCGACGCGCCCGCCGACTACACCGCCACCATGCTGCGGGCGATCGTCGGCATCCGCATCCCGCTGACCTCGCTGGTGGGCAAGTTCAAGCTCAGCCAGAACCGGGCGGCGGCCGACCGCGCGGGCGTGGCCGAAGGCCTGCGCGGCCAGGGGGCCGAGGCGCAGGCGATGGCCGACGACATGCTGCGCGCCAAGCCGCTGAGCGAGAAGCCGTGATGACGCCGGGCGATGTCGACATCAGCCCGCTGCGCGCCGAAGACCGCGCAGGCTGGGAACCGCTGGCGCGCGGCTACAAGGCCTTCTACCGCACCGCGCAGACCGACGAGGACTACGCGCGCACCTGGCAGCGCCTGCTCGAGGGCCGGGTGATCCAGGGCCTGGCCGCGCGCGACGGGCAGGGCCGCGTGCTGGGCATCGCGCACCACTACTTCCACCCGACGATCTGGGCCGCCGATGCGCTGTACCTGCAGGACCTGTTCGTCGACGAAGCCGCGCGCGGCCGCGGCGTCGCCGCTGCGCTGATCGCGCACCTGGCCGCCCTGGCACGCGCGCGCGGTGCCTCGCGCTTCTACTGGACCACGCACCAGGACAACGCCCGTGCCCGCGCGCTGTACGACCGCGTCGCGCGCTGGCATGGTTTCCTGCGCTACGACGTGGCCCTGTAGCGCGCGGCCGCGCCGCGGCATTCAACGCGGCGGCGGCTCGAAGTCGCCGAGCGTGGCCAGTCCGGCCGACGGGGCGGGCGGCGGCTTGCCCGCGGCCAGGTCGGTATCGGCATGGGCGGCCCGGAAGCCCGCCTCCATCGCGACGCGGTAGCGCTGCGTCCAGGCCAGGAAAGCCTTGGCGTAGGCCTCGCGCTGCGGCTCGGCGCGCACCGTGTCGGGCTGCCAGTCGGCGGCGCGGCCGGCCAGCGGTCCGAGTGCGGGCGTGAGCCAGTCGGTGCGCTGCAGCGCCAGCATGCCGTAGCGCTTCTCGGCCAGGAAGTGGTAGGTCATCAGCGCGGGGCCCCCCCAGCGGGCGCCCAGCTCGCGCAGGCTGTCGCGCGCGGTGGTGCCGTCGATGGTGCCGATCACCGACGGGCCGGCATGGAACTTCACCACCAGGCAGTCGTCGCGGAAGGCCGAGGGCGGCGTCAGCGACTGCAGCAGCGCATCGTCGTCTTCGCGCAGGCATTCGGGAAACTGCGCCCAGGTCACCGAGATCGGCGACCCGGACGGCTGGGCGAGTGCCGAGCCGCGGTTGAACGAGAAGCGCAGCATCGTCACCAGCCGGTTGCCGATGAATTTGCCGAGCACCACGTAGCCCATGTCGACGACCAGGCCGGTGGTGCGGTAGTCGCCCATCGCCAGCAACAGCCAGTCGCCCGCGGGCAGCACCAATTGCTTGCGCGATCCGCGCTGGCCCACCGTCAGCACCCCGGGACCGGTGAAGCGGTCGCCCAACCGGGCTGCGATGGCGTCGCTCGCCGCCGCGGCCGAGTAGGGCTTGAGCGTGGCCTCAGGGGTCTGCGCTGCCGCCGCGCCGGCGGCCAGCAGCAGGCCCGCGAAGACCCATGCCGAATGCCACGACGACTTCGATGCCATGCGCCCTCCACACCCCGGCCCGCGGGTTGCAGCGCTGATTGTCGTGACGCGCCGTCGCGGCGGCATCACCCATCGGGCGGGTGTTGCGTCAGGGCTGCAGGTCGCCCAGCGCCACCAGCGCCGCGCCGCGCGCCGGCGGCTGGCCGGCTTCCAGGTCGTCGTCCTTGTGGCGGCGCTCGAAGCCTGCGATGGTGGCCTGGCGGTAACGTTCGACCCAGGCCAGCACGGCCTTGGCATGGGCCGCGCGTGCCGGCGCCGTGGCCAGCGCATCGGGCTGCCAGTCGGCCGGCTGGCCGGCCTGGGCGCCGAGCACCGGGCCCAGCCAGTCGGTGCGCTGCACCTGCAGCATGCCGTAGCGGCGCTCGGCCAGCACCTGGGTGCTGACGATCACCGGCCCCGGCGGCAGCTGCGCGCCCAGGCGCTGCAGGCTCTGCTGGATCAGCGGGCCGTCATACGCGGTATTCAGCGCAGGTGCCGCGTGGGCCTTCACCAGCTGGCAGTCGTTGCGCGTGGCCGAGGCCTGGTTGGCGGCCTGCAGCAGCACCTGCTCGTCCTCGCGCGCACAGGCATCGAACTCGGGCCAGTTCTGCACCGCGGTGATGTTGCGGTTGAACACGAAGCGCAGCACGCTGCGCAGCCGCGTGCCCTCGAAGCGGCCAAAGGCCAGTGTGCTCATGTCGGCACCGCTGACCTTGTAGTCGATGGCCGCCAGCGCCACCCAGTCGCCGGCCGGCAGCACCACCTGCTTCTTGGTGCCCAGCCGGCCCACCGTCAGCACGCCCGGGCCGGTGAAGCGGCTGCCGAGGTTGATCTCGATGCTGCCGCTGTCGGCCGGCTCGGAGAACAGCGCCAGGGCGCCGCCGGCTTGCGCCCGGGCCGGTATCGGGCCCATCAGGCCCAGTGCGCAGGCGGCGGCCAGCGCCACGCCCACCGCCTTCGATCGATGCAGTTCCATGCCTCTCGCTCCCTGTCGTTGGCAATTCTGTCGGGCCGGATTGTGCCGGCGCCATGACGTCGGCCAGCGCGGTGCGCAGCGCAGATTGCTCCGATTCGTCGTTCAGCTTGTCGATCCGGCCACTTCTCAGCCGTCGTGCAGGTGCCCCCAGCACGGAGACCCGTATGCGCTACCTGATCATCGTCAAAGCCAGCGCCCGCAGCGAAGCCGGCGCCCTGCCCGAGCAGGCCCTGATCGACGCGATGGCCGGCTACCACGAAGCGCTGGCCCAGGCCGGCGTGCTGCTCGACGCCAACGGCCTGAAACCCAGCCGCGAGGGTTGGCGCGTGCGTTTCCGGGAAGGGCGGCGCACGGTGATCGACGGGCCGTTCACCGAGACCAAGGAACTGATCGCCGGCTACACGCTGATCCAGGTGCGCTCGAAGGAGGAGGCCATGGAGTGGGCGCGCCGCTTCCCGGCGCCGCACGGCAAGTACGCCGATGGCGAGATCGAGCTGCGGCCGCTGTTCGAGCTCGACGACTTCGAGCCCGGCCCGGCCATCGAGCGCCTGCGCGCCCTGCAGGCCTGAAGCCCCGACCCCGAAGGACCCACGCCATGCTCAAGACCATTGCCCTGGTGCTGCTCGCGGCCCTCGCGCTGCTGCTGATCTACGCCGCCACGCGGCCCGACACCTTCCGCGTCGAGCGCAGCCTGCGCATCCAGGCGCCACCCGAACGCCTGATCGCGATGATCGGCGACCTCAGGCAGTTCAACCGCTGGAACCCTTACGAGCGCAAGGACCCCGCGCTGAAAGGACGTTATGGCGGCAGCACGCAGGGCCCGGGCGCGCAGTACGCCTGGGAGAGCGACAAGGTCGGCACCGGCAGCCTCGAGATCACCGCGTTGCAAGCGCCGACACGTGTTGCGATGAAGCTCGATTTCGTCAAGCCCTTCGCAGCGCACAATCAGGTCGAGTTCACGCTGCAGCCCGACGCCGGCGGCACGCGGGTGCGCTGGGCGATGCATGGACCCGCGCCGTATGTCTCGAAGCTGATGGGCGTGCTGTTCGACATGGACCGCATGGTCGGCCGCGACTTCGAGGACGGCCTGAACAACCTGAAGGCCCTGGCCGAGACAGCATGACGAGGACCCTTCATGCCGCATGACCCCCGTTCCGCCACCGATGCCGCGGTGCAGGCCGTTTGGCGCATCGAGGCCGCGAAGATCATCGCCGGCGTCGCGCGCCTGGTGCGCGACGTCGGCCTGGCCGAAGAGATGGCGCAGGACGCGCTGGTCGCGGCGCTCGAGCACTGGCCGAAGGACGGCCTGCCCGACAACCCCGGGGCCTGGCTGATGGCCACCGCCAAGCACCGCGCGCTGGACAAGCTGCGCGCCGATGCGCTGCACCAGCGCAAGCACGAGGAACTGGGTGCCGACCTCGACGCGCTGCAGGCCCATGTGGTGCCCGACTTCGTCGACGGGCTCGACGCCAGGCGCGCCGACGACATCGGCGACGACCTGCTGCGCCTGATCTTCACCGCCTGCCATCCGGTGCTGTCCACCGAGGCCCGCGTCGCGCTGACCCTGCGCCTGCTCGGCGGCCTGAGCACCGACGAGATCGCACGCGCCTTCCTGGCCAGCGAGCCGACG
>CAZXLI010000128.1:0-16417 GCA_964641795.1 uncultured Bordetella sp. | reverse complement strand
ACGCCCGTTTCATGCGTCGCGGGACGCGCGAAGCGCGGTGGAGCAACTGACATGAGGCTGGCCGTGATCGGCGCCGGCATCATCGGCGTCACGACCGCGTACGAACTGGCCGCCGATGGCCACGAGGTCGTGGTCTTCGAGCGACGCGGCAGCGTCGCGGAGGAGACCAGCTTCGCCAACGCAGGCGTCATCGCACCAGGCTACGTGACGCCGTGGGCCGCGCCCGGCATGCCGGGCAAGGTGCTACGACAATTGCTGAGCCGCCACGCCCCCGTGCGCCTCGCGCGCCCGATGGCACCCGGACAGCTGCGCTGGATGTGGCGCTGGTGGCGCGCCTGCCGTTCGGCGAGCTTTCAGGCCAATCGCTCGCGGATGCATCGGCTCGCACGCTACAGCCAGCAGCGGCTGAAGACCCTGACCCACGACCTGCGACTCGACTACGAACAGGCCAGCGGCTACACCGTGCTGCTGCGAACGCCGCAGGAGCTGAAGCTTGCACGGCCTGGCCTCAGGCTGCTGGCGGAGCTGGGAGCGACCTTCCAGCTGATCGATGGCAACAAGGCGCGCGCGCTCGAGCCGGGGCTCAACCCGCAGACACCGCTGCATGCCGCGATCCATCTGCCCAACGACGGGGTTGGCAACTGCCGCCAGTTTGCCCAATTGCTCCGCGCAGAGGCGCAGCGGCTGCAAGTCGACTTCCGCTTCGAACACCAGGTGCTGGCGTTGCAGGCCGGTACCCGGCCCGTGTTGCGCTACCGCGCCGGCATCGACGCTGGCGTGAAGGAGCAGGCCTTCGACGGCATCATCGTCTGCGCTGCGCTGGGGGCCGGCGACTTGCTGGCGCCGCTGGGCTGCCGCATGCCGCTGGTCGCCGTGCACGGTTACTCGGTGACGGCGCCCCTGCGGGTGCTGGAGGGCTTTCCGCACATCGGCCCGAAGTCGGCCGTGATGGACGAAGCGCACAAGGTTGCGATCAGCCGGCTGGGCCAGCGCGTGCGCGTGGCCGGCAGCGCGGAGCTCGGCGGTCGTGCCGAACGCAGCAACGAGGCAGCGGTGCAGACCCTGTACAAGGTGCTCGACGACTGGTTTCCGGGCTGCGCCCAGCTTGCGCAGGCGCAGCACTGGAAGGGCGCGCGGCCCATGCTGCCTGACGGCCCGCCGGTGCTCGGGCGCAGCCCGGCAGAGGGCATCTGGCTGAACCTGGGCCACGGGTCGAGCGGGTGGGCGCTGAGTTGCGGCTCGGCCCGCGTCCTGGCCGACATGATTGCCGGCCGCGCGCCCGCGATCGACGCGGAAGGCCTTGGATTCGATCGCCTGCAGCAGCGCTAGGCGCGTCCCCCCGATGATCGAGTGCATCCTCCCCTCACGCCGACGATGGCCCCTGCACGGACAGGCCGCCTCCCGCCGGCTCGAACAGGCGGCGCTGGCAGTGGCACAACCGTTCTCTCTGATGGCCGCCGCGGGATCTGCCACCGCCCGGCTGGCGTTGGCGATTGCCCCCCACGCGCAGACGATCTGGGTGGCCGCCGGCCCCGGCAACAACGGGGGCGACGGGCTCGTCGCGGCACGCCACCTGCTGCAGGCCGGCAAGACCGTGCGCGTGCACCTGCTGGCCGATGCCGCGTCCTTGCCATCTGACGCGCGCACGGCGCTCGATCAAGCGCAGCAGGCCGGCGTCTCGATCGAGAGTGGCCTGCCGACGCGCGTGGATGGCACGTTGTCGATCGACGCCCTGCTTGGCCTGGGCGCCCGCCGGCCACCGGAAGGACCGATTGCCGAGGCCATCGCCCTGCTGAATGCGGGTCCGCAACCCGTGCTGGCGATCGACCTGCCCTCCGGACTGTCAGCCGATCGAGGGACCGTGTTGGGCCTGGACGCCGTGCGCGCCACGCACACGCTGTCACTGCTGAGCCTGAAGCCGGGGCTCTTCACTGCGCAGGGGCGCGACCATGCGGGTCGCATCTGGTTCGACGACCTCGGGACGGATTCCACGGCTGAAGCGCCAGACGCATGGCTCAGCGGCCCGCCGGTTGCCACGCCACGCCGCCACGAGCAGCACAAGGGCAGCTTCGGCGATGTCCTGGTGATCGGCGGTGCACCCGGCATGGGAGGCGCCGCGCAGCTGGCCGCGCATGCCGCCCTCGCCGCCGGTGCGGGGCGGGTCTACCTGGCCCGCCTCGACGAGAGCCTGTCGTATGCCGTGGACCCGCAGCGGCCCGAGTTGATGCCGCGCAGCCTGGCTGAGGCATTGCTGCCGGCGCTGCTGCAAGCGTCCACCGTGGTCTGCGGCTGCGGCGGCGGGGCAGTCGTGCGCGAAGTCCTGCCGACCGTGCTGCACCATGCGGGCCGGCTGGTGCTCGATGCCGATGCGTTGAACAGCTTGGCCACGGACAGCTCGCTCGCTCGCCTGGCAAGCGGCCGGGCCGCTCGCGGGCTGGCGACGGTGTTGACACCCCATCCGCTCGAAGCTGCGCGGCTGCTGAACACCGACACAGCCGCCATCCTGGGCGACCGGCTGGCCAGCGCCCGGCGCCTGGCGACCCGGTTGGGGGCCACGGTCGTGCTCAAAGGCTCCGGCAGCGTGATTGCCGACCCGCAGCAAGTGCCCGCGATCAATCCGACCGGCAATGCGCGACTGGCCACCGCCGGCAGCGGCGACGTTCTGGCCGGCTGGACTGGCGGCCTGTGGGCCCAGCATCCGGGATGCAGCGCGCAGCAGGTCGCGGAGCACGCCGCGTGGTTGCACGGCCGCGCCGCCGAGGACGGTGATGATCGCCTGCCGTTGCGTGCGGCCGACTTGATCGAAAGAATGGCAGCGGCGCTACCGCCGTCAACTGGCGATCGGCGGTGAGTCGCTGCCGGCTCAACGTCCTTTGCGTGCACGCGCGGTCTTGCCTGCCCGCGAGACATTGCCGGCCACTGCCGTGCGCTTGGTGACGGCCTTGGCACGCGCCGACTTTGCGGCGCGGTCCTTGGCCTGCACTTCCTTCAGGGCCTGCGTCGCCGGTACCGCCTTGCGACCGCGTTGCAGCAACTGCTCCGTCTCGCCTTCGCGCACCATTCGGAAGTCGATCTTGCGACCGTCGAGGTCCACGCGGCTGACCTGCACCCGTACCCGTGAACCCACGGCATAGCGCAGGCCACTGCGTTCACCACGCAGTTCCTGCCGGGCGTCGTCGAAGCGGAAGTACTCGCCGCCGAGCTCCGTGATGTGCACCAGGCCCTCGACATACAGCTCGTCGAGCGTGACGAACACGCCGAAGCTGGTGACCGCGCTGACGGTGCCCGAGTACTCCTCGCCCAGGTGATCGCGCATGAAGCGACATTTGAGCCAGGCCTCCACATCGCGCGATGCCTCGTCGGCCCGACGTTCGTTGGCGCTGCAATGCGCGCCGGCGGCTTCCCACAGTTCACCCTCGTGCGCGCTGATCGCCGGCTTGCCGGGGGCCTTGCCACCCTTGCGGCTCGGCTTCACCGGAACGTCCTCCTCGATGGCCGCACTCGCCAGGTGATAGCGCTTGCCATGCAGCAAGGACTTGATCACTCGGTGTACGAGCAGGTCGGGATAGCGCCGGATCGGGCTGGTGAAGTGCGCGTAGGCCTCGTAGGCCAGGCCGAAGTGGCCACTGTTGGTGGCCGTGTAGATCGCCTGTTGCATCGAGCGCAGCAGCATCGAGTGGATCTGCATCGCGTCGACCCGGTCCTTCGTCGCCTGCGCGATGGCCTGCAATTCCGAGGGCCTGGGATCCTCGCTCAGGCTGAAGCCCAGGCCCAGTGTCCGCAGGTAGTTCTGCAACGTCAGGCGCTTCTCGGGCGTCGGCCCTTCGTGCACCCGGTACAGCGCCGGATGCTTGTGCACCGCGATGAACTCGGCTGCACAGACATTGGCCGCCAGCATGGCCTCCTCGATCAGCCGATGCGCCTCGGTGCGCGTGCGCGGCACGATCTTCTCGATGCGGCCGTTGTCGTCGCAGACGATCTGCGTCTCGGTCGACTCGAAGTCCACCGCGCCCCGTGTACCGCGATGCTTCAGCAGCGCACGGTAGACCTCGTGCAGGTTCAGCAGATGCGGCACGAGTTCGACGCGACGCTGGGCCTCGGCTCCCCGCGTATTGGCCAGCACAGCCGCCACTTCGGTGTAGGTCAAGCGCGCGTGCGAACGCATGACCGCCGGGAAGAACTGGTAGGCCTCGATCTCGCCGCCCTTGCTGACGAGCATGTCGCACACCATGCACAACCGCTCTTCATCGGGGTTCAGCGAGCACAGGCCGTTGGACAGCTTCTCCGGCAGCATCGGGATCACGCGGCGCGGGAAATACACCGAGGTCGCACGCTCGTAGGCGTCCTCGTCCAGCGGCTCGCCCGGTTTCACGTAGTGGCTGACATCCGCAATCGCGACGACCAGGCGCCAGCCCTCGAACGCCGTCTTGCCGCGGCCGCGCTTGAGCGGCTCGCAGTACACCGCATCGTCGAAGTCACGGGCGTCCTCCCCGTCGATCGTCACCAACGGTACGTCGGTCAGATCTATGCGATGGCGCTTGTCGGCAGGGCGAATGCGGTCCGGCAGGGCCGCGGCCTGGGCCAGCGTTTCCGCAGAGAAGCGATGCGGCACCTCGTACTTGCGCACCGCGATCTCGATCTCCATGCCCGGATCGTCGATCTCACCTAACACCTCGGTAACGCGGCCCACAGGCTGCGAGTACATAGAAGGCGTCTCGGTCAACTCGATCGCAACCACCTGGCCCACCGTCGCATTCGCAGTGGCGTTCTTCGGGATCAGGATGTCCTGGCCATAGCGGCGGTCCTCCGGGGCCACGAGCCAGATGCCGTTTTCGTGCAGCAGGCGGCCGATGATCGGCGACTTGCGGCGCTCGACGATGTCGAGCACCCGGCCCTCGGGCCGGCCCTTGCGGTCGTAGCGCACGACTCGCACGCGCACCCGGTCGCGGTGCAGCACCGCACGCATCTCCTGCGGCGAGAGGTAGATGTCGGGTTCGTTGTCGTCGCGCCGCACGAAGCCGTGCCCATCGCGATGGCCCAGCACGGTGCCTTCGACTTCGCTCATCAGCGCAGCGCCCAAAGGCGGCTGGCTGCTTGTGTTTTGATTTGTCTTTATGCTAGACTCCTAGCTTCAGTACCTGCCCAGGTGGCGGAATTGGTAGACGCACTAGTTTCAGGTACTAGCGCTTAGCGGCGTGGAGGTTCGAGTCCTCTCCTGGGCACCAAAATCATAAAGGCCGACATGCAATGCATGTCGGCCTTTTTCATTGGGCCGCCGCGCGCCGAAGCGGCCGTGCCCGCACTTGGCGCACGGCATGAGCTTCGGCGATGCGGCTGAACTCGTCGTCAAACGGAAAACTTCTTCGCCAACCCGTCGGGCCGTAGGTTGTCGTATTCCTCGAAAGGCTGGTGAATCCACGGGCTCGTTGGCAGCATTTCGACGTAGTACTCGGGCGTGTAGTTCGAGACGCCCTTGACCCAGATCACCGCCGAACGCAACTCGCTGATGGCGGGGACGCCGCGCAGACGGTCGACCACGGCCTTCAAGGTGACGCCCGAATCAGCGAGGTCATCGACCAGCAGCACGCGGCCCGCCAGTTCGCCCTTCGGCATGGTGATGTACTTGGCCATGTCCAGCCGGCCCTGGATGGTGCCGGCCTCTGCACGGTAGGAACTGGTGGACATGATGGCCAGCGGCTTGTCGAACACGCGCGACAACACGTCGCCCGGGCGCATGCCACCGCGGGCCAGGCACAGGATCTGGTCGAACTCCCAGCCCGAAGCAGCCACCTTCAGCGCCAGACGTTCGATCAGCAGGTGGTACTCGTCCCAGGACACATAGAGGTGCTTGCCGTCGTCGGTGAGCATGGGCTTGGTTCTCCTCGTCAAGGCTTGTACGGATGGCGCAGCAAGATGGTGTGCTCGCGATCGGGGCCAGTGGACACCATGTCGATCGGCGCGCCGATCAGGGCTTGCACCCGGTCCAGGTACGCGCGCGCATTGGCGGGCAACTGGTCCCAGCGCGTCAGGCCAAAGGTCTTCTCGCTCCAGCCCGGGAAGGTCTCGAAAACCGGCTCGCAGGCCACGATGTCGTCGGCGTCAAGGGGCAGGATGTCCACCGACTGGCCGTTGAGTCGGTAGCCGACGCAGGCCTTGATCTCCGGCAGGCCATCGAGCACATCGAGCTTGGTGATGCACAGGCCCGAAATGCCGTTGATGATGACCGAACGCTTCAGTGCCGCCACATCCAGCCAGCCGCATCGCCGCATGCGGCCGGTGACGACCCCCCGCTCCTGGCCGACCGTCGAAAAGTGGTACCCGACGGTACCCGGCTGATCGATCGGCAATTCGGTCGGAAACGGCCCACTGCCCACGCGCGTGGTGTACGCCTTGGTGATGCCCAGGATGTAGTGCAGCATCTCCGGCCCCACACCGGCCCCGGCCGCGGCGTTGCCGGCCACGCAGTTGCTCGAGGTCACGTAGGGGTAGGTGCCGTGATCGATGTCGAGCAGCGTGCCCTGGGCCCCTTCGAACAGGATGTTGGCCCCCTGCCGATTAGCGCTATGGATGCGGTAGCCCACGTCGGCCAGCATCGGCCTGAGTTGCTCGGCTGCCCGCATTGCTTGATCGTAGATCGGCTGGAAATCCAGCGGCTTGCTCTTCAGGTAGCCGCCGAGCGCAAAGTTGTGCAGTTCCAGCAACTCGCGCAGCTTGCGCGCGAAGCGCTCGGGGTGCTTCAGATCCTGCACGCGCAACGCCCGGCGCGCGACCTTGTCCTCGTAGGCCGGGCCAATGCCCTTGCCCGTGGTGCCGATCTTGCCCGCGCCGCTTGTCTCGCGCAGCGCCTCGCGGGCACGATCGACCTCCACGTGGAAGGGCATGATCAAGGGACACGACTCGCTGATGAACAGGCGTGAGCGCACCTCCACCCCAATGGCTTCGAGCCGCTCGATCTCGCCGATCAGATGAATCGGGTCGACGACCACGCCATTCCCGATATAGCACGGCACACCCTCGCGCATGATGCCCGAGGGGATCAGCTGCAAGGCCGTCTTCACGCCCTTGATCACCAGCGTATGTCCGGCGTTATGACCGCCCTGGAACCGCACGACACCCTGCGCGTGGTCGGTCAGCCAGTCGACGACCTTGCCCTTGCCCTCGTCACCCCACTGGGTGCCGACGACGACCACATTGCGCCCGGGCGAACTGGAATTGCCTTGTTGCATGAATCGAGTATCCGGTTGATGACGAGAAGATCAGAGGCCGCAGCGAAACGAGGATCAGAGCGCGCGCAGCACCCAGCGACCGTCGACGGACGTGAGCTCACGGTCACAGTCGAACTCCTCGCCCTCGTGCTCGTGGCCCGGCAGGATGCAAACGACGATCTCGCCTTGCTCGCGCAATCGACGCACGGCGGCTCGAAGCGCTTCATCTTCGCTCCAGGGGGCCCGAACGGCCATGCGGCGCGCTGCCGGCGCAGCCACCGCCACCAACGCCTTCAGGTCGGTGCTGAACCCCACGGCCGGACGATTGCGGCCGAACACCGCACCCACTTCGTCATAGCGACCGCCGCGCAGCAGCGCATTGGTGGCACCGCGTGCATAAACCGCAAAGCGAGCGCCACTGTAGTAGCCGTGGCCCCCCACGTCGGCCAGGTCGAAGCCGATGGTGATGTCGCCATGGGCGCGCTGCACATGGGTGGCAAGCCAGGCCAGATCGTCCAGCGCCGAATGAATGACCGGGTGGCCAGGAAGTACGCGCCGCGCGGCCTGCAGCACTTCTGCATCACCGTACAGGCCCGGCAGCGCGATCAGCCCGGCGCGTGCCGCCTCAGGCAGCCGTGGCGCCAGATCGCGCAGCACGCTGGCATCCTTGGCACCGAGCGCGGCACGCAGTTCCGTCCACACAGCTGGCTCGAGCACTGCGCCGGCCAGCAACCCGCGCACGACGCGTGCATCGGCCAGATCCAGCACCAAGCGGGTCAACCCGGCAGCGCGCAAGCCGTCCAGCGCGAGATCCTGAACCTCGAGATCGGCTTCAAGGCCGGCGTGGCCGTAGATCTCCGCGCCCAATTGCAGCGGCTCGCGCGTGGCGTGAGCCGCCTCGGGCCGGGTGTGCAGCACTGGCCCGCAGTAGCAAAGGCGGGTGACGCCCTCGCGGTTCAGCAGGTGGGCGTCGATGCGCGCAACTTGTGGCGTGGCGTCGGCCCGCACCCCCAGCGTGCGGCCACTGAGCTGGTCGACCAGCTTGAACGTGCGGAGGTCAAGCTCGCGACCTGTGCCGGTCAACAGCGAATCAAGATGCTCCAGCAGCGGCGGCATGACCTGCTCGAAGCCATAGCCGCGGGCCATTTCGAGCAGCGTGCGCCGCAGTTCCTCGATGCGCCTGGCCTCGGCGGGCAGGACATCTGCAACATGCTCGGGCAGCAGCCAAGCAGAGGACATGAAAGACACCGGGGGATTAAAACCGGCATTGTACTGGCGCCCATTGCGCCGCCCCCGGGGATCCCGGTGAGGTCGGCTCAGTGCCAAAGACCCAACAGCAGCAGCCCGACCAGCATCGAGGACAGCCCGAAGAAGCGGATCTGCCCATCGGTCAGACGTGTCGCGCGCTCGAAGACGCCGCGCCACACCCCGGGACTCAGAAATGGCAGCAGACCTTCGAAGATCAGCATTAGCGCCAGCGCGCCGAGAAGCCAGTCACCCATGCGACGCTGGCCCGGTTCTCACCGGCGTGGCGCCGGCGCCGCAGGTGCAACCGCCGCGCCCGGTCCGCCACTGCGCATCGCCTTGAAGAACTCGCTCGAAGGGTCGACCACCATGACGTCGTTGCGATTGCGAAAGCTTGCGCGGTAGGCGTCCAGGCTGCGATAGAACTGGGCGAACTGCGGGTCACGGCCGAAGGCGTCGGCGTAGAGCATCGACGCCTTGGCATCGCCCTCGCCCTTGATCTTCTGCGCGTCGCGGTAGGCCTCGGCCACGATCACCTGCCGCTGCTTGTCGGCGTCAGCCTTGATCTTCTCGCCCTCGGCGCTGCCCTGTGAACGCAGTTCGTTGGCCACCTGCTGGCGCTCGGACTGCATGCGGCGATAGACCGCGTCCGTGATGTCGGCGACGAAGTCCACGCGCTTGATCCGCACGTCGATGATCTCGATGCCAAAGGCCTTGGATTCGTCGGCCAGTCGGTTGCGGACGTCCTGCATCACCTTGTCGCGTTCGGCCGACAACACCCCGCGCACCGTGCGCTTGGTGATTTCCTCGTTGAAGGCCGCCTGGATCACCGGGCTCAACCTGCTTTCGAGGTTGCGAATGTCCGAACCGTTGTTCCGGATGAACTGGCGCGCCTCGGCAATGCGCCACTTCACGAGCCAATCGATCACCAGACTCTTCTTTTCCGCGGTGAAGATAGGCCGCGTCTCCGGGCTGTCGAGTGTCTGGACGCGCTTGTCGAGGAACACCACGTTCTGGAACGGCGGGGGCAGCTTGTACTTGAGTCCCGGTTCGGTGATGACTTCCTTGATTTCACCCAGCGCGTAGACCACCGCGAGCTGGCGCTGGTCGACGACAAACAAGGTGGACGAGGCCAGCATCAGCAGGATCAGCAGGCCGGCGACGGTGAGTCCGATGCGGTTCATGGTCAGCACCCCCTCAACGGCCGTCGCGATCGCGGCTGCGACCCGAATCCCGGCCGCGCGAATCGGCAGACGCACTGCCTGTATCGCCAGACGGAGCCGGCGCTGACGGCAAGGCCGCCACCGGTGGTGCCGACCCACCCTGCTGCAGCAGCTTGTCCAGGGGCAGGTAGAGCAGGTTCGAGCTGCTGCGGCTGTCCACCATCACCTTGGTGACGTTGGAATACACCTGCTGCATCGCGTCGATGTACATGCGATCGCGCGTCACGGCAGGCGCCTTCTGGTATTCGGCCAGCACCGAGCGGAAACGCTGTGCATCCCCTTCGGCCTGGGCGATCACGCTCTGCCGATAGCCCTCGGCCTCTTCGCGCAGCCGCGCGGCAGCGCCACGGGCCTTCGGGATCACGTCGCTGGCGTAGGCCTGTCCCTCGTTCTTCAGCCGATCACGGTCGGCGCCGGCCTTCACCGCGTCGTTGAACGCGGCCTGCACCTGCTCGGGCACCTGCACGTTCTGCACATTCACGTTGACCACCAGGATGCCTGCCCGCAGGCGGTCGAGCTGGGCCTGGATCGACTTCACCAGATCGGCCGCAATCGCATCGCGCTGCTCGTACAGCACCGAATCGACCTTGCTGCGGCCGACGATCTCGCGCACGGCGGACTCGCTCGCCTGCTCGACCGCCTTGTCGGGGTCACGGTTCTCGAACAGGTAGTTCTTGGCATCCTTCAGCCGGTACTGCACCGTGAACCGGATGTCGATGATGTTCTCGTCCTGCGTCAGCATCGACGAGTCACGCAGGCCCGTGGCCTGGGCAATATTGGAGCGACCCACTTCGATCGAGCGCAGCTGCGTCACCGACACCGTGTCGTGCGCCTGGAACGGATAGGGGAAGCGCCATTGGATGCCTGCGTCCACCGTCGAGCTGAAGCGGCCGAAAGTCGTGACGATGGCCTGCTGCCCTTCCTGCACGATGAAGAAGCCGCTGCCGGCCCAGATCACCAGGACGACGAAGCCGATCAAGCCCACCCCAACGCCGGCGTTGCGCATGTCGGGCTGGAACGAGGGGCCATCGTCGCGCGGCTCCGGCGTCTTGCCGCCGCCCTTGCCGCCGAACAGCCCACTCAGCTTGCGGTTGAAATCGCGCCACAGCTCGTCCAGGTCAGGCGGACCGTCGTTGCGGCCGCTGCTCATCCAGAGGCCGCGCCAGGCGCTGCGCACTGCGCCGGGCCGGCGGGACGCCGCGGCTGCGGTTTCGGGGGATGGGGTGGAGTGCATGCTCATCAGGTCGGCGATGGTAACGCGCGGGGGTCGAGGTTCTCGGCCGGCAGATCGCCCGGCGCTTCAGCGCTACGTGGTGCCAGCTGAGGAGGAATCAAGCCTTCGGGCGATGCCGCTTGCACGATGACGCTGCGCAGCCCGTCGAGCCCGACACCTTTCAGCGCACTCAGGAAGATGCGCGGCACCCAGACGCCCGGCACGCGCTCGACCCAGTCGGACAGCGTGCGTGGCGGCGGATCAAGCTGGTCGAGCTTGTTGTAGACGAGCACCTGTGGAATGTCCTGCGCGCCGATCTCGGTGAGCACTCGCTCGACCTCTTCGCGCTGCTCGTGCAGCAAAGGACTCGCGGCATCGACCACATGCAGCAGCAGGTCGGCGTCTGCCGCCTCCTGCAGCGTGGCCTGGAAGGCCTCCACCAGCTTGTGGGGCAGATCGCGGATGAAGCCCACCGTGTCCGACAACGACACGCTGCCGCCCAGTGCCTCAAGGTACAACGAGCGCGTGGTCGTGTCCAGTGTGGCGAACAACTGATCGGCTGCATAGGCCCGAGCCTTCACCAGTGCATTGAACAGGGTCGACTTGCCGGCGTTCGTGTAGCCCACCAGCGAGATGCGGAAGGTACCGCTCTTCTCGCGCGCCCGCCGCTGAGTCCCGCGCTGGCGCTTGACCTTGTCCAGACGTGCCTTCACCGACTTGATGCGCTCGCCGATCATGCGCCGGTCGAGCTCGATCTGCGCCTCGCCCGGGCCTCCGCGATGGCCCACGCCGCCACGCTGACGCTCCAGGTGCGACCACCGCCGCACCAGCCGGGTGGCGAGGTACTGCAGCCGCGCCAGCTCGACCTGCAACTTGCCTTCGTGGCTCTTGGCACGCTGCGCGAATATTTCCAGGATGAGGGCCGTGCGATCAGCCACCGGCACGCCGATGTGGCGTTCGAGGTTGCGTTGCTGCGCAGGCGACAGGGCCTGGTCGAAGATCACACCATCGGCGCGGTGCACCAGCACCAGTTCCTTGATTTCGTCGGCTTTGCCGGAGCCGACGAACAACGCCGGATCCGGCGCCTTCCGGCGTGCAATGACGCGGGCAACGGTCTCGTCGCCTGCCGACTCGGCCAGCAACGCGAGTTCGTCGAGCGTCGGGTCGAACGAGTGGCCGGTACCCAGATCGACGCCGACCAGCACCGCACGCGCCGGCCCGTCGCCGGGCGGCGGTGCATCATCCCTCGCGTCGAGGTTCAAGGCGGGTGAAAATGATTCGCGCGCGAGTCAGCCGATCAGGGAGCGTCGGCTTGGTCGTTGGCGTGGAAATTGACGGGACGGCCAGGCACCACGGTCGAGATCGCGTGCTTGTAGACCATCTGCGTCACGGTGTTGCGCAGGAGAACGACGTACTGGTCAAAAGACTCGATGTGCCCCTGCAACTTGATGCCGTTGACGAGGTAGATCGAGACCGGTACATGCTCCTTGCGCAGCAGGTTCAGGAAGGGGTCTTGTAGGAGTTGCCCTTTGTTTGACACGATATGCTCCGTGTTGAGAGTTCGAGATGGCTCACCTTAACACATGATCCCAAGCAAAGGGGGCGTGCAAGAGGGGATGCCCGTAGTCAGCCGTTCTTGTCTTCGTCGAACGGATTGCGTGAGGACTTCATCTCGATGCGCAGCGGGGTGCCCACGAGCTTGAAGTGCTCACGGAAACGACCTTCGAGGTAGCGCTTGTAGGCATCGGTCACGTGCTCGAGCGCATTGCCGTGCACCACGACGATCGGTGGGTTCATGCCGCCTTGGTGCGCATAGCGCAACTTGGGGCGGAACATGCCGGCTCGCTTGGGTGCCTGGTGCTGCACTGCATCCTGCAGCAGTCGCGTCAGCACCGGCGTGGGGAGCTTGCGGATCGCCGAGGCGTGGGCCTCGCCGATCGCCTTCCACACCGGTCCCAGGCCCTGGCGCTTGAGTGCCGAGATGTGCAGCACCGGCGCGTAGCGCAGGAAGGCCAGGCGCTGCTCGATCGAACGCTCGAACATCTGCCGCTGGTACCCATCGACGGCGTCCCACTTGTTGACGGCGATCACCACCGCCCGCCCGGCCTCGAGGATGTAGCCAGCGATGTGCGCATCCTGGTCGCTGACGCCCTGCGTCGCATCCAGCAGCAGCAGCACCACATTGGCGTCCGCGATGGCCTGCAGCGTCTTGACGACGGAGAACTTCTCGATCGCCTCGAACACCTTGCCCTTGCGGCGCAGGCCGGCCGTGTCGATCAGCTCGAACTTCTGCCCGCCACGCTCGAAGGGCACGCTGATGGCATCGCGCGTGGTGCCCGGCTGATCGAAGGCCACCAGTCGCTCTTCGCCGAGCCAGGTGTTGATCAGCGTCGACTTGCCGACGTTCGGTCGGCCCGCCACCGTCAGCCGGATCGGCGCATCGGCGGCAGGTTCCGCCTCGGCGTCATCACCGTCTTCGGGAAAGTCCTCCAGCGCGGCCTCGATCAGGCTGCGAATGCCCTGGCCGTGCGAGGCCGAGATCGGGTGCGGCTCGCCGATGCCGAGTTCATGGAACTCCGCCAGCGCCGGCGACTCACTCATGCCCTCGGCCTTGTTGACCGCCAGCAGCACCCGCTTGTTCGCGCCGCGGAGGTAGCGGGCAATGTCGTGGTCCTGGCCCGCGACGCCGGTACGCGCATCGACCACGAAGATCACCGCATCGGCCTCGGCCACGGCGGCCTGGGTCTGCCGCGCCATCATCGCGACAATGCCGGTGGGCTTCTCGGGCTCGAAGCCACCGGTGTCGATGACGATGAACTCGCGTCCGCCCTGCTTGGCGTCGCCGTAATGGCGATCGCGCGTCAGGCCGGCGAAATCGGCCACGATCGCGTCCCGGCTCTTGGTCAGGCGATTGAACAGCGTCGACTTGCCGACGTTCGGCCGCCCGACGAGCGCGATCACGGGTTTCATGCAATCGGCCTAACGCTCAATCGGTGCGGAAGGCGAACAGCCCGCCGCTGCGCGTGGCCACCAGCACGGTGGCGCCGCTGGCCACCGGTTGCCCGACGATTGGCGAACCATCGGTCGGCAGGCGCAGCAGGGTCCTGCCATCCTCGCGCGACAGAAAGTGCACCTGACCTTCGACATCGCCGAAGACCACCGCCTTGCCCACGCTCAATGGCACCGACAGTCCTCGGTACAGCAGTTTCTCGTTGGTCCAGGCGGTGTCGCCATTGTTCGCACGCCAGGCGGTGATGCGGTCCGACGCATCGGCGCCAAACACCAGGTCGGCGTCGCCACCCAACGCCTTCTGACCGGCATTCAGCCGGCTCCAGCGCAGCGTGCTGTTGTTGACAGCCACGCAGCCGACGGCCGTCTGGAAAGCCCGGGCACACATCGTGTCACCCACTCTCAGCACGGGACCGACCAGATCATTCAGGCGCTCGACCTCGTTGGTGCCGCGCGGCGAGGTGATGGCGACGTCCCAGCTCTGGCTGCCCTTCAGCGGCTCGATGCCGACCAGCGAAGCGCCCTGCCCGACCACCAACGTGTTCTTGTAGGCCGCCAGCACCGCCGGCTGCGCCAGGGTCAGCGGCTCACCGGTGCGCTTGTAGGTCCACAGGCGCCGGCCGTCGAGTGCGTCGAAGGCGTGCACGATGCGGTCGACGCCGACCACGAAGACGCGCTCTCCCGCCACCAGCGGCGCCGTGGTGGTGCGCGACAGCAGCGGGGTGCTCCAGGCGCGATTCCCGCGGTCGAGCACGACCAGTTCGTTGTCCACCGTCACGACGGCGGCAAAGCGTCCGTCGCTGCCGACACCGGCCGTCAGCTTCTTGCCGGCCTGGCCCCGCCATTGCTCGCGACCGCTGTCCGCCTCCAGCGCGACGACGGTGCCATCGCTTCCGGCGGCGATGAAACTGCCCTCGCGAACCGCAATCGCCAAGGGGAACTGCACCCCGTCGAGCTTCGTGCTCCAGACCTGGCGACCGCTGATCTGCGGCGTTAGGGCCTCCAACGCTGTCGGCTTGGGCTTCTCGGTGCTCGAGCAGGCAGCCAGCGCGGCGACGGCAATCAGCGCGAGACAAGCGGCCACGCGCTTCATCGTGCAGCTCCCGAGGCGGCGGCCGATGCAGCAGGTGCGACACCCAGCGCGGTGAGCTTGGCCTCGACCAGACGGCGGTAGTCCGTCTTCTCGTCCAGGCCCTTGTAGGCGGCGTCGTAGGCGGCCTTGGCTTCGTCCTTCTTCCCTTGGGCCAGTAGCACGTCGCCGCGCCGATCGGCCACGAGTGCGGCGAACTCGGGCACCGTGGCCCCGGCCAATTGCTTGAGCGCGTCGTCGTACTGCTTGGCATCGAGCAAGAGCGCTGCCAGGCGCAGCCGCGCGATGCTGCGGTACTCCTCCTCCGAGGCGTTGTCGGCCACCCAGCCCAGGCTGGCCTTGGCCGCGTCGGGCAGGCCCTTGTCCAGCTGCACCTTGGCAGCCAGCAGGCCCGCCTGCTGGGCATAGGCCGTGCGACCGAAGTGCTCCTTCATGTCGCCGAAGACCTGCGTGGCGCGCGCGGCGTCGCCGGCCTGTGCGGCTTGCTCGATCTGGTCGAACAGCGCCGCAGCCTTCTCGGCCTGGTTGCGCTGCCAGATGTTCCAGCCATTCCAGCCGGCAAAGGCCAGCAGCGCCAGCGTCAGAACCCAGGTGATCAGGTTGCCGTGCTGCTTCCAGAATGCCTTCAGTTCGTCGAGTTGTTCCTGCTCCTGCAGGTCGAGTTGGTTCGCCATGGCGCCAGTCGGAGGTCGAAGGGAGGGATTATGGCTTGCGCAACTCGTGCGCCCAGCCGGCCACATCGGCCAGAGGCTTCAGGGTTTGCGCTGCGGTGGCGTCACGCAAGGGCTTCAACGCCACCATGCCTTGCGCCAGCTCGTCGGCGCCAAACACCAGCGCGTAGCGCGAGCCGCTGGCATCAGCCTTCTTGAACTGCGACTTGATGCTGCCACCGCCGGCATGCATCTGCACCGCGATGCCGGCCGCTCGCAGCGCTTCCAGCGCCAGCATCGCCTGCGGCAGCGCGGCCGCATCGCCGATCACCGCGTAGGCCATCGGCGAACCGTCGGGCACCGGCAAGCCCAGCTCCTGGATCAGCAGCAGCAGCCGTTCGATGCCAAGGCCGAAGCCCACCGCGGGCGTCGGCTTGCCGCCCAGTTGCTCGAACAGGCCGTCGTAGCGGCCACCGCCACACACCGTGCCCTGGGAGCCGAGCTGGTCGGTGACCCACTCGAACACCGTCAGGTTGTAGTAGTCCATGCCGCGCACCAGCCGGGTGTTGACGCGGTATGCGAGCCCCGCCGCGTCCAGCACCGCGCGCACGCCATCGAAGTGCGCCAGTGTCTCGGCACCCAGAAAATCCATCAGCTGCGGCGCGCCTTCCACCAGCGCCTGCATCGCCGGATTCTTGGTGTCGAGAATGCGCAGCGGGTTGCTGTGCAGGCGGCGCCGTGCATCCTCGTCGAGCCGGTCCGCGTGGGCTTCGAAGTACGCG
>CAZXLI010000127.1:0-16459 GCA_964641795.1 uncultured Bordetella sp. | reverse complement strand
GGAGGTCGCCCGCCGGGGCGAGACCCGGCACCGTGGCAGGCGGAAGCCCTGGGACAAATCGCACCAGCGGACGGCCGCTCCGGCCCGTGAGCAGCCGTCCGAAATCTAACGCCCAAAGTCCTCATTTGAGCTGTTCTCCGGGGCCGAGCTGCCGCTTCGCCGGCCCGAGCAGCGCCGCGCGCGGGTCGCGCAGGCGTTCGAGCACGCGGGTGGCGGCGTCGATGCTCAGGCGCAGTTCGGCGGCGGTGGATTCGAGCCTGTCGTCTGCGCCGGCGGCGGTGTCTTCCAGGCGGCGGGCGGTGCTCAATGCCTGCTGTTGCAAGCGGTCGGTGGCCTGCGAGATCTGCGCGACGGCCTGGCGTGCTTCGGCCAGCGTGCGGTCGGCCTCGACCAGCGTGCCGGCCAGGCGCTGCTCGCCGCGCTCGGCCACCTGGGCGATGCGGGTGCCGGCTTCGCCGACCTGCTCAGCGGCTGTCCCCACGCGGTCCGCGGCCTGGCCCACCTGCGCGAGCGCGGTGTCCAGCGTCTGCAGACGGCCATTGAGGCCGTTGGCCAGCGTGCGCAGGCTCTTCACGGTGGCCATCAGCGCGTCGCGGTTCTCGGCCTGCAGCAGCTGGTTCAGGTTGCTCAGCGCGGCGGCGGCCATCTCGCCCACCTGGTTCACGCGGCCGGCCAGTTCCTCGAGATTGGAGCGGCCTTCGGCGATCACCGGGTACTGCTCGCCCTCGCGCACCTCGGTCAGCGGCTGGCCCTGCGGATCGGCATTGACCAGCGAGATCGTCGCGATGCCGGTGAGGATGTTGCGCGTGACCACCGCGACGGTGTTGGTGCGCACCGGCGCGCGGCGGCTGACGCGCACGTCGACCCGCACGCGGTTCTTGTCGTCGCCGGCCAGCGCGTAGTCCTCGACACGGCCGACCTTGATGCCGCGCAGGTCGACATCGGCACCGATCTGCAGCCCCTCGAGCGACTGGTGCTCGAAGTGGATGCTGTAGTAGCTGTAGTCGTTGCGCCCGCCGACGTTCTTCAGCCACACCAGCGCGCCGACCAGCGCAGCCAGCAGCAACAGCATCGCGGCACCCACCCAGGTGTAGCGCGCTTCAGCTTCCATCGGGCCCTCCTGCCCCGGCCATGCGCGGGGCGTCGATCATCCTACGAACCGAGAAATACTCGCGGATCCACGGGTCGTCCTCGGCCATCACTTGTGCCACCGTGCCGTCGGCGCGCACCTTGCCGCGGCCCAGCACGATCAGCCGGTCGACCACGCCCAGCAGCGTGTCCAGGTCGTGCGTGACGAGGAACACCGTGAGCCCGAGGTCGTCGACCAGCGAGCGCACCAGCCGGTCGAAGCCGCGGGCGGTGATCGGGTCCAGCCCCGAGGTGGGTTCGTCGAGGAACAGCACCTCGGGTTCGAGCGCGATCGCGCGGGCGATGGCGGCGCGCTTGCGCATGCCGCCGGAGAGCTCGCTCGGCCGCTTGGCAGCGGCATCGGGCGGCAGGCCGGCCTGGGCCAGGCGCAGCGCCACCAGCGCGTCTATGGTGGCCGTCGACAGCTGCGTGTGCTCGTGCAGCGGCACCGCGACGTTCTGCGCCACGGTGAGCGAGGAGAACAGCGCGCCGTCCTGGAACATCATGCCGAAGCGCTGGCGCACCGCAGCGATCTCCGACTCGGGGGCGGCCCACATGTCGGTGCCCAGCAACTTCACGCGGCCGGCATTGGGCCGCTGCAGGCCGATGATTTCGCGCAACAGCACCGACTTGCCGGTGCCGCTGCCGCCGATCAGCGCCAGCAGCGTGCCGCGGCCGACCGTGAACGAGACGCCGTCGTGCACGCGCTGCGGGCCGAAGGCGGTGACCACCTCCTCGACCTCGATCACCGGGGCGTTGCGGTCCATGCGTGCCGCCTACCAGTCCAGTGCCTGCAGCAGCACGGCGGCCACCGCGTCGATCAGGATCACCGCGACGATGGCCTGCACCACGGTGGAGGTGGTGGCCAGGCCCACCGCGCGCGTGTCGCGGCCCACCGTCATGCCCATGCGGGTGCCGATCAGCGCGATCGCCAGCGCGAACACCGGCGCCTTGGCCAGGCCGATGATGACGTGGCGCAGCTCAAGCGCTTCCCGCAGCCGGGCCAGGAACGCGCCGCTGGACAGGTCCAGCATCGGCCGGGCGATGGCGATCGAGCCGCCCAGCGCCGCCACGTCGCCGACGAACACCAGCAGCGGCAGCGCCAGCATCAGCGCCAGCACGCGCGGCACCACCAGCACCTGCGGCGGCGACAGGCCGAGCGTGCGGATGGCGTCGATCTCCTCGGCCAGCCGCATCGCGCCCAGCTGGGCGGCAAAGGCCGCGCCGGAACGGCCGGCGATGATGACGGCCACCATGATCGGCACCAGCTCGCGCGTGGCGCCGATGCCCACGCCGTCGACGACGAAGATGTTGGCGCCGTACTTCTCGGCCTGCAGCCCGAGCAGGTAGGTGAACACCAGCCCGATCAGCGCGCTGACCAGCGCGACGACCGGAATCGCCGCGAGCCCGGCTTGTTCCAGCTGCACCACCAGCTCGCGCAACCGCAGCCGGCGTGGTGCGCGCAGCAGTTCAGCGAAGGCCGCCATCAGGTGGCCGAAGAAGTTCAGGTGGCCGTGCAGCAGTTCGCCGATTTCCACCGCCTGCCGGCCCAGCAGCGCCAGCGGATTGAGCGGCCGCGCGGCCGCGGCGAGCGCCGGTGCGGCCCGCTGGCGCATTGGTTCGAGGATGCGGGCCTGCGCCGCAGCGAAACCCTGCCACTGCAGGGCCTCGGCCGGGCCGAGTGCGCGCAGCAGCACCAGCGCGCTGGCGCTGTCGAGCTCGGTGAGCGTGCTGCCGTCGATCACCAGCGGCCCGCCGGGCGGCTGCGGCAGCGCTTCGGCCAGCGCAGCCTCGATGGCCGGCAGCTGCGCGAGCCGCCACGCGCCGTGCAGCTGCAGGCGGGCCGGCTGGCCGGTGGCGGTGTCCAGCGTGAGCCAGGGGCCGGCGGCGGACGAGGGGGTGGGCGGCGTGGCGCTCATCGCGTGCATCAGCCCCGCGGCACGAAGACATAGCCTTCGCCGCGCACCGTGTCGATCCACTCGCTGCCCGGGCTGGCCTCGCGCAGCTTGCGGCGCAGGCGGGCGACCTGGACATCGACCGTGCGGTCCTGCGGCCGGTAAGGGCCCGGCTGCACCGCTTCGCTCAGCTGTTGGCGGCTGAAAGGCTGGCCGGGCTTGCGGGCCAGCGCCACCAGCAGCTTGAACTCGACGCTGGTCAGGCTCAGCGTGGCCTGCCGGGCCTGCACCTCGCGCTTGACCAGATCGATCACCAGGCCGTCGAAGCGCAGCAGCGGTGCCTCGGCGCGCCCCGGCGCGGCGCGGCGCAGCAGCGCGCGCACGCGGGCCACCAGTTCGCGCGGCTCGAAGGGCTTGGCCAGGTAGTCGTCGGCGCCGATCTCCAGGCCCAGCACGCGGTCCATCGGGTCGCCGCGGGCGGTGAGCATCACCACGCCCAGCGCGGGATGCGCGGCGCGCCAGCGGCGGCACAGCTCGTAGCCGTTGGCGTCGGGCAGCATCACGTCCAGCAGCACCAGCTCGGGCTGGCGCTCGGCCAGCGCGCGTTCGCCATCGCCGCCGGTGAGCACCGCATGCATGGCCCAGCCCTCGCGCGCGAACAGCTCGGCCACCATCGCGGACAGCTCGGCATCGTCGTCGACCAGCAGGATCAGCGGTTTGGCGCTCATCGTGCGGGTCAGTGTAGAGGCAGCCCGCGGCATCGGGCCGGCGCCTGCGCCGAGTGTTGCAAGGCTGTCATGTTTCGTCGCGCGGCGTGGTCGTTCGGCGTGCCGGCGCGACGTTGAATGGGCAGGCGGCGCATGCACGACGCCTTCTACCTTCAACCCAAGGAGTTCCCATGAAGACCACGACCCTCACCAAGACCCTGGCCCTGCTGGCACTGAGCGGCCTGCTGGCCGGCGCCGCGCAGGCGGCCGAGCGCCACACCAGCGTGACCGGCCCGAACGGCAAGACCGCCACCCGCGATGTGGTGCGCCAGGACGGCGACGTCTCGTCCAGCACCACCGGCCCGAACGGCAAGACCAGCTCGCGCGTGGTGGACCGCAGTGCCAGCGGCGCCAACGCGACGGTGACCGGCCCGAACGGCAAGGTGATCAAGCGCACGACGACGCGCCAGCCCTGAGCGCCCCGTCCACCGGCGCCCGCGACGACCATGAACGGCCTGCCCACTGCCCCGACGCAGGTGCCCGCGCACCTGCCCGCCCTCCTGGGCGGCGTGCTGCTGGTCGTGGTGCTGATTGCGGCGCTCGAAGGCCTGGTGCAGCAGGCCGTGCTTCATCGGCGTTATGACTGGCGCGCGTTCGCCAGCTCGATCGGCGACCTGGTCGGCCGCCGGCTGTTCGATGCGCTGGGCCTGTCGATTGCCGCGCCGGTGATCGCCTGGGCCTGGCAGCACCGGCTGACGACGATCGCGCTGGACAGCGCAGGGGCCTGGGCGCTGCTGTTCGTCGGCGAGGAGCTGGCCTACTACGCCTACCACCGCGCCGCGCACCGGGTGCGCTGGTTCTGGGCCACGCATGCGGTGCACCATTCGCCGAACCAGCTGACCTTGGCCACCGCGCTGCGCCTGGGCTGGACCGGCAAGCTCACGGGCACCACGCTGTTCTTCGCGCCGCTGGTGGGGCTGGGCTTTTCGCCGCTGGCGGTGCTGGGCATGCTGTCGGCCAACCTGCTGTACCAGTTCTGGCTACATGCCGCGTGGATGCCCCGGCTCGGGCCGCTGGAATGGGTGCTGAACACGCCCTCGCATCACCGCGTGCACCACGGCTGCAACCCTGAGTACCTGGACTGCAACTACGGCGGCGTGCTGATCGTGTTCGACCGCCTGTTCGGCAGCTTCGTCGCCGAGCGCGACGACCTGCCGCCGCGCTACGGCCTGACCGAGCCGATCACCAGCTACAACCCGCTGGTGATCAACCTGCACGAATGGCGCCGGCTGGCCGCCGACCTGCGCGCCGCGCGCGGCGTGCGCGAGGTGCTGCGCACGCTGTTCGGACCCCCGGGTCAGGCGGTACGTCAGTAGGTTTTGTAGGGAAGGAACTTCCCGGACATCGTGATGCTGACGCGGTCGCCCTTCGGGTCGGGCTCGCGCTGCAGGTCCATCTTGAAGTCGATCGCGCTCATGATGCCGTCGCCGAACTCTTCGTGGATCAGCTCCTTGAAGGTGCTGCCGTAGACGCTGACGAGTTCGTAGAAGCGGTAGATCAGCGGATCGGTCGGCACGGCCGTCGGCAGCGAGCCCTTGTACGGCACCACCATCAGCCATTGTTTTTCCTCGCTGGTGAGGCCGAAGATCGAGGCGATGACCTCGGCCTGTTCGGCGTTGAAGGTCATCTGGCCCAGGCAGCCGGCGGTGACCCATTCCTTGCTGAGGCCCACCTGCGCGGCGACATCGGCCCATTTCAGGCCCTTCGCGAAGCGGGTGGCGATGATCTTCTCGGTGACGTCAAGGCGGGTGGTGTGGCTCATCGGGGTCTCCTGCGGCAGTCAGCACAGGATCACGCAAGCCGCGTGCCACCTCGGGCGGGCAGGCCCGCGCGATCGCCTCGGCCAGCAGGTGCGGGTTGATGGGCTTGCTCACATGCTCGTTCATGCCGGCGGCGAGGTAGGCCTCGCGCTCCTCGGCCATCGCGTTGGCGGTCATCGCGATGATCGGCAGCCGGCTCACCGGCCCGGGCAGTGCGCGGATGGCCTGCGCCGCGGCCTGGCCGTCCATCTCGGGCATCTGGATGTCCATCAGCACCAGGTCGTACTGCGCGGCCTGCACCTGGCGCAGCACCTCGATGCCGTCGGCCACGATGTCGCTGAAATGGCCCTGCTGGTCGAGCATGGCCTTGATCAGGATCTGGTTCACGCCGTTGTCCTCGGCCACCAGGATGCGCAGCGGCCGCGCCGCGGGCGGTGGCATCGCGGCCTGCGGTGGCGCCGGCAGCAGCGCGCGTTCGCGCGCCGCGGCCATCTGCAGCGTGACGATGAAGCGGCTGCCCGCGCCGGGCGTGCTGATCACCTCGATGCGGCCATGCATCAGCTCGACGATCTCGCGGCTGATCGCCAGGCCCAGGCCGGTGCCGCCGTAGCGGCGCGCGGTGGAGCTGTCGGCCTGGCTGAAGCGCTCGAACAGCTGCGGCAGCACCTCGGGCGGGATGCCGATGCCGGTGTCGATGATGGTGATGCGCAGCTCGTGCAGGCCGGCATCGAGCGGCCGGTGCGCCACTTCGACGTCGACGCTGCCGGCCTCGGTGAACTTCAGCCCGTTGCCCACCAGGTTGAACAGCACCTGGCGCAGCCGGCTCGGGTCGCCGCGCACCACCGGCGGCAGGTCCGGCGGCAGTGCCAGGGTCAACTGCAGGCCCTTGGCCTCGGCCCGCACGCGCAGCAGCGCGACCACTTCCTCGATGGTGTCGCGCAAGGGGAAGTCGACGATCTCCAGCTGCATGCGGCCGGCTTCGATCTTCGACAGGTCGAGGATGTCGTTGATGATCGCCAGCAGGTTCTGGCCCGAGCTGCGGATCAGCTCGGCATGCTGGCGCTGCTCGGCGTTCAAGGGGCTGGCCAGCAGCAGGCCGTTCATGCCGAGCACGGCATTCAGCGGCGTGCGGATCTCATGGCTCATCGCTGCCAGGAACGCGGACTTGGCCTTGCTGGCGGCCTCGGCCGCTTCCTTCACCTGCCGCAGCTCGCGCTCGGCGGCGGTGATGTCGCGGAACACGCTGACGATGCCGCCATCGGGCGTGCGGCGCTCGATGGTGTGGATGATGCGCCCGTCGGGCAGCGTCTGCGCATGGATGCCGCTGCCCTCGCGCGCGTTGCGCAGCCGGCGTTCGACCCACTGCGTGCGCTGCTCGGGCGGTGCGTCGGGGGTCAGCGCGTCGAAGGCGTGTTCGGCCAGGTCACGGGCGCTCAGGCCCACCCGCATCACGCCGGCCAGCCAGGGGAACAGCTGGACGTAGTGCTGGTTCCACGCCACCACCCGGTCATGGCGGTCGAGCAGCAGGAAGCCGTCGTGCATCGAGGCCAGCGCCTGTTCGAGCACTGCCTTCGACGCGGCGAGCTCGGCGCGGATGCGGCCCAGTCGCAGCACGTCCCAATGCGCAAAGGACGCGGCCCCGACCAGCGTGGCGATGAACAGCAGCGCGATGCCGCCGATCACCAGGCTGTTGCGCGGCCAGTCGCCCAGCACCGCCGACAGCGGCATGCTGGCCACCACCCGCACCTGGCGGTAGATGAGGGGCCGCGCGACCAGGATGGCCGGCGAGCCATCGAGCCGCGAGGCGCCGTGGAACGCGATGCCGTTGGCGGAGGCGGCGCCCAGCGGCCGCGGCAGCGCGCGGCCGCTGAATTCCTCGTTGGCCGGGTTGCTGGCCAGCAGCACGCCGTCGTCGCGCTCCAGCGTGGCCTGCAGTCCCGGGACGCCGACGGTCTGCGGCAGCATCGCCTCGACCAGCGGCACCGGCACCTCGGCCACCACGATCGCGGGCTGGTCACCGGCCAGCATCACCGGCCGGGCGAAGTACAGCGCGCGTTCGGCATTGGCGAAATTGACGACCGGCGTGCTGATCACCAGCGCCGGCGTCGGCTGCGTCAGCACCTGCTGCAGCAGGCCCGCCGGCAGGCGCAGGCCGAGGCGGCGGCTGGCATGCTCGGCCGCGGCCAGCACGCGGCCCTGGTCGTCCAGCAGCGCCAGGTCGCGCACGCCCAGCGTCTGCTGGTTCAGACGCACCAGCTGGCGCTCGATGGCCGCGCGGTTCAGCGTGCCGTCGGCACGGGTGGCATCGGCGATCACATCGCTCATGCCGGCCAGCAGCACGTCCACCGCGACGAAGCTGCGGTTGATCGCCGCTTCGGCCGAGCTGACGAAATGCAGCGCGCGCGCATCGCCCTCGTGCAGCGCCTGCTCGCGCTGGAACAGCACCAGCATGGCCGCGGCCGCGGCCACGGCCAGCGACAGCGCCGCAGTGCTGGCCCACAGGATGCGATGGAAGCGTGGCATGCGTGCGGTGCGCGGGGGCGCGGCTCAGCGCGAGGGGGCCTCCAGGCCCAGCTGCGGGCCCAGCGTCTGGTTCCAGACCTCGGCACAGTCGGGCCCGCAGCGCTGCACCCAGCGCGGCAGCACGGTGGTGGCGAAGATCTGGCGCCGGCGCTTGTCGTCCTCGGCGCTGGGCTTGACCTCGGTCATGTGGCCGCGCTTGCCGCTGCTGCAGCCAGCCGCGCCGGTGTTGCAGGCCAGGCCTTCGCCGGTCTCGCGCTCGGACTCGGCCCAGATCGCCTGCTCGAGCTTGGGCAGCTCGCGGCCGAGCAACGCGCGCAGCTCGGGCTTCAGCGCCTTCCAGCTGGCCAGGTTGGCGCCGAACAGCGCGATGCCCCAGTTCACCGCCAGCGGGTGGATGTGGCTGGTGACCTCGTGCAGCCCGATGGTGTTGCCCGACATCGTGCCGGTGATCGCGCAATCGAGGTTGCCGGCGCGGAACGCGTCGATGATGCCGGCGAAGCCGACGCTGACGGCCACGCCGCCCAGCGCCTCGACCCAATCGGCCTGCGGTGGGCTCGAAACCCGGATGCGGCGCTTGGCCAGGTCGCCCAGGCCGCTGAAGGCCTTTTTGCAGAACAGCACCTGTGCCGGGTAGGTGTAGATCGCCAGCAGCTCGATGCCATGGCGCTCGCGCAGCGTCTTCTCCAGCTGCGGCCGGTACGCGGCAACGGTCTTGCGCAAGGTGGCGATGTCGGGGTTCAGGCCGGCCAGGTCCGGCGCGGCCAGCAGCGGCTCGACCACTGCGCTCTGGCTCAGCAGCGCGGTGCCGAAGGGCACCACGCCCAGCTGCATCAGCTGCAGCATCTCCTGGCCGCGGATGCCGGCGCGGTCGAAGGGCACGATCTCGGCGCTGAACTGGCCGCCGCTGAGCTTCTGCAGCTCCGTGGCCCAGAACGGTTCTTCATGCCGGGTGTACTGGTTGACCCCGGCCAGGCCGCCGACGACGCGCAGCCGCTGCGACGCGGCCTGAGCGAACGCATTCGATGCGGTGGCGGCTGCCAGCAGCAGTGTCCACAGCGCCCGTCGAACGGCCAGGACGCGTGCTGACGCTGGGGTGAAGCTCGCGGCCATTCGGTCCTCCTCTGCACCCGGGTGTTAGCACCGGTGGGTGCAATGATGCACCACCGCCGACGCCGGCGCAGCCCCGCAGGCGCTACGCTATGGGTTTCGCGGCGCCATGCCGGTGCCGCCTTCAGGAGCGGTGCGCACCATGAGCAGCAGCAGGCCCGGCAAGATCCTCGTCGCCCAGGGTGGCGGCCCCACCGCGGTGATCAACCAGTCGCTGGTCGGCGTGGCGCTCGAGGCGCGGCGCCATCCCGGCATCGAGCGGGTGTATGGCGCGCGCCACGGCGTGCGCGGCATCGTCAACGAGGAGTTCGTCGACCTGACGCAGGAGAGCACCCACAACCTCGAGCAGGTGGCGCTGACGCCGGCTTCGGCGCTGGGCTCGACGCGCGACAAGCCCGACCTGGCCTACTGCCAGAAGATCTTCGCCTCGCTGAAGGCGCATGGCATCGGCCAGTTCTATTACATCGGCGGCAACGATTCGTCGGACACCGTGCGCATCGTCGCCGAGGAAGCGGCCCGCGTCGGTTACCCGCTGCGCTGCATGCACATCCCCAAGACCATCGACAACGACCTGGTGGGCAACGACCACACGCCGGGCTTTCCGTCGGCCGCGCGCTTCGTCGCCCAGGCCTTTGCCGGCGCGAACCTGGACAACGCGGCGCTGCCGGGCGTCTACGTCGCGGTGGTGATGGGGCGGCATGCCGGCTTCCTGACCGCGGCCTCGGCGCTGGCGCGCAAGTACCCGGACGACGGGCCGCACCTGATCTACGTGCCCGAGCGCGATTTCTCGATGGCGCGCTTCCTGGCCGACGTGCAGGCGGTGCACCAGCGCCACGGTCGTTGCGTGATCGCGGTGTCCGAGGGCATCCACGATGCGAGCGGCGAAGCCATCGCCACGCAGCTGGCCGGCCAAGTCGAGCGCGACGCGCACGGCAACGTGCAGCTGTCGGGCACGGGCGCGCTGGCCGACCTGCTGTGCGATCAGATCAAGGACAAGCTGGGCATCAAGCGCGTGCGCGGCGACACCTTCGGCTACGTGCAGCGCAGCTTCGTCGGCTGCGTCAGCGACGTCGACCAGCGCGAGGCGCGCGAAGTCGGCGAGAAGGCGGTGCAGTGGGCGATGTGGGGCGACCGCGACGGTTCGGTGGCCATCCACCGCGTCGGCCAGTACGCGGTGAGCTACGAGCTGCAGCCGCTGGCCGCGGTGGCCGGCAAGACGCGGGTGATGGAGGACCACTTCATCAGCGACAGCGGGACCGACGTGACCGAAGCCTTCGGGCAGTACCTGCGCCCGCTGGTGGGCAGCGGCTTGCCCGAGACGCACCGGCTGCGCGCGCCGGCGGTGGCCAAGGTGCTGGCCGGCCGCTAGCGTCTGACGTGCGCGGCCCCGCGGCGCGGCCTCAGCGCCGCACCGCGGGCGCCATGAAGTCCGGCGGGCAATCGGGGTCGACGTCCATGCCCAGTGCGACGTAGTAGTGCCGCTCCGGCCAAGGCGCGCCGCCCTGCGGCGTGACGCGCACATGCACGCCTTCGCGGCTGAGGCACTGGGTGACGCGCAGCTGCAGCGCGCGGCCGGGCCAGCGGATCAGTAAGGCCTGCGGCGACAGCGTGTCGACCTGCGCATCGCGGCCGGCGAAGGCCAGCGCCAGCGCGGGACCGCCGAAGCCAGCCGGAGCGCGAGCGGCGCGCTGCTGCAATGGCGGCGGCGGGTTCTCGTCGGTGCCCAGCAGCGAGGCGCGCGCCTCGTCGGCGGCGCGGACGCGGCCTTGCGGCCGCAGGCAGCAGCGCACGCGGGCCGCATCGTTGCCCAGGGGTGCCAGCTGCACGAAGGACAGCGCCGCCGGCGCGGACGCGGCGGCCGGTGCATACAGCTGCGCCGCGTGGCCGGGCTGCGGCAGATCGGCCAGGCCGTACCACGGCAGCGCGGCCGCGTCGCCCGCCCGTGCGCCGTGTGCCGCCAGCGCCAGCGCGATGGCTGGCAAGGCCTGAGTGGCGCGGCGGCGCCAGTGGTCAATGGCCATCGTCGGACCAGTGCGGCGGATCGGACGCGAGCTTGATGACGCCGAAGGTCTCGCCCAGCGCGTGCAGCTCGGCGGCCGTGCGCACCCGGGTGGCGCTGCCGTCGGCATCGGCGAAGGTCTTGCCGCTGTAGTTGCTGATGGTCATGTCGATGGCCCGCCCTTCGGTGTGGCGCGAGCTCAGCGCCGGACGGTACACGATGTTGTACAGCCCCACCATCCCCAGCGCGGCCGAGCGCGAGGCGGTGGCGTCCGGGCGGCCGCGGCGGTCGCGGTGCACCCAATCGATGTCGACGCCGGCCATCGCCCGCACGTCCTCGGCGGCGAGGTTCTCGCGGCCGACCCGCCAGGCGTAGTGCATCAGGTAGGCGCGCTCGGGCGGGCGCAGCGTGGCCGAGACCGTGACGCCGGCGCCGCCCGTGCGCAGCGCACCGGTGAAGTTGCTCACCGCGGTGGCAAAGGCCGGTGCGAGGTCGGCGATGCTGCTGCTGGTGGGAAAGCGCTGCACCCAGATCGGGCCGCTGAGTTGAGGCATGGACGGGACCTCCCGGGCTTCGAAGGCGCGCACTATGGCATGCGCGATGACGGCCGAAAGGAGCGGCCGTGCAACCGGGTGTGAGCGGCGCGGCCTTGGCTTAGGGATGGTGGGGCCGCCGCCACGCGACAATGCGGGCATGAGTGCCGACGACAAGCCCACCGAATCCACCCTCACCCGCCTGCTGCACGCCGATCGCCGCGGCGGCAGCGAGCACGGCGCGCTGCACAAGGCCATGCACACGGCGGCCACCTTCGGCTATCCGGACGCGGCCTCGCTGGTGGCCGTGTTCCAGGGCCGCCAGCCCGGCCATGTGTATGCCCGCCAGGGCAACCCCACCGGCGCGGCGCTGGAGGCCAAGCTGTCGATGCTGGAGGGCGCCCGTGCCACGGCGGTGTTCTCCACCGGCATGGCGGCGATCGGCGCGGTGATGCTGACGCTGCTGAAGGCGGGCGACCACGTGGTGTCCAGCCGCTACCTGTTCGGCAACACCAACAGCCTGTTCGGCACGCTGGCCGGGCTGGGCATCGAATTCAGCTTCGTCGATGCGACCGAGGCCTCGGCCGTGGCCGCCGCGCTGCGGCCGAACACGCGCATGGTCTTCGCCGAGACCATCGCGAACCCCGGCACGCAGGTGGCCGACCTGGCCGGCATCGGCGCGCTGTGCCGCGAGCGCGGGCTGCTGTACGTGGTCGACAACACGATGACGACGCCGGTGCTGTTCCAGCCGCGCACGGTGGGTGCCGGGCTGGTCGTGCACTCGCTGGCCAAGGGCATCGGCGGCCATGGCGACGTGATGGGCGGCGCGGTGTGCGACACCGGGCTGTTCGCCTGGCAGCACTATCCGCACATCGCAGCGGCGTACCGCGTCGGCGACCCGGCCGGCTGGGGCCTGCAGCAGATCCGCAAGAAGGGCCTGCGCGACTTCGGCGCCACGCTGCGGGCCGAGGACGCCCACCGCATCGCCAGCGGCGCCGAGACACTGGACCTGCGCATCGGCGCCACCAACGCCAATGCGCTGGCGCTGGCGCAGTGGCTCGAGCAGCAGCCGCAGGTCGCGCGTGTGAACTACCCCGGCCTGGCCAGCCACCCGCAGCATGCGCGCGCCAAGGCCTTGTTCGGCGGCCGCTACGGTGGGCTGCTGAGCTTCGAGCTGAAGCCCGCGCACGACGTGCTGGCGATGCTGGACCGGCTGCGCGTGGTGATCCTCTCCAGCCACCTGTCGGACAACCGCACGCTGGCCATACCGGTGGCCCACACCATCTTCTGGGAGATGGGCCCCGAGCGCCGTGCCGAGATGGGCATTGCCGACGGGCTGGTGCGGCTGTCGGTGGGCATCGAGCCGCTGGCCGACCTGCGGCAGGACCTGGCGCAGGCGCTGGCGGGCAGCTAGCGCCCGCGGGCTTGACCCCGCCCTTGGTCGGCATGCGATCATGCGACCCATGTCCCGCACCCGCCACTGCCTGATGCCTCGCCGCTACGCGGCCTGGGTGGCCGTGGGCGGGCGCTGCACGGTCGCGACAGGCTGTGGCGGCTTGATTCGAATTCGGCAGGGTCGTTGAGCTGCGGCGCGGGGCGCCGGTGCCCAGCGATCCCGTGAGCTGCCCAGCCGTCCGCTGCGGACGGCTTGTTCGACACCTCGAAAGCCGAAGGAAATCCCCTGTGAGTACCGCTTGTCCCGCGGACGCCGTGGCGTCCACCGCTGTTCCCTTTCCGCAACTCGCCGAACTGCGCGCCAATGCCCAGGCGCTGCGCGGCCGCGTGCTCGAAACCCCGGTCTGGCGCTGGCAGACCGGCATCGCCGAATCGTTGCCGCCGGGCAGCGAGCTGTGGCTGAAGCTGGAGCTGTTGCAGCGCACCGGCAGCTTCAAGCTGCGCGGTGCGCTGACGGCGATCGGCGCGCTCGGTGCGGCCGGCCGCCAGCGCGGCGTGGTGGCCGCCAGTGCCGGCAACCATGCGATGGCGGTGGCCTACGCGGCGCGCGCCGCGGGCACCAACGCCAAGCTGGCGATGCCACGGCACGCCAGCCCGGCGCGCATCGCCGCCTGCCGCGCGGCCGGCGCGGAGGTGCTGCTGTTCGACACCGTGCACCAGGCCTTCGCCGCCGCCCAGGCACTGGCCGCCGACGAGGGCCGCGCGATGATCCATCCGTTCGACGGGCCGCTGACGGCGCTGGGCACCGGCACCGTCGGGCTGGAGCTGATGGACCAGGTGCCCGGGCTCGATGCGGTGGTGGTGCCGGTGGGCGGCGGCGGGCTGGTGGCGGGCATTGCCGCGGCGGTGAAGCAGATCAACCCGCGCTGCGCGGTCTACGGCGTGGAGCCCTTCGGCGCCGATGCGATGTTCCGCAGCTTCGCTGCCGGCCAGCTGGTGCAGCTCGACCGCGTGGACACCATCGCCGACAGCCTGGGCGCGCCGTACGCGCTGGCCTACAGCTATGGCGTGTGCCGGCGCTTCGTCGACGAGATCGTGCGCGTCAGTGACGACGCGATGTGCCAGGCGCTGCACTGGCTGTTCCGCGACATGAAGCTGGCGGTGGAGCCGGCCGGCGCGGCCGCCACCGCGGCGCTGTTCGGTCCCTTGCGCGAGCGGCTGGCGGGCCGGCGCGTCGGGCTGATCGTCTGCGGCGCCAACCTCGATGCGGCCGGCTTCGCGGCCCTGCTGGCGCGTGGTGCGGCACTGGCCTAGCGCTTGAAGTCAGCGGCCGGCCAGCCGCAGGCCCAGCAGCAGCAGCGTGCTGAAGGCCAGCAGCGCGGTGGCCGCGCGCCAGAACAGCAGCGGGTGCCGCTCGGCCAGCGGCAGCGTGCGCTGCTGGCGGAACGCCGGCCCCGGGTGCCGCAGGTCGTGCACGAACTCCGACAGCGCCTCCTGCCGCCGCGCTGCTTGCGGGTGCAGCGCCTTGCGCAGCACCGCGTCCAGCCAGGGCGGCAGCTCGGGCCGGTGCGTGCGCAGCGGCGTGTACTGCAGCTTGTGCAGGTCGGCCGGCTGGCGCACGCGCGGCACCTGCAGCCCATAGGGCAGCTGGCCGCACAGCAGCTGGTAGGTGATGACGGCCAGCGAGAACAGGTCCGAGGCCGCGCTGCCGCCCTGGCCGGTGAAGTACTCGGGCGCGGTGTGCTGCAGCGCGCCGCGCAGCGCCTCGGGCCGTTCGCTGCCGGTGCCTTCGGTCAGGCCAGCGACGTGCACCGCGGCGAAGTCGATGATCTTCACGGTGCCGTGGCGGTCGATCATCAGGTTCTCGGGCCGCAGGTCCTGGTGCAGCATTTCCTTGCGGTGCAGGGCCTGCAGGCCGCGGGCGATCTGCTCGACGAGGCCGCGCACGGTGTCCAGCGCTGGCGCCGGGTGGTCGGTCATCCACTGCGCCAGCGTCTGGCCCTCGACGTACTCGAGTGCGACGAACAGGTGCTCGCGCGGGCGGCCGCTGTCGATGGCCTTGATGACGTGCGGGCTGTCGACGCGGCGCGCCACCCATTCCTCGAGCACGAAGCGGTCGAGGTAGTCGGCGTCCTCGCGCAGGTCGACCGAGGGCGTCTTCAGCGCCACGGTGGCCCCGCTGTCGTTGTCGACGGCCAGGTGCACGTGGCTGCGCGCGCTGACCTGCAGCTCGCGCACGATGGTGTAGCCCTCGAACACCTGGCGCGGCTTCAGCGGCGGCGCCAGGCGCAGGCCTTGGCGCTGCAGCGGCAGTTCGGTGGCCTCCGGCGCCGGCAGCGCGTCGACGCGCACCAGCTGCACCGTCAGGTTGTCGGTGCTGCCGCGCGCCTCGGCCAGCGCCACCAGGGCGCGTGCCGCGGCATCGAGGTCGGTGGCGTGCTGCGCCAGCGCGCCGTTCACCGCGGCCGCATCCAGGTGCTCGTAGGCGCCGTCGGTGGCCAGCAGGTACAACTCGCCCGGCTGCGCCGGCCAGTGCGCGTAGTCGACCTCGACATGCGCATCGATGCCTAAAGCGCGGCCCAGCAGCAGCTCGCCGCCGCCCAGGTGCACGCGGTGGTCCTCGGTCAGCGGCTCCAGCGCCGTGGCATGCACGCGGTAGATGCGCGCGTCGCCGACGTGCAGCAGGTGCACCTCGCGACCCTTGAACACCAGCGCGCTGAAGGTGCAGACGTAGCCCAGGTCCTTGTCGTAGCGGCCGTCGCCGCGCTGTGTCTGCGCATGCAGCCAGGAGTTGGTGGCGGCCAGCACCCGCTGCGCGGCGCGCTTGACGGTCCAGGCTTCCGAGGTGCAGTAGTAGTCCTCGAGGAAGCCGTGCACGGCGGCCGCGCTGGCGATGTGGCTGACGCGGCTGGAGCCGATGCCGTCGGCCAGCGCGACCACCGCGCCCTTGCGCTGCAGCAGCTCGGCCGCCGGCACCACCGCGCCGTGGAAGTCCTGGTTCTGCGCCTGGCGGCCGGCCGAGGAATGCTGGCCGATCGAAAGTCTCAGCATAGCTCGCTACCGCTTCGCCCTTCCCAAGCGCACGCCGCGGAACCGGCTTTGCCGGGCCGCTGGCGTGGCCCCCTTGAGGGGGAAGCGCCGCAGGCGCTTCGGGGGTGGGTCAAGCCAGCACGCGTTTCGGCGCGGTCTTGTAGTGCGTGGAATACAGCGTGGCGCCGACGAAGGTGAGGCCGCCGACCAGGTTGCCGATCACCGTGGGGATCTCGTTCCACAGGAAGTAGTCGGCCCAGGTGAACTTGCCGCCGAGCATCAGGCCCGAGGGGAACAGGAACATGTTGACGATCGAGTGCTC
>CAZXLI010000126.1:0-16741 GCA_964641795.1 uncultured Bordetella sp. | reverse complement strand
CGCACCGCCTGCAGGTCGGAGCCGGCGCCGGGCTCGGTCATCGCGATCGCGCCGACCAGCTCGCCGCGGGCCAGCCGCGGCAGATAACGTTCTTTCTGCGCGGCCGTGCCATGGTTCAGGAAGTAGTGCGCGACGATCGAATGCACCGAGGTGGCCATGCCACTCAAGCCGCGGCGGCCCATCTCCTCGTAGAACACCGCCTCGTGCCGGAAGTCGCCGCCGCCGCCACCGAATTCGTCGGGAATGTCGGCGCACAGGAAGCCCAGGGCCCCGGCCTGGCGCCAGATCTCGGCACCGACATGGCCGCGCCGGCGGGATTCCTCGTCGTGCGGCACCATCTCGCTGTCGATGAAGCGCGCGGCCGAGCGGCGCAGCTCGTCCAGGTCGCCATCGCTCCAGCTGCGGTCGAAGTTCAGCGGCATCTCTTCTCTCCGATAACGGTCAATTGACGCGGCGCTGGCGCCCGGCCCAGTAGGGCTCGCGCAGCGCGAACTTCTGCAGCTTGCCGGCCGCGGTGATCGGCAGCGCGGCGCGGAATTCCACGCTGCGCGGGCACTTGTAGCCGGCGATCAGGGTCTTGCAGTGCGCCACCACCGCCGCCTCGTCGAGCGAGGCGCCTTCGCGCAGCACGATCACCGCATGCACGCGTTCGCCCCAGCGGTCGTCCGGCACGCCGATCACCGCGCACATCGCCACCTGCGGCAGCTGCGCGATCGCGTTCTCGACCTCGGCCGAGTAGACGTTCTCGCCGCCGGTGACCACCATGTCCTTGAGCCGATCGACGACGTAGAGGAAGCCGTCCTCGTCGAAGCGGCCGGCATCGCCGGTGTGCATCCAGCCGTCCTGCAGCGCCGCGGCGGTCTCGGCCGGCTTGTTCCAGTAGCCCTGCATCACCATCGGGCCGCGCGCGCAGATTTCGCCGACGGTGCCGACCGGGCAGTCGCGCCCTTCAGCATCGACCACCCGCACCTCGGCAATCGGCACCGGCCGGCCGGCGGCGCGCAGCCAGCGCGCCTGGTTCGGGCCGGGCAGGTGCTGCTCGGGCACCAGCACGGTGATGGTGGGCGACAGCTCGGTCATGCCATAGGCCTGCGCGAAGCCGGCGCCGGGCAGCCGTTCCATCGCCCGCGCCAGCAGCGCGGCATCGATCGGCGCGGCGCCGTACAGCACGAGCTTCACGCTGGACAGGTCGAACTCGGCGAAACGCGGATGGTCGACCACGCGCTGGATCATCGTCGGCACCAGGAACAGCTCGTTGGCGCGGTGCTCCTGCAGCGCGGTGAGGATCGCCACTTCGTCGAAGGCCGGCACGATGACCATCGTCGCCAAGCGCATCAGGTTGATGATCGAGACGCCGCAGCCGGCGACATGGAACATCGGCGCCACCACCAGCGAGGCGCGCACCGATTGCCGCGGCACCGTGCCCATGTTGCTGAGCGCGTTGAGGTACAGGTTGGCGTGGCTGAGCATCACGCCCTTCGGGTGGCCGGTGGTGCCGCCGGTGTACATCACCGCGGCCAGGTCCTGGCCGCCACGGCCGGCATCGCGCACCGGCGCCTGCTGTGCGATCAGGGCCTCGCCGTCGAGCAATCCCTCGGGCACCGGCCCGCGGCCGAGGTAGATCACGGTGGCCAGGCTCTTCGACAAGGCGCGCAGCGCCGGCACCATCGGCGCGAAGGTGTCGTCGACGATCAGGATGCGGGTGTCGCAATCGTCCAGCGAGTACGCGACCTCCTTCGAGCTCCAGCGGATGTTCACCGGGTTGACGACGCCGCCGCCCCACCAGCAGCCGTAGAAGTACTCGATGAAGCGGATCGAGTTGAGGCTCAGCATGCCGACGCGGTCGCCCGGCGCCATGCCGAGCGTCTGCAGCACGCCGGCCAGACGCGCGACGCGATCGGCCAGCTGCGCGCGGGTGATGCGCTCGGCGCCGCAGATGGCGGCGGTCTCGTCAGGGCGCTCGCGCCGGCCCTTGCGCAGGGCCTGGGTCAGGGAAGGGTCGCTCATGTTGTGCGCTAGGATTTGGAAGCATCGGCGCCCCAGGCCCGCAGCGCGGCCTCGGGCGTGGTGACCTGCTGGCGTGTCGGCGGCGCGGCCGGCGTGCGCGAGAAACGCGGCGCCGGCGCCGGCTGCACCACGCCGTCGAGCGTGACGAAGGTTTCGCGCGCGCGGTTGTGCGCATGCTGCGGCGCCTCGTCCCAGTCGAGCACCGGCGCGAAGCAGGCGTCGCTGCCTTCGAGCAGCGCGCACCATGCGTCGCGCGTGCGGGTGCGGAAGATGTCGGCCAGCTTCAGCTTCAGCAGCGGCCAGCGCGTGGGGTCCATCTGCGCGTCGAAGATCGGATCGTGGATGCCGCAGCGCTCGCGCAGCTCGGCATAGAACTGCGGCTCGATCGCGCCGATGGCGATGTGGCGTCCGTCGGCGCAGGCATAGCTGTCGTAGAAATGCGCGCCGCCGTCGAGCATGTTCTCGCCGCGCTGGTTGCTCCAGCGGCCGGCGGCCTTGAAGCCGTACATGAAGGCCGAGAGCAGCGCGGCGCCATCGCTCATCGCCGCGTCCACCACCTGGCCGCGGCCCGATTGCCGCGCCTCCAGCAGCGCGGCCAGCACGCCCACCACCAGCAGCATGCCGCCACCGCCAAAGTCGCCGACGTAGTTCAGCGGCGGCACCGGCGCCTCGCCAGGACGGCCGATCGCATGCAGCGCGCCACTGATGGCGATGTAGTTGATGTCGTGGCCCGCCGCCTGCGCCAGCGGACCGTGCTGGCCCCAGCCGGTCATGCGGCCGTACACCAGCCGCGCGTTGCGCGCGTGGCAGGCCTCGGGCCCCAGGCCCAGGCGCTCCATCACGCCGGGGCGGAAGCCCTCGACCAGCACGTCCGCGCGTTCGATGAAGCGCAGCGCGGCCTCGACGCCCGCGGCCTGCCGCAGGTCCAGCGCCACGGTGGCACGGCTGCGCGCGGTGACGTCATGCGCCAGCACCGGCGTGCCGGGCCGGGCGATGCGCAGCACCTCGGCGCCCAGGTCGGCCAGCAGCATCGCGGCGAACGGGCCCGGGCCGATGCCGGCCATCTCCACCACCTTCAGTCCCGCCAGGGGTCCGGCCATGGCTCGCGCTCCTGTTCATGAAGCGGTGATCTTCGCGCCGGCCACCCGGCCCGACCATCGTCCGAAGCGACGAACCGCGGGCCTCGCCTGCGGGCATCATCCGACCCTCCGCGTTCTCCCCTCGCGCCCGATGAGCCCTGCCGCCCCGCTCGAAGCCCGCCCCGCCGCACCGCCACTGCGCGCGGGCCCCCTGGTGGCCGGCGTTCTGCTGGGCCTGGCGCTGTTGATGGCCGCGATGATCGTGGCCCATTGGCCCTGGCTCGAGCAGGCGGTAGCCACGGAAGACGCGCCACTGGCCTGGCTGCAATCGAGCCTGTTGTGGTCGGCCGCCACGCTGGCGCTGTTGCTGGCGCTGGCCGAGCGCGCCGGCCAGCGCGGTTGGGCTGGGCTGGCCTTGATGCTGGCCTGCCTGGCCCTGGACGAGCGCTTCATGGGCCACGAGCGGCTGAAGGACTGGCTGCTGTTCCACGCCTTCGACGGTGACCCGCAGCGCATGGGGCTGTGGGGCGACGCGCCGATGCTCGGCTACGGCATCGGCGGGCTGCTGGTGTTGGCCTGGCTGCGGCGGCAGCGCTGGCCGCGGCCGGCGCTGCGGCTGATGGTGGCCGCGGTGCTGGTGGGCTGTGGCGCGCTGGCGCTGGACCTGTTTGGCCGCACGCTGGCCTGGCAGGCGCTGGAGGAATGCGGCGAGGCGCTGGCCGAGGCGCTGTTCTGCTGCGGCCTGCTGTTGCGCGCGCAAGGCCTGCTCGCTCAGGTGCAGCCGTCTTCGGCCGCATAGGCCACGCGCTTCCACACCCCGTCAATGTTGGCCCAGACGATGTTGAGCAAGCTGTCGTCACCCTGGGTGCTGTTGGCGTAGAGGCCGCTGGTGGGCAGCACGGCCTTGCCGCGGCCCTGCAGCACCAGCAGATCGGGCTGGCCGTCGCCGTCGAGGTCGAAGCGCCAGCCCTGGTAGCGCATGCCGCCATCGCCGCTGCTGGCGTCGGCGGCGCGCTGCAGGCTGCCGAGCGCGCTGACCTTCACACGCGCCGGCTCCAGCGGCCTCAGCGTGACCAGGTAGGCCAGCGGATCCCGTGGGCGCGGCGCAGGCAGCGTGACGCGGATGCCTTCGTTCGGACCACAGTGCTGGTGCTGCGAGCTCAGCTGCAACTGCGTGGCCGCGGCAAGGCCTTCGCGGCCCAGGGCCCAGATCCAGACCCCGGCGTCGGGCGTGGTCAGCTCGGCCCCCACGGTGCCCAGCATGCCGTCGATCGCGTAGCTGGCCCGGTGCACGAACTTCAGCCGGGGGGCATTCGCCTGACCCTTGAGGAACTCCAGCAGCGGGCCCGCAGCGCGAAAGCCACCGGCCTGGTTGGGCGACTGCACCAAGGCCTGCATGTCCCATGCGGCGCTGATCTCGGCAGCGTAGACCGCACCCGCTGCACCCGCTGCGCCGCGCAGCAGGCGACGGCGGGTCAGGGGTTCGCCGCTGGTGGCATACAGCGCGCCGTCCTCGCGCCACAGCGAGGGCTTGACTGGCACCAGCCAGTGCCGGTAGGGCGCATCCTCAGGCTCGGTGCTGGCCGCTGCCATGTAGCGCAGGGGGCCGGCAGCAGGCCAGCGGTCGTCGGGCGCCCAGCCCTGTTCCAGCAGCGAGATCATCGTGCGCCAGCCCGCGCGCGCTGCCGGCAGCCAGTCCGGACGCGACACCAGCGCTGGCGAGCCAGGACCGTCGAGCTCGGTCTGGCCACCGAGGTAGGCCAGGTCTTCGGCCAGGCCGCCGTACCACGCCAGTGTCTCGATCGAGGGCCGCAGGTAGAACTGCTTTTCCAGCAAGGCCAGTGCCTCGCGCGGATCCAGCAGCAGCCGCCGGGCGGCCGGTGGCAGCGGCGTGGTGCTGCCGCGCTGCGCGAGCAAGATTTCGTAGGCCTCACGCCAGGGTTTCAGCTCAGCCGCCAGCGCGGCTGCACCCAGCTCGCGCGGCGCCAGCAGCGCACAGGCGATGAACCCAGGCGCCGGGTGCCCGCGCAAGGGCGTGACGGCACAGAACTCGCCGCTGTCCGGCCCCTGCAGCTGCACCGGCGTGTCCAGCCGCAAGCGCGCCAGCACCGCCGATGTGCGGTCTGCAGCGGCACGCAGGTTCACCAGCGTGCCGCGCACGTAGCGCACGCCGTCCTGCGCGCTCGCGCTGGTGGTGATCGCCAGGGCGGCCATGGCGGCCGCCCAGGTCATGTACAAGCTTCGCATCGCATCCCTCCCCGCTGGGCCGGCATTTTGTGGCGTGCCGGGGCGATGCAACGGGTCAGCGCATCAGCGCATCAGCCCATCAACGCGTCGATGCGGCGCAGGTGCTGCACGGTGCTGCCGAACATCAGCTCGAGTTGCGTGGCGCGGCGGAACAGCCGTGCGGCAAACAGCTCCTCGGTGACACCCATCGCGCCGTGCAGTTGCACCGCGCCCTGGCCCACGCAGCGCAGCGCGCGGTTCACCGCCACCTTGGCCGACGACACCGCCAGCGCGCGCTGCGGCGGCTCGGCCTCGAGCTGATCGGCCGCCGCTTCGGTGATGGCCACCGCCTGCTCGCGCGCGATGTGCATCTCGGCCAGCCGGTGCTGCAGCACCTGGAAGCTGGCCAGCGGCGCGCCGAACTGGCGCCGCTCGCGCAGGTGGGCGATGGTGTCGGTGATCAGGCGTTGCATCAGGCCCAGCGCCTCGGCGCAGACGGCCAGCGTGGCCTCGTCGAGCGTGCGCTCGATCAGCGCCTGGCCCTGGTCGGGCGCGCACAGCAGCGCCTCTTCGGTCACCAGCACGCCGTCGAACAGCAGCTCGGCCGCGGGCAGCCCATCGGGCGTGTGCAGCGGGCGCTGCAGCAGGCCCGGCGCGCCCAGGTCGACCAGCGCCAGCACCCGCTCGCCCGAGCCGGCCAGGCCCGCGCTGACGATCAGCAGCGGCGTGCCGCCCGCCATCGCCACCGCCCGCTTGCGGCCATGCAGCGTGAAGGCGCCGGCCTGGTAGCGCAGCGTGCAGCCGATGTCGTCCAGCGCATCGCGCATGCCGGGCTCCTGGTGCGCCCAGGCCAGCAGCTGGTCGCCGGCGGCCAGCTCGCGCTGCAGGGCCGCCGCGCGCAAGCTGCCGGCGCGCTGCAGCACGCCGCCGCCGATGACCGCGCTGGACAGGTAGGGCTCCGCGGCCATCGCCTCGCCCAGCGTCTGCAGGATGCCCAGGTGCGCGGCGAAGCCGCCGCCCAGGCCGCCGGCCGCTTCGGGCAGCGCGGCGCCCGCCAGGCCGAGCTCGCGCGCCAGCCCGTGCCACAGGCGCGCCGGGTCGGCGGCCTGGCCGCCGGCCAGGAAGCGCGCGAGGCTGTCGCGCAGCTGGGCGTCGGTGTCGGCATCCCACATCGCTTGGGTTGACATGGCTATCGCAGAAGATGAGCGGCCACGAGGTTGCGCTGGACCTCGTTGGTGCCGGCGTAGATCGACGCGGCGCGGTCGTTGAAATAGGACGACAGCGCGAACACCGCGTCTTCGTCGACCGGCAGCGCATGCGCCTCGGCCGCTTCGAGCGGCACGCGCGCCAGCGCGTCGGTGCCGGCGATCTGCAGGTGCAGCTCGGTCAGCGCCTGCATCAGCTCGGTGGCCAGCAGCTTGCCGATGGAAGGCGACACGCCCACCGGCGCGCCCGCGGCCTGCGCACGCAGCGTGCGCAGCTCCAGCGCCTGCAGCGCGTCGATGCGCACGCGCAGCTCGGCCAGCTGCAGGCGCAGGTCGGCGTGCTCGGGCCGCGCGGCGCGGGGGCCTTCGAACGCCGCGGCCAGCGCCGCGCGCAGCCGGCGCCAGCGCGCCTGCAGCAGCGGCGCCCAGGCGCCGCCGCGCTCGTGCTGCAGCAGGTACTTGGCAATGGCCCAGCCCTGGTTCTCTTCGCCGATCAGCGCGTCGGCCGGCACGCGCACGTCGTCGAAGAACACCTGGTTCAGCTCGTGGTCGCCCGAGATGCTGGGGATCGGCCGCACCGTGATGCCCGGCAACTTGAAATCAAAGCACAGGAAGCTGATGCCCTGCTGCGCCTTGCCGTCGCGGCTGGTGCGCACCAGGCAGAACATGCGGTTGGCATGGTGGGCGTGGGTGGTCCAGATCTTCGTGCCGTTGATCAGGTAGTGGTCGCCCTCGCGGATCGCCCTGCATTGCAGCGACGCGAGATCCGAGCCCGCACCGGGCTCGGAGTAGCCCTGGCACCAGTAGTCGTCGCCGGCGCGGATGCCGGGCAGCCAGCGCTGCTGCTGCGCCGGCGTGCCGAAGGCGATGAGCACCGGCGCCACCATCTGCGGGCCCATCGGCGCGCGCGGCGGTGCATCGGCCGCATGCAGCTCGCTGGCGAAGAGGTAGTGCTGCATCGGCGTCCAGCCGGTGCCGCCATGCTCGACCGGCCAGTGCGGCACGCTCCAGCCGCGGCGCGCCAGCACGCGGTGCCAGTCGTTGCCGGCCGGGTACTCGGTGAAGATGCCCGAGCAGCGCCGGCCGGCGGCGCGCAGCTCGGGCGTCAGCGCTTCGTCGAGGAAGCGCCGCACCTCGTCGCGAAAGGCCTGCTCCTCGGGCGTCAGCGCAATGTCCATGGTTTGACGATACGCGCGAAGTGAGCGGGTCAGGCCCCTGGCAAACGATAGTCCCGGTACTGCTCGCGCAGCCGGGTCTTCAGCAGCTTGCCGGTGGCGGTGTGCGGCAGCTCGGGCACGAACACCACATCGTCGGGCAGCCACCACTTGGCGACCCGGCCGCCCAGGTAGTCGAGCAGCGCGTCGCGGCTCACCTGCTGGCCGGGCCGCAGCACCACCAGCAGCAGCGGGCGTTCCTGCCATTTCGGGTGCGATACGCCGATGATCGCGGCCTCGGCCACCGCCGGGTGGCCCATCGCCGCGTTCTCGAGGTCGATCGACGAGATCCATTCGCCGCCGGACTTGATGACGTCCTTCGCGCGGTCGACCAGCTGCAGGTAGCCGTCGGCATCGATCGTCGCCACGTCGCCGGTGGGGAAATAGCCCTCGGCATCGAGCACCGAGCCGCCCTCGCCCTTGAAGTAGCCGCTGGCGATCCAGGGCCCGCGCACCAGCAGGTGGCCGAAGGCCTGGCCGTCCCAGGGCAGCGCCTGGCCGGCCTCGTCGACGATCTTCAGCTCCACGCCCCAGACGCCGCGGCCCTGCTTGAGCTTGACCTTCACCAGGTCGTCCGGCGCCAGCGCGTCGTGCTTGGGCAGCAGCTTGCTGATCACGCCGATCGGGCTGGTCTCGGTCATGCCCCAGCCCTGCGTGACCTCGACACCGAACTGGTTCTCGAAGCGCTCGAGCATCGCGCGCGAGACCGCCGCGCCGCCGATGCCCACGCACTTCATGCCCAGATCGCGCGGGTTGAGCTGCGGGTTCGCGTCCAGGTACTGGAACAGCATCATCCACACCGTCGGCACGCCCTGCGAGAAGGTGACCTTCTCGTCGCGCATCAGCGCGTAGACGCTGGCGCCGTCCAGGTGCGGGCCGGGCAGCACCAGCTTGGCGCCGATCATCGCGGCCGCGTACGGCGTGCCCCAGGCATTGGCATGGAACATCGGCACCACCAGCAGCACGGTCTCGCGCGAGCTGAGGCCGAAGGTGTCCGGCGCCAGCTCCATCAGCGTGTGCAGCATCGTCGAGCGGTGCGAGTACAGCACGCCCTTGGGGTTGCCGGTGGTGCCCGAGGTGTAGCAGAGCGACGAGGCGGTGCGCTCGTCGAACGCGGGCCAGGTGTAGTCGGCGCTCTGCGCGGCGAGCAGCTCGTCCATGCACAGCAGCGGCGCCGGCAGCGTCAGCGCCGGCAGGTGCGCGCGGTCGGTCATCGCGACGAAGGCCTTGACGCTGCTCAACCTCGGCGCGAGCTTCTCGACCAGCGGCGCGAACGTGGTGTCGAAGAACAGCAGCTGGTCTTCGGCATGGTTGACGATGTAGTCGATCTGCTCCGGAAACAGCCGCGGGTTCACCGTGTGCAGCACCGCACCCGAGCCCGACACGCCGTAGTACAGCGCGAGGTGGCGGTAGCCGTTCCAGGCCAGCGTGCCCACGCGGTCGCCGGGCCGGATGCCCAGCGATGACAGCGCATTGGCCACGCGCTTGGCATCGTCGCGCAGGCTGCCCCAGGTGCCGCGGTGCATGGTGCCCTCGGGCAAGCGCGAAACGACCTCGGTGTGGGGATGGAAGGTGGCGGCATGCTCGATCAGCGACGAGATCAGCAGCGGCCTGTCCTGCATCAATCCGAACATGGCGGGACGTCTCCTGTTGGCGTGGGCGGCGCGGGCCATCGTAGGCGTACGGGCCGCGGCGGCACATCGTCGCTTCCGACGAATCCGGATACTGTCCCGCGGTACCGGGTGGTAGAGTGACTTGCACTCCCATCGAGGCTCTTCGCCGCGACCTGCCATGACTGCCGCTGACCCCAGCCGCCGGCTGCCGCAGCTGGAACGTGCGCTGGCCGGCTCGCGCGACGGCCACTGGGAACGCGACCTGCTGACCGGCGGCATCTGGTATTCGGAGAGCTTCTTCGAGCTGCTGGACCTGCACCCCGACGACATGCCCAACGTGCGCGGCGCCGCCACCGCCCGCGTGCACCTCGACGATCGGCAGCGCTTCCGCGATGCCTACGATGAAGCCATTCGCACGCTGGGCCGCTTCGACTACGAAGTGCGCTACCTGCATGGCGATGGCAGCTGGCGCTGGATCCGCGGCCGCGGCCGCGTGTGGCCGGGCGACGATGGCCAGGCCCGCTTCATCACCGGCACGGTGTCGGACGTGCATGCCGAGAAGATGGCGCTGCTGGCGCTGGAGCAGCAGCGCGCGCAACTCGAGGCGCTGGTGGCCGAGCGCACCGCCGGGCTGCAGGCCGCGCTGGCGCTGGCCGAGCAGCGCCAGCGCGAGGCCGAGATGGCGAACGCCGCGAAGTCGATCTTCCTGGCGCAGATGAGCCACGAGATCCGCACCCCGCTGAACGGCGTGCTGGGCCTCACCGAGCTGGCGCTGCGCCAGGCCGAGCGGCCGCCGCAGCGGCGCTACCTGGAGACCTCGCTGCAATCGGGCCAGGCGCTGCTGCGGGTGATCAACGACGTGCTCGATTTCTCCCGCATCGAAGCCGGTGGGGTCGAGCTGCAGCCGCGGCCCTTCGACATGCCGCAGCTGCTGGCCGATGCGCTGCGCGGCGTGATGCCGCTGGTCACCGGCCGGCCGCTGGCCCTGCTGTACGACTGGCATGGCGAGCAGGAGCAGATGGTCGGCGACAGCCGCCTGCTGCAGCAGGTCATCAACAACCTGCTGGGCAATGCGATCAAGTTCACCGAGCACGGCTACATCAGCGTGCGCGGCACATCGCGGCTCGGGCCCGACGGCCGGATCGATCTGACGGTGCGCATCGAGGACAGCGGGCCCGGCATTGCGCCGGCGCAGCGCGAGCGGGTGTTCGAAGCCTTCGTGCAGGGCGACGAGCGCCTCTCGCGCGCCCACGGCGGCACCGGCCTGGGCCTGGCCATCGCGCGCCGGCTGGCGCGCGCGATGGGCGGCGAGCTGGCGCTGGACCCAGCCCACGAGAACGGCGCGGCGATGGTGCTGACGCTCACTTTGTCGCCTGACGAGCAGGCCGTGCCGATTGCGCCGCCGCCGGCCGGCCGGCATGTCTGGCTGGTCTACCCCAACCCGGTGGCCGCATGCTGGACCGCAGCCCGATTCGAGCGCCACGGCGGCAGCGCCGAGACATTGCCGACCCTGGCCGCCGCAATCGACGCCGCGCAGGCGCTGGCGCGCGGCGAACCCACGCGGCATCGCGCACCGCAGCTGGTGCTGGTGGCCGAGCAGGCGCTGGGCCCTGAGGCGCGACTGCAACCGCTGCACGACGCACTGCCGCAGGCCGCGCTGCACCTGGTGATCCGCCCCGACTGGTACCAGCCGGCGATCGAGACCGAATCGCGCGCACTGGGCATCGGCCACGAGCTGGTGCCCCTCACGCCGGCCACGCTGCGTGCGCTGCTGGCCGGCGCCGGCGAGCCGGTGCAGCCGCAGGCACCGGCCCCGCTGCTGCGCCGCGACGCCAATGTGCTGCTGGTGGAAGACAACCCGGTGAACCAGCTGGTGGGCTCCGAATTCCTGCGCGCGCTGGGCCTGCGCGTGCGCATCGCCAACGAAGGCACCGAGGCGCTGCAGGCCTGCCAGGCCCACCCGCCCGACCTGGTGCTGATGGACCTGCAGATGCCCGGCATGGACGGCCTGGAAGCCACGCGCCGGCTGCGCGCGATGCAGCAGCAGGCACTGTGGCCCGGCGCCCCCATCGTCGCGCTGACCGCGCATGCCGGCGACTCCGACCGCCGCGCCTGCGCGGCGGTGGGCATGGACGCGGTGCTGACCAAGCCATTGACACTGGACACGCTGCAGCGGGAATTGGCGCGCTGGCTGGGGGCTTGAGTTGCGACAATTGCAGAGCTTGGTCCGTGATACAGGCCATCCCTCTCGATCAAGCCCACGAAAATGACTTGAAATGTGTTGAGATGCCGGCCCAGGCAAGAAGCTGTGGAGGCATCTGAATTGGCCCTGAGAATCCAAGACCCTACTGACCCGGAAAGCGACTACCTGATTGACTCGTTACTGGAGGCGTGCGAAGGCGCGAAAGCCGGCGGCGGCGCATTCGCATTTCTCTCGTCGGGAGGCGTTCGACTCTTCTTGAAGGACGCGAGGTTTACCCGATTCGTAGATCGTGGAGCCTTCGATCTTGTTGTCGGGGTCGATGCCATCACGAATATGGCTGCGGTGAACGAACTGACTGCGGTCCAACGTCAGCACGAGAATCTGGGAGCACGGGTTCTGATTCCACCCCGACCCAGGTCCATCTTTCATCCGAAATTTGCGTGGTTCGACCACGGAAAGGGTGGATTCCTGTTGACCGGTTCCGGCAACCTAACGGTCGGCGGGCTGCGATGGAACATCGAAGCATTCTCGGTCCAAGAGCTGAGTGCAGCGAAGATGGTCGACCTGCGCCACCGGTGGGATGCATTCCTTCAGCGCACGGGCCCCTGCCTGCGCGACCCTGCCGATGCTCAGGTAGTGACCCTGCTGGAGCGCAATGCCGCCCGTCGGCGCGCAATGCATGAATCGGGGATCGAGGTACCAGCCGAGGTAGAAGAGGCGCTTTCAGGCGAAGCAGCAATCGCAGGGCCGGACTCGGCAGTATCGCCTGCTGCCGATGAGCAATTGGAGACTGCCGATGAAGTTCCACCGGTCAGTGACGCGACCCCTGTACTTGTGGCCGAGATTCCGAAGGGAACCGATGACGGGAGGATGCAGGCCAACTTCAGCAAGGAAATGTTCATCAAGTTCCTTGGCGCATCTGAGACCATTAAACGAAACGCATACCTCTTTCATGTGCGCGCCGACGGAACGCTTGGTGAGCATGAGCTTCGGCCGGCCGTCGTCACGAAGAGCCACAACTACCGGTTTGAGTTGCGCGCCGGCCGAGGGCTCAGCTACCCGACCGGAGAGCGCCCCATCGGGGTGTTCGTTCGTGTCGCAACGCGATCGTTTCTGTACATGCTTCTGATGCCTGGGTCGCCAGGCCACCAGGAAATGGCGGCACTCCTCGACAGCAACGCTGAGCCTGGACCCAGGATGCGGCGGATCGAATTCGAGGCCGCAGTTGTTCGGGCAGCGTGGCCAGATGCGCCGCTCTGGCGGCGACTTACCGTATGAGTCGACAAATCATCAGGACCTCAGCTTCGGGCGGCATTTCGAAGTTCAGGCTCGAGTGGTTGAGCTTGCTGTGGCTAACGCCGTCGACTGACTCCAGTTCTACGCTCTTGTAGAACTCGCGGGCCAGGGCCAGCAGAGCGTCGATCTGCATCAGCCGCGGATGAGCGCCCGACTCGAACGGCGAATAGGACAGCACCATGTTGGCTCCACTATCGGACGCCAACTGGAAGAGTTCGCGGAAAGCGCCGGCAGCCTGGCTCTTGATGCAGAACGGTGACTGGTGTCGGTCGTCTCGATAGAGGCCTCGGCTCAGTTCGGTTTCCGCTGAGCCAGGATTGCGGGCAATCGACGGATTGTCTCGTCGCGCCATCGTTTCGAGCACATGATAGAAGCGGCTGTAGTGGTCCCGCGTGTACGGTGGATCGGCGTAGACAACCGTGTACTTGCCCGCAAGACGCTGTAGCACTTCCCGAAAATCGGCCCGTATGGCCGCATGCCCTGCCCCAGGAACCTCGTGACTTGCGTATCGCTGGAGCCAGTCCAGATACACCGCCTTTACGTCGCGCCGGCGGTCGCGATCGATCTTCGCGAGCAGGTGACGCTTTACTCCTCCGTGCTTGGACCGCGGCCGGATAGGCTGCGCAAACTGCTTTCCGACGGTGTTGACGCTGTCACTCGCGGTGCTCAGCAGTGCCGCCGTGAACAGGTCCGACAGTTTCGAGGAAAAGCCATCGGCGGCAAGCGCTGCCAGGCAGTCAAGTTCAACCGCCTGCTGGTATGAGAAGTAGGCTCCGCCGAAGTAGCGAACGGTGGTCGCTGCCGGCGACCCAGCCAAACCCGCCCTTGCCAGCCGCTGGCTGACCTCTGTCAGGCGGTCTTGGAGTTCCGGCGAAGGGCAAGCACCAAGCCCGCGCTCCGCTGCCAGAATGGAGCCATGCTCCAGCACCCAGCAGATGGCCTCCGCGTCTCCACGGGCGGCGGCCTTCAACGCCGCACGTTCAAAGTCGATGAGGGGTTCGACCGCGTTGCGCAGGGCGTCGACTAGTGGTGAACCCGCTTGCAGTCTGCGTGCGAAGGTTGCGACGATGTCCTTTGTTGGTGGACGGCGCGCAAGGAGGGCGCTGCACAGGACGCGCGAGTATTCCTGGATATCAGAGGCCACGACCCGCCGGTTTCTTGCGAGCGCCAGCGCCGTTGTCCCGGAGCCAGCGAACAGATCGAGAACGGTTCCTCGGTTAGCATCCGCCTCGTCGAGTGCAGCGGCGATGGTCGGGGCCAATCGAAGCTTGCTGCCGAGGTAGTGAATGGGTCGAAAGGTCGTTGCTCGGGGGACGGAGCGGACCACCTCTGGCTCGTTCAAAAGGTCAAGCGCAAGTTGCGTGGATTCGTCGGACGACACGGTCAAGAACTGGGGCGAAAGCAGAGCATCGTAAGGTACCTCATGGATGACTACTCCAGCAGCAGGAATGTTCTAGAGCAGCCCAGGCCCGAGTACGCCGTCTTGCCTGCAAGCCACGGGCGTCTAGTCCGCGTGAAGCGGTTGTCTTACGGACCAAGCGGCACGGCAAACGTCGTGGTGCAGGGCGAGAACCTCGCGGCCATGTCGCTCCTCGAGCCGACGATCGGCGGCCGCGTCAAGTGTGCGTACCTCGACCCTCCGTACCGCACCGGAGAGCGATTTACTCACTACGTTGACGATGCATGTCATGAGGAGTGGCTACGCGGGGTTGTTGCACGCGTCAAACGCGTGTGGGAGCTGCTTGCCGAGGATGGCAGCGTTTGGATTTCCATCGACGACCACGAGGTGCACTACCTCAAGGTCGCCATAGACCGTGCCATTGGCCGAGACAAGTTCGTCACGACGGTCATTTGGCAGCAGCGAACGACGCGGGAGAACCGGAAGGCCTTCTCCAACAATCACGAGTACGTCCTGGTCTACGCACGGGATCCACGCAGATTCGGCAAGGGTCGCAATGGTCTCACCATGACCGACGATGTGCGAGGGCGGTACACCAACCATGACGATGACCCGAGAGGGCCTTGGCAATCTGTCTCGGCAAATGTCCAAGCCGGTCACGCCGTGGCGGCCCAGTTCTATGTGATCACAGCTCCTAACGGGCGAAAGCATGTGCCGCCGAACGGCCGGTGCTGGGTCTACAACCAGCAGCGCATGGAGCTGGAAATTGCACAGGGCAATGTGTGGTTCGGCAAAGACGGAAATGGAGTTCCGCGACTCAAGAAGTTTCTCTCGGCCGCCAGTCGCGGACTAACGCCAGAGACACTGTGGTTTGCTGACGAAGTTGGCACGAATGATCACGCAAAGAAGCATGTCCTTGCCCTATTTCCCGGGGCGCCACTCTTCGACACGCCGAAGCCCGAGTCTTTGTTAGCACGAATTTTCCATATTGGCAGCAACCCGGGAGACTTGGTGTTGGACCCGTACTTCGGGTCCGGCACCACAGGCGCCGTTGCCTTGAAGATGAATCGGCGATTCGTTGGCATCGAGGTCGGCGAGCACGCTTCGAGCATTGCCGCTGCACGCCTGCGCCAGGTCGTTGATGGTGAGTCGGGCGGCATCTCGACCTCGGTTGATTGGCAGGGCGGCGGCGGCTTCGAGTTCCTCCGATTGAGCGAGTAGTCTGAGGTTGAAACCGAACAACGATGCCCGTCAATCAAACCGCGGTTCCCGCTTTTCCAGGAAGGCGCGGGCGCCTTCCATGAAGCTGGGCTTGTCCAGCAGCTCGCGCTGGCGCTCGGCCTCGTAGGCCAGCTGCTGCGGCAAGGTGTTGATCGCCGCGGCGTCGTAGGCGCGGCGGGCTTCGAGCGCGGCGTGCGAGGGCAGCGTCGCCAGGCGATGCGCCATGGCCAGCGCCTCGCCGCGCAGCGCCGCATCGTCGAGCGCGGCCCAGGCCACGCCCCATTGCACCGCCTGTTCGGCCGACAAGCGGTCGCCCAGCAGCGACAGGCCCAGCGCCCGGCCGCGCCCGGCCAGCCGCTCGATGAACCAGGTGGTGCCCAGGTCCGGCACGATGCCCAGCTTGGGCAGGAAGGGCAGGTAGAAGTAGGCCGACTTCGCGGCCAGCACCACGTCGGCGGCCAGCGCCACGCCGACGCCCGCGCCGGCGCAGGCGCCATTGACCGCGCTGAGCACCGGCACCGGCAGCTCGCGCAGGTCGAGGATCACGCGGTTCGAGAGCGCATGCATCTGCTCGGCCACGCGCGGGCCCAGGCTGCGCGTGTCGCCGGGGTCGGGCTGGCCGAGCGAGGACAGGTCGGCGCCGACGCAGAAGGCCCGGCCTTCGCCGGTGAGCAGCAGCGCGCGCACGCTGCGGTCCTCGCGCACCTGCGCGCAGACACCGCGCAGCCCCTGCTGGAACTCGACGCTCAGCGGGTTCAGCCGCTCGGCACGGTCGAAGATCGCCAGCGCCACCGCGCCATCGCGCTCATAACGGATGACCGGAGCGGCCATGACATCACAACCTTTCGACGATCGTCACGTTGGCCATGCCGCCGCCTTCGCACATGGTCTGCAGGCCGTAGCGCCCGCCGCGCTGTTGCAGCGCGTTGAGCAGCGTCGTCATCAGCTTGGTGCCCGAGGCACCCAGCGGGTGGCCGAGCGCGATGGCGCCCCCGTTCACGTTCAGCCGGTCGAGGCTGCCGCCAGTCACCTGCGCCCAGGCCAGCGGCACCGGCGCGAAGGCCTCGTTCACCTCGTACAGGTCGATGTCCTCGATCTTCATGCCGGCCTTCTTCAGCGCGCACTGCGTGGCCTCGATCGGCGCGTCGAGCATGATCACCGGGTCGCCGCCGATCACGCTCAGGTGGTGGATGCGCGCCAGCGGCTTCAGGCCCAGCGCCTTCAGCCCGCGCTCGTTGACCACCATCACGCCCGAGGCGCCATCGCGCAGCGCCGAAC
>CAZXLI010000125.1:0-16770 GCA_964641795.1 uncultured Bordetella sp. | reverse complement strand
CATCGCTGCGGCCGTCGTTCCACAGGATGGCCGGACGCAGCACCTCGTCTTCCGCGCCCAGCAGCACGGCACCGTGCATCTGGCCCGACAGCCCGATGGCGCGCACCCGCGCGAACGCGGGACCGTGCGCGGCACGCAGGGCGGCCACGGCCGCCTCGGTGGCGTGCCACCAGTCGGCCGGGTTCTGCTCGGACCACAGCGGCTGCGGGCGCGACAGCGGCACCGGCGCGCCAGCCGTGCCGACGATGCCGCCCTGCTCGTCCAGCAGCAGCAGCTTGACCTCCGAGGTGCCGAGGTCGATGCCCAGGAACATGTCGCTGCCGCCGACCCGCCCGGCGGTGGCAGCGGCGCCCTCGTGAGGTGGCGAATGAGGCGCGGACGACGAGCTCATGTCACGCCGCTTCCTGCTTGGCGAGCTCACGGCCGGCCATGTAGCCCGGCGCGATCAGCGGCCGGGTGAGCCGGTAGCGCGCCAGCGCCGCGGCACCGACGGCCACCGCATCGGCACCGAAGCGCGAAATGCGCACCGGCGGCGGCGTGAGGCTGGCCGCCTCGACATAGCCGTTGAGCGTGCGCAGCGCGGGCTGCAGGAAGGCATCCCCCAGCTCGACGGCCGCGCCGCCGAGCACGATGCAGCCGGGGTCATAGGCCGCGGCCAGGTTCTGCAGCAGCACGCCCAGGTAGTTGCCGGCCTTCTTCACCGCGCGCTGGGTTTCCGCGTCGCCGGCGGCCAGCTTCTGCTGCACCTCGGCCAGCGGGTCGTCGGTGCCGCCACCGGGCAGCATCGCGCGCGGTCCGATCAGCGCCTCGGCACAGCCGCGGCGGCCGCAGGAACATTCGGGGCCGCCCACCTGCAGCACGATGTGGCCGACCTCGCCGGCGAAGCCGCGCCGCCCCATCAGCAGCCGGTCACCGACGATGACGCCGGCGCCCACGCCCTGGTTCACGCTGACGTACAGCAGCGGATCGGTGGCCTCGGCCGAGTTGAATTCCATCTCGCCGATGGCAGCCACGTCAGCCTCGTTCTGCAGGAACAGCGGCACGCCCGCGAGGGCGGAGCCGGTGAGCTTCTCGACCAGCAGCTCGCCCACCGGCACGTCGCGCCACTGCAGGTTCGGCGCGAAGTGCAGGAAGCCGCTGGCCTCGTCCACCCCACCGGGCAGGCCGACGCCGATGCCGATGACGCGCTGCTTCTCGCCGTCGAGCTGCTTGCAGGCCTTGAGCATGGCACCGGCCAGCACCGCAATGCAGGCCTTGGTGCTGCGCGCCGCACCGTAGCCCGCGCGGACCTGGGCCAGCACCTCACCGGTGAGCGAGGTGACCACGACACGCACGCCGTCGATCCCCACCTCGCTGCCCACCAGCACCAGGCGCGTCGGGTCGACGAACAAGGGCGTGGGCCGGCGCCCCAGCTCGCCGGTGGCGACCACCTCGCGCTCCACGAGCCAGCCTTCGTCGATGAGCTCGCGCACGAGCATGCTGACGGTGGACTTGGTGAGCTGCACCGCAACGGCCAGGTCGGCACGCGACAACCCCGGGTTGGCGCACAGGTGGCGCACGAGGGTCATGCGGTTGATGCCCTTGAGCAATTGCTGGTGGCCCGCCGCATCGGAAAGATCAACCAGCAAAATGGGCTCTCCTCGCCGTTGGCTATATGTGGTCGTCCGTTCGATCATAGTTCGCTCGACAAACTAATGAAGCGGGGGAAACACCTACCGACAGGCCAGCGAGGCTGCTCCATTGTTGCGGCCCATGACGCCGGTCCGGCCGTCGTCTTGATGGCCCTGTCCGTTCCCCATGCAAGCAACACCCCTGCGCAAGATCGTGATCGTCGGTGGCGGCACCGCCGGCTGGATGGCCGCCGCGCCGCTGGCCCAGCTGCTGTGCAACGGCACCCGCCGCTGCGAGGTGGTGCTGGTGGAGTCGCCGGACATCGGCACCATCGGCGTCGGCGAAGCCACGCTGCCGCCCATCCGCTACTACAACGAGACCCTGGGGCTGGACGGCGCCGACTTCATCCGCAAGACCCAGGCCAGCTTCAAGCTCGGCATCGAGTTCAAGGACTGGGGCCGGCTGGGCAACCGCTTCTTCCACGGCTTTGGCGGCTTCGGGCCGGCCATCGCCAACCGCCCGGCGTGGAGCTACTGGCTGCGGCTGCAGCAGGCCGGCGGCATGCCCTCGCACGAGGAATGGTCCACCGCCACGGTGATGGCGCGCCAGCACCGCTTCCAGCCGCCGCAGGGCGAGCAGCCCTCGGCTGTCAATGCCTATTCGTATGCCTTCCACTTCGATGCCGGCCTCTACGCCACCTACCTGCGCGAGCATGCGATGGCACGCGGCGCGCAGCGCATCGAGGGCACCATCGTCGACGTCGAGCTGCGCCCCGAGGACGGCTTCGTCGCCGCCGTGAAGCTGCGTGACGGCCGGCGCATCGAGGGCGACCTGTTCATCGACTGTTCGGGCTTCCGCGCGCTGCTGATCGAGGGCGCGATGCACAGCCCCTTCGAGGACTGGAGCCATTGGCTGCCGGTGAACAGCGCGCAGGCCGTGCCCTGCGCGCGCGTGGAGCCGCTGACGCCCTACACCGTGTCGGCGGCCCAGCCGGCCGGCTGGACCTGGCGCATCCCGCTGCAGCACCGCACCGGCAACGGCCACGTCTACTGCAACGCCTACACCTCCGACGACGAAGCCACGCGGCTGCTGCTGCACGGCCTGGACGGCCCGGCGCTGGAGGCGCCGCGCCAACTGCGCTTCACCACCGGCCGCCGGCGCGCGGCGTGGGTGAAGAACGTCGTCGCGATCGGCCTGTCCTCGGGCTTTCTCGAGCCGCTGGAATCCACCAGCATCCAGCTCATCATGGACGGCGTCGGGCGGCTGGTCGAGCTGCTGCCGAAGCGGGACTGCCAGCCCTCGCTGGCGGCGGAGTTCAACCGCCGGATGGCCCGCCAGTACGAGTCGATCCGCGACTTCATCATCCTGCACTACAAGCTGACGCAGCGCGACGACAGCGCGTTCTGGCGCTACTGCGCCGGCATGCCGATTCCCGATTCGCTGCAGCACCAGATCGAGCTGTTCCGCAACAGTGGCCGCGTCGCCATCCTCGACCCGGAGAGCTTCCTCGAACCTTCGTGGGTGTCGATCCTGCTCGGCCACGGCATCGTGCCGCAGGCCTATGACCCGTCGGTCGACCTGCTGGACGAGGCGGCGCTGCGCGAGCACTTCAAGCGCCTGCGCGCGGCCATCGCCGGCACGGTGCAGCAGATGCCTTCGCACGGCGACTTCATCGCCCGCGTGCTGCAGGCGATCGAGCGCGAGGCGGCCGCGGCCTGATCAGCGCCGGCTCGCCACCGGCTGCGACGGCGCTGACGCCGACGGCACGCGGAAGTCGTACTGCCCCGAACCCACGCGCAGGGTCAGCACCCCATCGTTCCAGCGCGCCTGCTGCACGCCCGGCGCGCGCGCCGCGGCGCGGCGCCCAGCGCGCGCACTTTGCGCGTTAGGCGCTGGCAGCACGATCTCGGCCTCGGTGCCGACGGGCACCTGCGCGCGCAGCTGCAGGCCGTCGGCCGAGCGCCGCCACTCGCAGGCCAGCAGGCCGTACGGCGTGCGCAGGCTCGCCTGCGCCCAGCTCAGCGCCGGGTGCGACATCAGCGGCGCGATGCGCGCGCGCCGGTAGCCGGCCTCGACCGCCTGCAAGCCGCCCAGGTGCTGGAACATCCAGTCGCCCACGGCGCCGTTGGCGTAATGGTTGAAGGAATTCATGTCGACCGGGCCGAACGCACCGTCGGCACCGATGCTGTTCCAGCGCTCCCAGACCGTGGTGGCCCCCATCCGGATCTCGTGGCCCCAGGAGGGGTAGTCGTCGTTGAGCAGCAGGCGCATCGCCAGGTCGTCGCGTCCGATGCCGGACAGCGCCGGCAGCAGCCACGGCGTGCCCAGGAAGCCGGTCTTCAGGTGGACCTGGTCGGCCATCAGCTTGTCGACGAAGCGCGCCGCGGTCGCGTCGCGCTCGGCGCCCGGGGCCAGCAGGCCCATGCCCAGCGCCATGGCGTAGGCCGTCTGCGTGCCGGGCTCGATGCGGCCGTCCGCCTGGCGGTACGCGGCCGCAAAGGCCTGGCCGATGCGCGCGGCCAGCGCCTGGCCGGCAAGGGCCCAGTCCGCCTCGCCCAGCGCCGCGGCCATCTCGGCCATCATGCGCGTGTCCTGCGCGAAATACGCGGTCGCGATCGTCGGGTGCTCGCGCAGCCGGTCCACGCCTTCCAGGCTCAGCCAGTCACCCGAGAACCACGAGGCGCGGCCCTCTTCCAGCAAGTTGCCGTCCGCCGTGGCGCTGGCGTGCACGAAGTCGTAGAAGCGCCGCATGGCCGCCCAGTTGCGGCGCAGGATGCGGGTGTCGCCGCTGGCGCGCCAGACGGCGTAGGGCACGGTGATGAAGGCATCCGACCAGCCGACGCCGGTTTCGCCGAACTGCAGGCCCGGGTACGGCACCACGGCCGGGATGTTGCCGTCGGGGCGCTGCGCGTCGCGCAGGTCGTCCATCCACTTTGCGAGGAAGGCCCGCGTGTCCTGCAGGCGGTTGGCGGTGGGCGCGAAGACGTTGATGTCGCCGGTCCAGCCCAGGCGTTCGTCGCGCGCCGGCGTGTCGGTGGGGATGGACAGGAAGTTGCCCCGCTGCCCCCAGCGGATGTTGCGCACCAGCTGGTCGAGCATCGGCTGCGACAGGCGCAGCTCGCCCGTGGCCGGCAGGTCCGAGCCCAGCACCACGGCCTGCACGTCGCCGAGCCGGGGCGCCGCATCGACCCCGGTGATCTCGATGTAGCGGAAGCCGTGCTGCGTGAAGCGGGGCTGCCAGGTGATGGTCTCGTCGCGCGCGAAGGTGTAGCTGTCGGTGGCCGCGGCGCCGCGCAGGTTGTCGGTGTAGAGCCGGCCCTGACGCTCGCCGCGGCGGTGGATCTCCTCGGCGTGGCGCAGCCGCACGGTCTGGCCGGCGCGGCCGCGGATCCTGACCCGGGCCACGCCGACGACGTTCTGCCCGATGTCGTAGACGAACACGCCCTCGGGCGCCGGCAGGCGCGCCTGCGCGTCGAGCACGGCGGTGGCGCGCACCGGCTCGTCGGGTTGCGGCACCAGGCGCGCGCCGGTGTCGGGCTGCAGCACCACGGGCTGCCAGGCGCTGGCGTCGAAGCCGGGCTCGGCCCAGCCCTCGGGCTCGCGCCGCGCGTCGTAGTGCTCGCCGTCCTGCAGGTCGGTTCGAAGGTACGGGCCGGGCAGGCTGCGCCACTGCGCATCGGTGCCGAAGTCCTGCGTGCTGCCGTCCGCATAGGTGATCCGCAGCTTGGCCTTCAGCGCGAGTTGCCGGCCGTAGACGGCCTGCCAGCCCATGCCCACCTTGCCGCGGTACCAGCCATCGGCCAAGGCCGCGCCGATGACGTTGTCGCCGCGGCGCAGCAGCCGGGTGACGTCGTAGGTCTGCACCTGCAGGCGCTGGTGGTAGTCCGTCCAGCCGGGGGCCAGGGCCTGGTCGCCCACCGGCCGGCCGTTGAGCCACAGCTGGTACACGCCGCGTGCGGTGGCATACAGCCGCGCGTGACGCACCGGGCGGTCCAGCCGCAGCGTGCCGCGCAGCAGCGGACGCGGCTGGTCGGCAGCGTCGAACGCGGCGCCGATCCACTGCGCGCCCTGCCAGTCGGCGGCAGACACCAGGCCGGTCTCGAACCATGCCGGCGTGCTCCAGGGGCCGGGGCGGCCGTGCCGGTCCCAGGCCCGCACCTGCCAGTGGTAGCGGGTGGCGGGCTGCAGGCGCAGCGATGCGGGCAGGCGCACATCAATCTGCCGATCGGACATCACCTGCCCGGAGTTCCAGGTCGTGGCGCGGCCCGGCGCCAGGCCGACGCGAACCTGGTAGGCCTGCTGGCGCGCACCGCGGGCGCCGGCACCGAGCGTCCAGCCGAGCGAGATGTCGTCGACATCGATGCCCAGCGCGTGCGTGCGGGCGTTGGTGGTCGTCCAGGTGACGGTGAGTTCGCCGGCGTGGCAGGCCGGTGCCGACCACAGCAGCGCGATGCCCGCGAGGGTGACGAACGCGGCCACGATCGGCACGCGCAGGAAAGCAGGCATCTTCTGGTCGGTGTGGTCGGGCCTTATGCGCCCGCAGAAAAGCGCGTGATTATTAGTTTGCTCGACGAATGAAATAAAGCAGGAAAAACACCTAGCCCCGGGAATTGCCGGTCCGGCCAGACTGCCGACTGCCGCGCAGCCGGCCCCCCGGCTGCGGTGCCCTGCACTGCAGCAAGGGCACCCTCCGGGCGAGGCCGGCGCATGTCCCTCGCATGGCAACCGTGCGCCGGACCCCTCACCCGCCGAAAGACTGCCCAGGCATGCCCCAGCCGACGACTTCCTCTTCTCCGGTCCGCAGCGCCAGCCCGCTGCGGCGCTTGTGGCGTTCCTGGTGGGTGCGCGTGGGGCTCGTGCTGGCCCTGGCGGCCGGCGCCTGGGGCGTGCGCAGCGCCCTGGTGCCGCCCCCGTCCCCGCCGGTGCCGCCCACCGGCGAAGCGCTGGTGGCCGACATCACCCAGCTCGTGCAGGCCGGCGGCGTGCTGCAGCCGCGGCTGCGGGTGGATGTGGGGGCCCAGGTCAGCGGCCAGGTGCAGAAGGTCCATGTGCAACTCGGCCAGCAGGTGAAGAAGGGCGACGTGCTGATCAGCCTGGACCCGGCCCTGGCCCGCAGCGACGTGGCCCAGACCGAGGCCGAGCTGGCCTACCAGGCGGCGCAGATCGACGGCCTGCGCGCCAGCCTGAACCTGGCGCGGCTGGAGGCCGAGCGCCAGCACCGCCTGCTGGGCGGCGAGGCCACGGCCGCCGCCGACAGCGATCGGGCCGATGCGGAGCTGGCCCGGCTGGAGGCCGAGCTGCGCGGCCAGAGTGCCCGGCTCAAGCGGCTGCAGGCCGAGCTGGCGCAGCGCGAACTGCGCCTGGGCTACACCACCATCACCGCCCCGATGGACGGCACGGTCGTCAACCTGCCGGTGCAGGAAGGGCAGACGGTCTCGGCGGTGCAGTCCACGCCCTTGATGGTGACGCTGGCCGACATGGAAGAGATCACCGTGCGCGCCCGCGTGGCCGAGGCCGACATCGGCGACGTGCGGCCGGGCCAGAAGGCCCGCTTCGTCACGCTGGCCGGGCGGGCACAGCGGCACGAGGGGCGGGTGCGCGTGATCCAGCCCGTGCCCGAGCGCGCCGGCAACGCGGTGTTCTACAACGTGCTGTTCGAGGTGCCCAACCGCGACCGCCGGCTGCTGTCGGACATGACGGTGCAGGTCAGCATCGAGACGGCGCGCGCCGAGCAGGTGCTGACCATCCCGGTGGTGGCCCTGGGGCCGCGCGCGGACGACGGCCGGTACACCGTGCACGTGCTGGACGCCCGGCAGCAGGCGCTTGCCCGCATCGTGCGCACCGGCCTGCAGGACGGCGCCCGCGTGCAGGTGCACGAAGGCCTGAAGCCGGGCGAGAAGGTGCTGCTGGCGCCGCCGCCCGAACCCCCGGCCGGCGCCGCCAGCGCGGCGAGCGCGGCCTCCTCGGCCTGAGCCCGGGCGGCGGCATGGCACTGATCGAGCTGCGCGACGTAGGCCGCCACTACGGGCTGGGCGGCACCGAGGTGCCCGCGCTGTCCGGCGTGAACCTGGTCATCGAGGCTGGCGAGTTCGTCGCCATCATGGGGCAGTCGGGCTCGGGCAAGAGCACGCTGATGAACGTGCTCGGCTGCCTGGACGTGCCCAGCAGCGGGCAACTGCTGGTCGACGGCATCGACGTCGGCACGCTGGCCCCGGACGAGCTGGCCGCCCTGCGGCGCGAGCGCTTCGGCTTCATCTTCCAGCGCTACCACCTGCTGCCGCAGCTGGACGCGCGCGCCAATGCCGCGCTGCCCGCGGTGTATGCCGGCGTGGCCAGCGGCGCGCGGCGCGAGCGGGCCGAGCAGCTGCTGTCGCGCCTGGGGCTGGGCGAACGGCTGCACCACCGGCCCAGCGAGCTCAGCGGCGGGCAGCAGCAGCGCGTGTCCATCGCGCGGGCGCTGATGAACGGCGGCCAGATCATCCTGGCCGACGAGCCCACCGGTGCGCTGGATTCGCATGCCGGCGCCGAGCTGCTGGCGCTGCTGGGCGAGCTGCACCAGCGCGGCCACACCATCATCCTGGTCACCCACGATGCCGGCGTGGCGGCGCACGCCCAACGCCTGATCGAGCTGCGCGACGGCCATGTGCTGCGCGACAGCGGGACCCCCGCGGCGCAGCCGCACGCGGCCCGGCCCGCCGCGGAGGACGCCGCACCGCGGCGCGGCGGCTGGTGGTCGCACCTGCGAGCGCAGTGGCGCGAGGCGCTGCAATCGGCACTGCAGGCCCTGCTGGGCAACCGGCTGCGTTCGGCGCTGTCGATGCTGGGCATCTGCATCGGCATCGCCTCGGTGGTCAGCATCGTCACGCTGACCAGCGCGGTGCGCGCGAAGATCGAGTCGGACGTCAGCGGCTTCCTGCAATCAGGCATCCGCTTCTGGCGCGGCAACCCCGGGCTGCCGCCCGGCGCCGTGCCGCAGCCCTTCCGCGCCGCCGAGCTGGAGGCGATCCGCGCCGTGCCCGGCGTGCGCGGCGTGGTGTTCGACCGCGAGATGCAGCTCACGGTGCGCCAGGGCAGCCGCGACAGCAACGTGATGCTCACCGGCACCGAGCCGCACACGCTGGGCCTGCGCAAGCTGAAGGTGGCCGAAGGCCGCGCCTTGAGTGACGCCGACCGCGCCCTGCGGGCCCAGGTGGCCCTGATCGACGAGAACGCGCGCAAGGCCCTGTTCAAGCCCGGCGAGGCCGTGCTCGGGCGCACCTTGCTGGTGGTGCCGCCCGGGGCCGCCGATGGCGGCACCGCGCTGCCGGTGCGCATCGTCGGCGTGGTGGTGCCCGATGGCTTCCCGTCGAACGAATGGATGGGGCGGGTCTTCGTGCCGCACGACACCCTGGCGCAGAAGCTCGACGTGCGCGCCGACGTCGACAACTTCAGCGCCCTGCTCGACCTGAGCGTGCCGCCGGACAAGGTGCGCCGGCACATCGGCTACCAGCTGCGTGCGATGCATGGGGCCGAGGACTTCGGCAGTTGGAGCGGCGACGAGAGCTTCCGCAAGATCCAGGAGGTCACCGGCAGCCTGGCCCTGCTGCTGGCCGGCGTGGGCGCGATCTCGCTGCTGGTGGGCGGCGTGGGGGTGATGAACATCATGCTGGTGTCGGTGAGCGAGCGCACGCGCGAGATCGGCATCCGCATGGCGGTGGGCGCACGCCAGGCCGACGTGCGGCTGCAGTTCCTGGTGGAAGCGGTGCTGCTGTGCTGCGTGGGCGGGCTGGCCGGCGTGGCCTTGAGCTGGCTGCTGGCGCAGTCGGTCAATGCCACGCAGTCGCAGCTGCACGTGAAGGTGAGCTGGTCGGCGCTGGGCGTGGCCTTCGGCGTTTCCAGCGCCGTCGGGTTGCTGTTCGGCACGCTGCCGGCGCGCCGCGCCGCCGCGTTGAGCCCGGTGGATGCGCTGGCGCGCGAATGAAGATGACATCCAACGTACGCGTCCCATTGATCATGGTGATCGGCCTGCTGGCCGCCGGCTGCGCCGCGCCGCCGCCCGCGGCGCGGCCCGAGGTCGGCGCGCTGCCGTCCTGGCCCAGCCTGGCGCTGGACGGTGCCGCCGCGGGTTGGCAGCCCGCCACCGACGCCACGCTGCAGCAGCTGCAGCAACGCGCGCTGCGGGCCAACCGCGACATCGGCCAAGCGCTGCTGCGCTGGCAGGCGGCGCAGCGCCAGGCCAGCCTGGCCGGGCTGGACCGCCAGCCCCAGCCGGTGCTGAACGCCCAGGCCACCGGCAGCCGCCTGCTCGAGGGCGGCGCTGCGCTGCAGCGCTCGGTGGGCCTAAATGCCGGCCTGAGCTACGAAGCCGACCTGTGGCAACGCCTGGCCCGGGCTGAGCACGCCCAGCAGGCGCTGGCCGACGCAGCCGGGGCCGATTGGGCAGCGGCCCGCGTGCAGGTGCGCGCCCGGGTGGCCGAGGCCTACTGGACCTTGGCCGCGCTGGACACCCAGGCCGCGCGCCAGGCCACGCTGATCGAAGGTGCCGAACAGGCGCTGGCCTTGACGCGCCACCGGGTGCGCGAAGGCAAGCTGCTGCCGATCGAGGTGGACAAGGCCGCCAGCACGCTGCAGACCTTCCAGCTGCAGGCGGCGCAGCAGGCCGAGCAGCGCAGCCTGCAGCGCCTGCAGCTGGGCCTGCTGCTGGCCGACGCGCAACCCGACCTGCCACCGGCCCGCTGGCCCGAGGCCCCGGCCGCCGACTGGCGCGCCAGCGAAACGCCGCCGCAGGTGCTGGCGCGCCGGCCTGACGTACAACAGGCGCGGGCCCAGCTGGATGCCGCACTGGCGCGGGCGAGTGCCGCTGATGCTGCGCGTTATCCACGCCTGAGCTTCAACCTTGGCGTCGCCAGTGGCGGCCCGCGCTGGCGCGACTGGCTCGAACACCCGCTGGCCACCTTGAGTGGCGCCCTGCTGGTGCCGATGGTCGACTGGCGGCGGCTGGACCTGCAGCAGCAGGACGCGCTGGGCGAGCAGGAACGCGCCGCGCTGCAGCTGCGCGAGGTGATGCACCGCGCGCTGGTCGAGATCGAGCAGCTGGCCGCCGGCCAGCGGCGCCTGCAGCAGGAGGCGGCGGCGCAGGCACAGCGCCTGCATGAAACCGCCGCCGCCGAACGCGTGGCCACGGTGCGCCTGGCAGCCGGCGCCATCAGCCGGCTCGACTGGCTGCAGGCTCGCAACGCCCGCCTGGCCGCCGAGCAGGAGCTGAGCCAGCTGCAGCTGCGCCGCCTGCTCAACGACGTGGCGCTGCAGCGCGCGCTGGTGTCGGGCTGACCCGCATGACACCGCGCGCCCTGCTCGCTGCATTCACGCTGCTGGCCGCCGGCCTGGCCGGCACGGCCAGCGCCGACGGGCCGAAGAAGGTCCTGCTGGTCACCACCACGCTAGGCTATCGCCACAGCTCGATCGAGCTGGCCGAACAGGTCATCACCCGGCTCGGCGCCGGCAGCGGATCGTTCAGCGTGGAGCTGGCCGCGGTGACGCCGCCGCCCGAGCCAGGCCCGGACGCCGACGCGGCCCGCAAGGCCAGCCACCGGATCGACGACCAAGCCTACCGGGACCGCGTGCGCGAGGTGCTGGCCGAGAAGATGAGCCCCGCTGCGCTGCGGCGTTATGACGCGGTGATCTTCGCCAACACCGTCGGCGATCTGCCGCTGCCCGACCCCGGCGCCCTGATTGCCTGGGTGCGCTCCGGCGGCGCGTTCATCGGCGTGCACAGTGCCAGTGACACGCTGCACGGATTCCGGCCCTACATCGAGATGCTGGGCGGCGAGTTCGACCACCACCGCGAACAGGTGCGCATCGAGGCGGTCAACCTGGCCCCCGCGCATCCGGCGACGCGCCACTTCGGCCCGCGCTGGGACCTGGCGGGGCAGCTCGAGGAGATCTACCTCTTCAAGCACCACCAGCGTGAAGCGGTGCAGCCGCTGCTGGCGCTGGATCGGCACCCGCACAGCGGCGAGGCCGGCTACCACGGCCTCGCATGGTGCCGGCCCTTCGGCCATGGCCGCGTCTTTTACACGGCATTGGGCCACAACGAATCGACCTGGCAGCTGCCGGCCTTCCAGCAGCACCTGGCCGGCGGCATCGGCTGGGCCTTGCGGTTGCAGGAAGAAGCCGCCGCCCCGTCGCGCTGAGCCGCGCGCCGCGGGGCGCAGCGTGGGCGTCAGCGCAGCGCCTGCTGCAGGGTGCGGTGGTGGGCGGGCATGCGCTCCACGGCGGCGGCGATGCCCTCGCGCCGCATCTTCAGCACCTGCGCAGCGCGCTCGATGGGGATCTCGGCGGTCACGGGGTCGGCGCGCTCGGGCCAGTCGTCCATGCCGGCCAGCACGGCCAGCCAGCTGGTGCCGTCGAAGCCCTCCTCGTCGTACTGGTGCAGCACGCCGAAGCGGCGCCATGCCTCCAGCTTGAAGGCCAGCGTCTCGGGCAGCGCCATCGTCGCGACGTGGCGCCACAGCGCGCTGTCGCGCCGGCGGGTGAGGCAGTAGTGCAGGATGATGAAGTCGCGGATGCGCGCGAAGCGCCGGACGGCGCCTTCGTTGTACTGCTCGGGGTCCGAGTCCACCAGCGGCCGGCCGCTGGTCAGCAGCGTCATCAGCCGGCCGATGCCATCCTGGATGAGGTAGATGCTGGTGGACTCCAGCGGCTCGAGGAAGCCCGAGGACAGGCCGATCGCCACCACGTTGTTCACCCAGAAGCGGCGCCGGTGGCCGGTGGTGAAGCGCAGCAGCCGCGGTTCGGCCACAGGCTTGCCGTCCAGCTGGGCCAGCAGCTGTTCGCGCGCGCGATCGGCGTCGATGAAGCGGCTGCTGAAGACATGGCCGTGGCCGGTGCGGCTTTGCAGCGGGATGCGCCAGGCCCAGCCGCCTTCCAGCGCCGTGGCGCGGGTGTAGGGCGTCAGTTCCTCGCCCGCGCGTTCGCAGGGGCAGGCCCAGGCACTGTCCACCGGCAGCCAGTGGCTGAAGTCGACGAAGGGTTCCTCGAGCGTGCGGCCCAGCAGCAGCGAGCCGAAGCCCGAGCAGTCGATGAACAGGTCGCCTTCGATGCGACGGCCGTCGTCCAGCACCACCGCGGCCACGCCGCCATCGGCGCGGCGCTGCACGTCGACGATGCGCCCGGTGGTGTGGCGGGCGCCCCGCTGCATCGCCAGCTTGCGCAGGAAGGCCGCGTACTGCACGGCATCGAAGTGGTAGGCGTACTTGAACTGCGGGTCGTTCGCGTCGGGCAGCACGAAGCGGCCCTTCATGGCCATGACCGTGGGCACGCACTGCAGGCCCAGCGGCTCGGTGAGCCCCACCCGCCGGTGCTGCGCCCACAGCGTCTGCGAGCCGAACAGGCTGCCGAAGTGACCGAAGGTGTGGAAGTAGTCGCGGCCCTTTTCCAGCCAGTCGCAGAACTGGATGCCGAGCTTGAAGCTGCCGTCGGTGGCGCGCAGGAAATCGCGTTCGTCGATGCCGACGATGCGGTTGTACTCGCGGATCGAGGGGAAGGTGGCCTCGCCCACGCCGATGATGCCGATGTCCTCGGATTCCACCACCTCCACCGTGCTGCGGCCGGACAGGCCGGTGACCAGCGCGGTGGCCGTCATCCAGCCGGCGCTGCCGCCGCCGACGACGACGATGCGATCGAACTTCGGCGCCATGGTCATGCCGCCCAGCTCAGAACTCGTAGCGACCGCTGATGTAGTAGCTGCGGCCCGGGAACTTCCACGACTTGCCCAGGTCGCCCGGCGTCTGCTGCCGCGTCTCGCGCACCATCACGTTGTTCAGGTTGGACACGTTGAGCGAGAGCGAGAACTTGTCGGTGAAGGCATACGACATGCCGCCGTCCCACTGGCCGTAGGCCTCCTGCCAGATCGGCAGGCCCCACCAGGTGTCCTTGGCACCCGCCCGGGCCGGATCGGCGCTGGTGCCGTCGCTGCCGGTGGCGCCGAAGGCGCCGATCTTCTTCAGCGAACGGCTGTTCCAGTTGTACGCCAGGCGCGCCGAGAAGCCGTTGCGGTCGTAGCGCAGCGCGAAGTTGGCGGCGTGCCTGGCCAGGCCCTCCAGCGGCAGGTCGGTGAAGGGCACGCCGTTCGTGTCGCAGCCATACAGCTTGATCGGATCGGTGCCGATCGCGCCGTTGGCGGGGCAGTAGGTCAGGCCCGAGGTCTTGTACAGCTCCTGGCTGCTGTCGATGAAGGTGTAGTTGGCCGAGACGCCGAAGCCCTTGGCCCAGTCGGGCAGCTTGTCCTTCAGCGCATCGAAGTGGTCCAGGTAGGTCTCGGCCGCCAGCTCGAGGCCCTTGACCTTGCCCCGGGCCGCGTTCTGCGGGCCGGTGATGACGAAGGTCTGCGGGTTGCCCGCCAGGCTGTTGAATGTGCGGGTGTAGGCCCCGGAGTAGATGATGTCCTTCACGTCCTTGTAGAACGCCACGGCGGTGAGCGACTGGCCGTTGCGGGGGTACCACTCCAGCGAAAGGTCGAAGTTGTCGGACGTGAGCGGCCGCAGCTTCACGTTGCCGGTGTTTTCGCCGGTGTAGGTGACCTGGTTGGTGGCGCTGTTGTACTCCTGCTTCAGGCTGATCGACTCCTGCAGCTGGTTGAAGCCCGGGCGGTACATGCTGCGCGCCATCGCGATGCGGCTGATGAGCTTGTTGTCACCGCTCAAGTTGAACTTCAGGTTCAGCGAGGGCAGCACGTCGATGTGGCTGTCCGAGACATCGATCTTCTCGTTGATCGGGCCGAAGCGCGGCAGGTCGGGCGGCGTGGTGTCGCCGTATTTCGGCTCGAAGACCATGTAGCCCTTGGCCACCGCCTTGCTGTAGACCACGCGCGCGCCGACGTTGCCCTCCACCGGCACCTTCCAGTCGTCGAAGCCGAAGCGCAGGTTGCCGTAGACGGCCTGCGTGGTCTCGCTGTGCCGGCTGGTCATGTTGGGATTGAGCCCGAAGTGCAGCGTCGTGTCCCAGAAGTAGTCCTTCGGGTTGCAGCTGCCCGAACCCTTGTCGCGCACGCCGTCCAGGCATTGCTGGTACTTCACCTCGCCCAGCAGCCGCTCGTAGGTGGCGGGGTAGTCGGCCACCACGGCGGCCGTCGGGAACACCACGTTCGGCAGCTGGCCGAACTGGCCCGGGTGGAAGTTGTTGAAGGCGTAGACCTCGGTCGGCAGCTGGTAGCGCGGGTCGTTCAGGTACGCCAGGCTGCCGCCGCGTTGCCAGCCGTAGTCGGCCTGGTTGGGCAGCTGGCCCGGCACCTTGGTCGGCGTGACGGCCCAGGGCTCGGCGATCGAGCGCCAGCCGGTGCTGCCGGTGTCGCCGGCGAAGACCCCGGCCTCGCGCTCGGACGTCTTCTTGCTGGCGCGGTAGCCGACGCGCAGGTCGCGCAGCACCGGGTCCTCGAACTTGAGCTTCGCGTCCACCTTCCAGGCGTACATGTTCGCGTCGCCGCGGTACAGCTTGGGCTGGACGACGTTCCAGTAGTAGTTGCCCGGGTCGGCCAGGAAGTCACGCGCCTTCTGGTCGAAGTCCAGGCGCAGCGGGCCGTTGCCCGGCACGGAGATGTCCATGCTGGGGACGTAGGTGCCGAGTTGGATCTCCCGACCAATGGTGTCGAACTTCGAGTTCACCCATTGCAGGTCGTTCTGCAGCGACCAGCGGTCGTTGATGGCCCATTTGAAGTTCCAGGCCAGCTCGCCGGTCTTGCTGTTGTGCTCGTTGTAGGAACGGGTGGTGCCCAGGCCGATGCCGCCCTCCTTCCAGCGGTTCGCGCCCAGGCTGCCGATGGGATAGCGGTAGTGGCCCGACACCAGCACGCCACGCTCGTCCACGACCGGGTTGTCGATCACCGAGTCGTAGGACGTTTCGCCTTGCCCGACGCTGCGGTACATGCCGGCGCCGTTGTCGCGCTCACGCCCCTTCGACAGGAAGTAGGTCAGCGCCGACTGCATGTCGTTCTTCTTCCACTGCAGTGCGCCATAGAAGCCGGCACGGTCGGACTTGCCGACGTTGTTCGACCAGTCCGCCCCCTGGGACACCCAGACGGTCTGGCCTGGCACGACGTTGCTGCGCGGGTAGTAGGGCCGCAGCTCCACCGACTCGGAGGCATAGGTCGAGTTGTTCGCGCTCAGGTCGACCAGCACGCCCCAGCGCCCGGACTCGGCTTCCCACTGCGTGGAGAACAGGCCCGACAGGCTCGGCGAGGACTTGCGGGTCGTCTGCTCGTAGGTGCTGCCGAAGGAGATGTAGCTCTTGGTGCCCTTGTAGTCGAAGGGCAGCGCCGTGCGCAGGTTCACCAGGCCGCTGATGCCGCCCTCGATCTGCTCGGCCGAGGGGTTCTTGTACACGTCCACGCCGGCCATCAGTTCGGTGGGCACCGCGCCCCAGCTCAGGTCGCGGCCCGGCCAGCCGGCCGAGAAGATCTCGCGACCATTGAGGTTGGACGCGCCCCAGGACAGGCCGCGCACCTTGATGCCCGAGCCCTCTTCCGAATAATGCGTGGCGTCGATGTCGATCGTGCGCTGGCGCTGGACGGTGACGCCCACCACGCGCTGCAGCACCTCGGTGATCGAGCGGTCGGGCAGCTTGCCCGCTTCTTCGGCGACCACCGAGTCGACGATTTCCTCGGCATCCTGCTTGATCTTCTGCGCCGTCTGCAGCGCCTGCCGCTGGCCGGTGACCACGACCGTCGTCGGGCTGCCGGCCGCGGGCTTGGGCTGCTCGGACTGCGCGTGCACGGCGCCGGCACCGAGCAGGGCCAGGTGCGCCACGGCCAGGGAGATCGCAGTGGGCTTGGGTTGTCTCATGTGTCGTCTCTCTTCTTTCTCTGCTCGCCCCGGAACAATCCGGCGTGGTCGTGGAAGGACGGGATGTGCCCGGTCAGGGATGGGTGATCCGGTTGACCAGGTTCTCGAGGAATTCCTGTCGGCCCGATGCGGGCACGACGTCCGTGTTCTTCGCCCGGGCGGCGTCGGCCAGGTCCTGCAGCGATACGCGGCCGGCCAGGATGTCCTGGCCCCGCGGCGTGTGCCAGCCGGCGTAGCGGCGATCGAGCTCGCGGTCGAGGCCACCGTCCTGCAGCAGGCGCTCGGCGGCCAGCAGCGCCTGCGCGCACAGGTCGATCGCGCCGACGTGGCCGTGGAACAGGTC
>CAZXLI010000124.1:0-16788 GCA_964641795.1 uncultured Bordetella sp. | reverse complement strand
GCTGCGTGCAGGCGATTCGCTGTCGGACGCCTACCTGCATGCGCTGCAGTTCACCGGCCGCGTGGTGCTGCTGACCGGCGTGACGCTGGCGCTGGCGGTGGGCACCTGGGCCTTCTCGCCCATCAAGTTCCAGGCCGACATGGGCATCCTGCTGGCCTTCATGTTCGTCTGGAACATGGTCGGCGCGCTGGTGCTGCTGCCGGCGCTGGCCCACTTCCTGTTGCGACCGCGCGCGGCCACCGACCCGAGCGCGACCCTGGCCCTGAACATTCCCCGAGGAGAAGTGTCTTGAATGAACTCGTTGCCCCGATCGACCCGCCGCTGGCCGGCTTCCTGGCGCAGGCGGCCAGCCAGCCGCCGCTGGAGAGCCTGCCGGTCGAAGCCGGGCGCCAGGCCTACCGTGAACTCGCCGCGGCGCTGGCGCTGCCCTCACCGCCGCTGGGCACGGTGGTCGACCGGCTGATCGACGGCCCCGGCGGGCCGCTGATGCTGCGCGTGTACAGCCCGGCCACACCGGCCCCCGCCGGCGGCCGGCCGACGCTGCTGTACCTGCATGGCGGCGGCTGGGTCATCGGCGACCTGGAGACGCACGACCCGGTGTGCCGCCAGCTCTGCCACGACAGCAACATGCTGGTGATCGCGCTGGACTACCGGCGCGCGCCCGAGCACCCGTTCCCGGCCGCGGTGGACGACGCCGAGGCGGCGCTGTTGTGGGTCGCGGCGCATGCGGCCGAACATGGCGGCGACCCCACGCGCCTGGCCGTGGCTGGCGACAGTGCCGGCGCGCAGCTGGCGGCGGTGGCCGCGCAGCGCTGCGCGGGCCGCGTGGCCTTGCGCGCCGCGGGGCTGATCTACCCGCCGGCGCTGCACCACGCCGAGCCCACGCCTTCGCGCGCCGAGAACGCCGAGGGCAAGTTCCTGACCGCCGCCGTCATGGTCTGGTTCATGGATGCCTACCTCGAAAAAGACGCGTCCCGCGTGCGCCATCCCGAAGTGGCGCTGCTGCATTCGCCACACCTGGGCCAGCTGCCGCCGACCTGGATCGCCACCGTCGGCCACGACCCGCTGCGCGACGAGGGCCTGATGCTGGCGCAGGCCCTGCGCCAGGCCGGCGTGCCGCTGACGGCCGTGCACGAGCCTTCCGGCGTGCATGCCTGCATCCACTTCGCGGCGCTGTCGCCGGTCGGGCCGCGGCTGCTCGCCGCGCTGGCCGGCTGGCTGCGCGAGCGCGTGTGAGCTGTCCTGCCGACGGGCCGCGTCGCTGAAGCGGTGAGGAAGGGGGCTGGCTCCGACCGGCCGGCGAAGAGCCTCCGTCCGCCGGACGAGCAGAATGGCGCCGCGCCTGCTTCAGCCATCCGATGCCCTGTTCCATTGCTCGTCGTCTGCCGCTGCCTGGCCCCGGAGGCGCCCGCCAGGCCGTGTGGCTCGGCCTGGGGCTGCTCGCCGCCGGGCAGGCCAGCGCCCAGCCGGGGCCGTGGAGCGGCCAACTCGCCGCCGCCACCGAGCTCTCCGACCGCGGGCTGGTGATCGGCCCGCGCAAGCCCACCCTCCAGGCCAGCGTGACCGGTGTGATCGATCGGCGCTGGATCCTGGGCCTGAGCGCCAGCGCGCCGGTGGGGTACGGGCGGCAGGGCCGGCTGCTGGCCCAGGTCGGACGCTACGCGCCACTGTCCGACGATTGGCAGGTCGAGGCCGGGCTCGGCTACTACGGCTATCCGGGGGATTCCGTGGCGGGCCGGGGCAATCGCTGGGAACTGACGGCCGGTGCCAGCTGGCGCGACCTGTTCAGCGGGAACCTCACCGCGCTGCACTACCCGGCCTGGCCGGGCCAGCGCGCCGGCCTGCAGTGGGCGCTGGATCTGGCCGGGCGCTGGCCGATCGCGGGCGGCTGGTCGGCCACCTTCAGCCTGGGGCGGGCCGACCTGCCGGTGTTGCCGGACCGCCGCTACAGCTATGCGGGCATCGGCCTGGCCTGGCAGGCCGATGGGTGGCGGTTCGAGTTCAACCGCCTGGGCGCCAGCGCCACGGCTCGTGCCATCATGGGCCAGGCCGCCCAAGCGCGCTGGTCCGCTTCCACCAGCGTGCAATTCTGACCGCGGGTTGGGCGTTCCCCTCGTCGGGGCCCCTGCGCGAGCGTAGCCTTGCAACCTTTTGGGCGCCCGCTGGCACTCACCGCCAGATCCGATTCCGGTGCGCCCCGCGCCGACGCCCCCTGCCTGTGAACCACGACGATCCTCCCCTGCCGGACCCGGCCCACGACATGGCGCCACAGGCCATGGCGGGGTCCATCGACAGCGACGCCCAGGACCAGGCCCTGCTGCGCCGGCTGGCCGAGGGCGACCGCGGCGCGCTGGCGTCCCTGTACCGGACCTACCACCGGCGGCTGGCGCGCTTCTGCAGCCGCCTCACGCGGCGCGGCGACATCATCGACGAGGTGATCAACGACTGCTTCTGGATCGTCTGGCAGAAGGCCGAGGGCTTTCGCGGCGATTCGCGGGTCTCGACCTGGATCATGGGCATCGCCTACCGCTGCACGCTCAAGGCCTTGCGCCAGCACGGCGAGGAACCCCAGGCCGATGGCGATCCCGGCGCGGGCCGGGTGCCGGCCCACGACCCGGGCGAAGACCGGGAGCGCGTCGACTGGGTGGGCAAGGGCCTGTCGCGCCTGCCGGCCGAGCAGCGCCTGGTGCTGGAACTGGCCTACGGCGGCGGCCACTCGGTCGACGAGATCGCCGCGATCCTGCAGTGCCCGGAAGGCACCGTGAAGGCCCGCATGTTTCACGCCCGCACCAAGCTGCGCCACCTGTTGCCGACGCTGGCCCGGCGCCATGACGGCACGGAGGGACCATGAACGATCAGTCCCCGTTCCCCACCCCCTTGGGCGACGGCCCGGCCCCGGGCGCGGCCGATCGGCTGGCAAGCGCCGACGACCATGCCCGCAGCTGGGCCCTGATCCCCTGGCTCGTGAACGGCCGTGCTGCGGGGGACGAGCGCCGGCGCGCGCTGGCGCATCTGCAGCACTGCGCTGCCTGCCGCGCCGAATGGCAGGCCCAGCAGGCCCTGGCCGAGGCGGTGCGCGCCACCGAGCCCGAGGTCTCGGGGCTGCCCGCGGCCGAGGCGGGCCTGGCCCGCCTGATGGGCCGGCTGGATCCGGTGCCGCAGCCTCGGCCGGCGCGCCGACCGGTCGGCCGGCTGCCATTGGCGCTGGCGGCCGCGGTGGCGGTGCAGTCGGTGGGCCTGGTGCTGCTGAGCCTGCACCTGGCGCGCCAGGAACCGGCCGACTACGCCGCGCTGAGCCAGCCCGCCGGCGCCGCGGCGGCAGCGGCCACCCTGCGCATCGTGCCCGACGGCAGCATGCCGCTGGCCCAGTGGCACGCCCTGCTGCAGACGCAGGGCCTGGTGGTGGTGGAAGGGCCCAACAGCGCTGGCGCCTACGGCGTTGCAGCGCGCCGCGCGGGGGCCGCCAGCGCCGCGGGTGACGATGCGCTGCTCGCGCGGCTGCGCGCCACCCCGGGCATCCTGCTGGCCGAGCCGCTGGGCCGACCGTGAGACAGGCGCCGCGCTCACCCGTTGGGGCCATGGCCTTGCGGCGGGCCTGGCTGCGGGCCGCGCGGGGGGCCGCGCGGGTGGCCGCACTGGTGGCCGTGCTGGCGGCCGCGCTGGGGGCCGCGCTGGGGGCCGCGCTGCCGGCGCTGGCCCAGCCGGCCGACACGCGTGCGCCGGCGCCTGAGGCCGGCGCGCAGGGCGCCGTGCCGCCGCCCGCCGCCGTGCCCGACCCCGAGGCCGCGATGCGTGCCGACAGCCGGCGCTTCATCGTCGTGGCGGTGGACAACCCCCTGCAGTCGGTGCCGCGGCGCGCCGGCAGCAGCCTGCCGGGCTATGCGGCGCCGCCGCGCTACGGCATCGGCGCCCAGGCCGCGCGCGTGCTCGCCGAGCTGCAGCGCGAACATGGCCTCGCCGAAGTGGCCGCCTGGCCGATCGTGGCCCTGGGCGTGCACTGCGTCGTCTACCAGCTGCCGCCGGCGGCCGACCGCGACGCGCTGCTGCGGCGCCTGGCCGCCGACGCCCGCGTGCGGCTTGCCCAGCCTTTGCAGGACTTCAGTCCGCAGGGCCAGGCCGACCCGGCCCCGGTGGGTACCGCGGAAGGCGCCCGCTACAACGATCCCTATGTCGGCCTGCAACGCGGCTTCGCCGACACCGCGGCGGCGCGCGCCCATCGGCTGAGCACCGGCCGCGACGTCGAGGTCGCGATCGTCGACACCGGGGCCGAGACCACGCACCCCGACCTCGTCGGCCGCGTGGCCGAGCAGCGCGACCTCGTCGGCGCCAGCCAGGCCTTCGAGGCGGACCGCCACGGCACCCAGGTGGCCGGCATCATCGCTGCCACCGCCAACAACGGCCAGGGCATCGTCGGCATCGCGCCGCACGCCCGGCTGCGCCTGTACCGGGCCTGCTGGTATGCCGCGGCCGGGAGCGCGGCCCGCTGCAACAGCTTCACGCTGGCCAAGGCCCTGGCCGCCGTGTTCGAGGGGCCGGCCCGGGTGCTCAACCTCAGCCTGGGCGGGCCGGCCGATCCGCTGCTCGAAGCGCTGCTGCGCAAGCTGCTGCAGCAGGGCCGCATCGTCGTGGCCGCGCTGCCGGCCAGCGGCAGGCTCGAAGGCTTCCCCGCCGGGCAGGCCGGTGTGCTGGTGGCCGGCATGGCGGGCACGCCACTGCCCCCCGGCGTGTTGCCGGCGCCCGGGCGCGACGTGCTGACGCTGGCGCCCGGCGCCCGCTACGACTACGCCAGCGGCAGCTCGCTGGCCGCGGCGCACGCCACCGGCGTCGTGGCGCTGCTGCTGGCCGCCGAGCCGAGGCTCGATGCCTCCCGGCTGCACCCGTTGCTCGCGGCCGAGGCCGGCACGCTGTCGATCAATGCCGAGCAGGCCCTGCTGCGCCTGGACCGCGAGACGCGGCAGGCCCGGGGCCAGCCCACGCACTGACGGGCAAGCTGCAGGGCCCTTTCAACCGAAACGGCCTGGCCCGGCACTCACCGCCATGACCGAGCATGGCAGACCGGGAGGGCGTGCATGAGATTCCATCAGCTTGTGGGCGTGGCGGCAGCCGCCATCGCGCTGGCAGGATGCGGCGGCGGCAGCGGCGAGGGGCTGGACGCCAACGGACGGCCGCTGACCGAAGGCACCGGCACCGGCAGCCAGCTGCGGCCGACCTTCTCGTCGATCCAGGCGAACGTCCTAACGCCGATATGTGTCGGCTGCCACGCCGGCGCGGCGGCACCGGCCGGCCTGCGGCTCGACGCCAGCAGCAGCTACGCCCTGCTGGTGGGGGTGGCGAGCGCGGAGGTCGGCTCGCTGCAGCGTGTCGCGCCCGGCAACCCCGGCGACAGCTACCTGATCCAGAAGCTCGAAGGGCGGGCCGCCGTCGGGGCCCGCATGCCTTTTGGCGGGCCCTATCTCGACGCCGCAACGATCGCCGTCATCCGCCAGTGGATCGCCGATGGCGCCCTGAAGGACACGCCATGAGGGGGCTGCTGCTGATGCTGTGGCTGGGATGGGCCGGGCTCGCGCATGCCGAGCCTTACCTGGCGGTCGACATGGGCGTGAAGTGCGTGGCCTGCCACGTCAACCCCACCGGCGGCGGCCTGCGCAACGCCTTTGGCGCGCTCTATTCGCAGCAGCTGATGCCCGCCAGCAAGCTGCCCGAATCGGTTCCCACCTGGACCGGTGCGCTGCACGAGCGGCTGCGCCTGGGCTTCAACCTGCGCGGCGGTTCCTCGCAGACGCGCATCCCGTCGCAGGCCACGGTGTCGCAGACCGAACTCAGCCAGTGGCGCGCCTACCTCGACCTGCAGCTGATCCGCGACCACCTCGGGGTCTACCTCGACCAGCAACTGCGGCCGGGGCGGCCGCAGCGGCAGGAAGCCTATGTGCGGCTGACCACCAGCGACCAGCGCTGGTACGCCAAGGCCGGCCAGTTCTACCTGCCGTTCGGCTGGCGACTGCAGGACAACACGAGCTTCGTCCGTTCGCTCAGCGGCATCAACATGAGCAGTCCGGACAAGGGCCTCGAACTGGGCTACGAGGCCTACGAGTGGTCGGTGCAGCTCGTCTCCAGCAACGGGCCGGGCAACGTGGGGCCGGTGCGCGGTGATCAGCTCACCGGCCAGGCCATCTGGAGCCACGCCGACTGGCGCCTGGGCCTGGCGCATGCCCGCACCAATTCCTCGGCCGGCGACCGCACGGCCACCGGCCTGTTCGGGGGGCTGCGCACGGGCCCGATGGCCTGGCTGGGTGAAGTCGATCTCGTGGCCGACAGCGGCTACCCGGATGGCCAGCGGCGCCAGCTCGCGCTGCTGGGCGAGGCGAACTGGAAGCTCAGGCAAGGCCACAACCTCAAGTTCACCAGCGAGCTGCTGGACCCGGACCGGGCCGTCTCGCACGACCACAAGGTCCGCTACAGCCTGGTCTACGAGACGACGCCGATCCCGTTTGTCCAGCTGCGTGCCGGCTACCGCCACCACGGCGGCATTCCGCAGAACGCCTTCGACAACCGGCGCACACTCTTCCTCGAGCTGCACCTGTTCATGTAGGGGCCGCTGCGGACGAAAGGGATCCTGCTCGCAACCTTTTGCGCGTTACCGCGCACTCACGACGACCTTTGACCTTCACTTGCAGGGGAATGCGATGACACTTCGAATCCGTTCATGGCTTCGGCGCCTGGCGCCGCTGATGCTGGCGATTCCGATCGGCAAGGCCTGGGCCCTTGGAGCCACGTTCGACGGCGCCAGCGGGGTGCTGACGCTGCCCGACGTCAAGGTCGGCAGCAGCACCTATGCCAACGTGCTGCTGGACTTGATCAATCCCGCCAACTTCACCTTCCGGCTGCGCGCGGCCACGCTGTCGCAGACCGCCGGCTCGACCAACATCAGTTTCGACCCGGCGTCGGGCGTGCTGACGATTCCCGAGGTTGCCGTGGGCGGCGACACCTACAGCGCCACGCTGGCGATCACCGACGCGGCGACGTACACCTTCGTGCTGAGCTCGGCCACCAAGACCGTGGCGGCCACGACGCTGTCGCAATTGCAGGCCGAGGTCTTCACGCCGCGCTGCTCGTTCTGCCACACCGGCGGCGCCAGTTCGCTGCCGGGGGCCATGAACCTGACGAACGGCAATGCCTTCGCGAACCTGGTGAACGTCGCTTCGCGCCAGAGCCCGGGAACCCTGCGGGTGGCGCCCGGAGATGCGGCCAACAGCTACCTCATCCGCAAGCTCGAAGGCACCAACACCACCGGCTCTCGCATGCCCCTGGGCGGGCCCTTCCTCGACGCGGACACCATGGCGCGCATCAAGTCGTGGATCGCCAGCGGGGCGCCGAACAACTGAGCGCGGCAAGGTGCCACCAGGCGAACCGACCACAGCGCGCGAGCAGGCCAGCGTGACCCGCAGCGCGGTCTTCACCGCTGCTCGAGCGCATAGACGCGGCCGTCGGCCGAGCCGATGTACACCACGCCTCCCGCGACAAGCGGCGACGAGAAGAACGAGCCCACCCGGGATTGCCGTTCGACGACGCCCGTGGCGCTCTCGCGCCACGGGCTCGGGAACGTCAGCCCGCCGTTGAAGCGGCCACTCGCGTCGAGCACCCAGCCTGCGTTGGCGCGCGAGGCCTCGGTGCGGAACTCCCACAACAGCGCACCACTGGCCAGCGAGCGCGCTTCGAGGATGCCGTTCAGGGCCCCGACCAGCACGACATCGCCCGCCACCGCGGGCGAGGCGAACACATAGGCGCGCGTCGAGTGCTGCCATTGCTGCTGGCCGGTGGCGGCATCGAGCGCCGTCACGAGGCTCGAGTCCGAGGTCGCGAAGACCACGCGCCCGGCAGTCACCGCGGGCGAGGTGACGACCCAGCTGCCTTGGGTCGGATAGCGCCACTTCTCGCGCCCGGTCGCGGCGTCCAGCGCATACAGGTTCGCGTCGCGGCAACCGACGTAGACCGTGCCATCGACCACCGCCGGCGAGGACTGGAAGCCCACCTGGTTGTGGATGAGATCGTCGGTCCCGGCCTGGAAGCGCCAGCGCTCCGCGCCGCTGCGCGCATCGAGGGCGAAGAAGCGGCTGTTCCAGCTGCCGACGTAGACGACCCCGTCCACCACGGCCGGTGACGCATGCACCACCTCGCCCGCATCGAAGGCCCAGCGCCGCTGGCCGTCGGCGGCAGACAGCGCATAGACGTGGCCGTCGCCACTGCCGAAGAACACAGTGCCGTCGGCCACGACGGGGCTCGACAGGTAGACGTCGAAGGGGTCGGCGTAGGTCTGGCGGCGCGGCTGGAAGCCATGCAGGCCACGGGCCTCGAATCGCCGCTCGCCTTCGGTGGCGACCTTCCACACCAGCGCGCCGTTCGATGCATCGAGCGCGTAGAACTTGCCGTCGTAGCTGCCGACGAAGACCCGGCCGCCCTCGACCGCCGGCGTGGCCGACACCGGGCCGCCGGTGCGGAAGCGCCAGCGCTCGCGCCCGCTGGCCGCTTCCACCGCGTAGACGTGACCGTCATCGCTGCCGAAGAACAGCACGCCGTCCTGCAGGACCGGTGAGGACACGACGCGGTCGCCGGTGGGAAATGTCCACTGGACCCTGGGCGCGTGCTGCGGCGCCGTGCCCGCGTACACACCGCGGTGGGCGGCGTCGCCGCGGAACTGGCCCTGTGCCAGCGACGTGCTCGCGCAGACCGCGAGCAGCAGGAAGCCGAGTGTCTTCATGAGGCGGCCTTCTCGCGGCGCAGCACCAGCGGCAGCTCGAACGGACCCTGCTGCAGGGTGCCGTCGATCGTCTCGCTGCCGTAGCGGCCTTCGATCGTGAGGCCCATCGCGGAGGACTCGACGCTCAGGTACGCCGGGCCCTGCACGACACGGTCGATCGGCACCTCGGTCGTCCGCTTGCCCACGATGACCAGCGTCGCCGTGCCCGGTGTGCCGGACGCGATCTTCAGCGTGACCTCGCGCGGGTAGCCGCCGAGTTCGTAGCGTCCGCGCCAGGTGCCGGCCAGTGCCGCGCTCACTGGCGAGCTGCTCGGCTCGGGGCGCACCTGGGCGGAGCCGGTGCGCTCGAGCGTGAGCTCGGCAGCCTGCCCGCCGAGCAGCAGCTGGCCGCCCAGCCGGCCATCGGCGCGCCGCTCGAGCGCCAGCGAGGGCGGCGGACCGGCAGCGCCAAACGTCGGGATCGCGGTCTCGAGGCTCGCGCGCAGCGTCGACCCCTCGATGACCAGCTGCCGCAGCGGCGCGCCGCTGACGCCGCGGCCCGGCAGCGTGACCGAGCCCGCCTGCGCGTCGAGATCGAGCACGACCGGCATCGGCGTGCCCGGGATGGCGGCCAGGCCTTCCCAACGCCCTGACCAGGTGTCGGCCGCCAGCGCCGGCGCCAGCCAGGCCCCCGCCAGGACCAAGAGCAGGACCGCAGTCGTTCGTGGCATCGGGCGACTCCCAGGACTGGCAACACCCGCAAGATAGGCCAGACCCGCGCCGCGCCGGCCGGCCGTGCGACGAAACACCGGCTTCGAGACGCCAACGCCGGTGGGCGCGGCTGCGGCACGGCGACCCCCCCGGTCGACAACCCGCGCGATCGACGCCGCGCGTGCCGGATCAGGGTTGAACGAGGTTGGCGCGCAGCACATCGGCCAGGCGATACCCGGCCAGCACCATGCGCCGATCAGCCGTGGCCTTCGCCTGGTCCGCATAGAGGGCCGGCAGCAGGGTTCCGTTCGTCTTCGTGCCGCTCTTGAGCTTGCCGTTCAGGTAGGCCTTGGCCTTGGCCGCCGGAAGGCTCTCCTGCCGCGCCCAGGTGTCCACGGCGCTGGCACTGAACGGGTGCTGGGTCAGCTCCGACAAGTCGCTGCGCGCGTGCCCGTTGCGCAGGCGCAGTTCGGTCGCGGCATTGGCGACGGTCTGGTAGCGCTCGGAGCCCAGCACCAGACCATCCCAGTACGCGTGCAGCGTGATCGTCTTGGCGCTGCTCGCGGGACGGATGAAGAAGAGCGTGCCGCCCCGATCGCCCTCCGGCGGCTTGAAGGCCGAGGTGAACAGGCTCACCGTGTGCAAGGGTTGGTGCACGTCGCCGGTGAGGTGAAAGATCCAGCACAGGGCAATGGCCTTGTCCTCGACGCTGGCGGGGCCCTTGAGCGTGGCCAGGTGGCCGGCATAGGCGCTCACCAGGTTGTCGGCGGACGGCTGCACCACCTTCACGTTCGGTGGCTGGCCCGGCGGCTTGTAGGGCAGGTCGATGAAGTGGTCTTCCGGGTGGTCGTAGTCGTTGTCACCGCGCACGTCGTCGGGCCAGCGCGCCGCCAGCATGAACAGCCGACGATTCGACTCCTGCGGGTTGATGTCGGGCGCCTCGACGGCGGCCTTCCAGCGCTGGTCGTACTGCGGATGCTGCTTGAGGATGGCCACGACGCGATCGATCGTGCCCGGGTCGCTGGCGGCCAGGTCGTCGTGCGCGATCGCGGCCGAGGTCATGTGGCCGGCCTTGTTCCAGGCCATAGCCGCCGGCGTGGCAAGCGCCAGCCACGCCATGGCCACGGCGGCACCCAGGCGCCGAAGAAGAAGGGCTTGCATCTGTGGACTCCTTTGCTGCCGTCCCTTTGGACAGCCTAGTCTTTGAAGGTAGCGGCCTCATCCGTCAGTTTGGTGACCCGGCTGGGGCGGCGTGCGACGATGGCGGCGTGAAAGGCCCGTCCATGCACCGCCGCGCGGCCTGCGCGCGTTGCCTGCGCCCGCAGGCGACCTGCCTGTGCGCGCTGGCGCGGCCGACCGCCCATCGCACCGAGGTGCTGGTGCTGCAGCATCCGCAGGAACAGCGCCAGGCCAAGAACAGCGTGGCATTGCTGCGCCTGTCTCTCGCGCACTGCGAGGTGGTCGTCGGCGAGCGCTTCGCGCCCGGGGCGCTGCAGGCGCTGCTGCTGCGGCCCGGGCGGGACACGCGGCTGCTCTACCCGGACGTGCCGGCCGCCCCGGCGCCGCCGGGCCCATCGGCGGGGAGCGGCGCGCCGCTGCGGCTGGTGGTGCTCGACGCCACGTGGCGCAAGAGCCTGCGGATGCTGCTCGAGCACCCGGCCCTGGCCGCGCTGCCGCGTCTGTCGCTGCCTGCGCCGGCACCGACCCGCTACCGCGCGATCCGCGCGGCGCGGCGAACCGACCAGGTCTCGACGCTGGAAGCCACCGTGCAGGCGCTGGCGATGCTGGAGGGCCCGTCCTTCGATGCGGCGCCGCTGCTCGGGGCCTTCGACCGCTTCGTGGCCGGCGTCGCGGCCCGGCAGCGGCGCCAGGCGCCGTCGGGCGGCGAGGCCTAGCCTGCCCCGGGGCATGTCATCGGCCCAGGGCGCCATCAGACCAGTGCCGCAGGCACCATCGCGCTCGTCGCAGCCACAGCCACAGCCACCGCGACATCCCCGGCGCCGGCCCAGTCGAACAGGGCGTCTGCGTCGCCGAACAAGGCCATCGTCAGTGCCACGGCGATCAGCAGGGCATTGAGGCGGTCGTCGAGCTGGGTGGACTTGAAGTTCATGGCGGGCTCCGTGGCGGGTTGATCGGGACGTCGCTGCCTGGCATCGACGTGGGCTCACTGTAGGAGCCGGCCCTCTTGCACGCGATGCAGGGTGTCACCCCGGCCGAGTGCCGAATTCACACCCCCTTTCGCCTGATCGGGCACCGTGAGGCGACCGGGCACGCTGCGGCGCCCGAGCGCGTTCGCGCGCGGATCGCGCACGGATCGCGCGGCGATCGCGCGGGGATCGCGCGTGACGCTGCGTTATCGTGTTAGGAATCGTGCCCAGGCGCCAGGGTGCTGCACCCATTGCCAGACCCACCAGGCGCGGGCGGCCCAGCGACCCAGCTGGCGCGGCCGCAGCACCGCCAGCAGCAGGACACCGCCGACCAGCCATGCGGGATGACCACGCAGCCAGCGCAGGCCGTCGCGCACCCGGTCGACGCGTGCCAGTGGCGCCTCCAGCGCGCGGGCCTCGTGCGTGAACTGCACCCGCAGCGCGGCACTGCGCGCCAGCAATTGCGTGCGGCGCGCCGGGTGCCGCAGCGGCGCCTGGCCAGGCCGGGGGGACGGCGTCATTCCACGCCGCGCGACAGCGCGGCCCGGTCGCGTGCCAGTTCGCCCAGACTGTCGGCGCCCACCCGACCGGGTCCGGCGAGCCGCCTGCGCGCCAACTGCGCCAGCGCGAAGCCGCCGGCCAGGTACAGCGTGCTCAGCAGGGCCAGCGCGCCGAGCCGGTAGCCTTCCCACAGCAGCATCAGCAGCAGCGCCGTCAGCAGCGTCAGGCCTGCGCCCAGCAGCAGCAGCGCGAGGGCACACCAGAGCAAGGCGTCGAACAGGCGACGCTTCTCCTGACCGATCTCGTCGGCCAGCAGTTCGAGCCGCACCTGCGCGATCTCCAGCGCCGTGTCCAGCAGCCGCCGCAGCGACGCCAGCAGGCCCGGGCCGGGCGATGCGCCACTCATGCCTGCGCCCGGGTCAGCGGCGGCTGATCAGCAGCCCCAGCACCAGGCCGACACCGGCCGCGGCACCGATCACACGCCAGGGGTGGTCGTGCACGTAGTCGTCGGCCGACCGGCCGGCCGCCCGGGCGCGGTTCAGCGCGCTTTCCTGCAGCGCCAGCATGTCGGCCTTGGCCTGCTGCAGCCGGGCCTGGATGCGGTGCCGGGCCTCGGTGCCGGCGTCGCCGGCCTGCCCGGCGGTGGCGCCCAGCAGGTCCTCCAGGTCGGCGATCACGGCACGCAGATCGGTCTGCAGGCGGCCCTTCTGGGCGGCGTTGATGTCGGCCATGGCACTCAGCTCCTCGCGCGGCGGAGGCCGGCGGTTGCAGGACGCTAGGCCGACCCGCGCGCGCCGTCTGTGCGGCAGCGCACAGCCAGGCACGACGCCTTGGCGTACGAGCCTAGAAGGACTGCACGTAGGCGAGGCCGAGCGTGCGCAGCCGGAGCCGGCCGGTCGTCGAAGCGTCGCCGAAGCGGCCGAAGTCGTCGAGGTCCACGCGCAGCGTGCCAGCCGCCGTGAGCGGATGCGCCAGCCCCAGGCCCAGCCTGGGCGCCACGCGTGTCACGCTGCGGCGACCGGCACCGGCGAACAGCGGCGAGGTCGAGAACGGCGGGTAGCAGGCCGGCTCGCCGGGCGGGCAGGGCAGCACCGGTGGCTCGACATGGCGTGAAGCGTCGACCGAGGCGTTCATCGTCGCGCGGTTCACCGTGATCCCCAGCCGGACATGGCCGCTCCAGCGTCCTGCCAGGTCGACGCTGGCCAATGCCGCCAGGAACCAGGACCGCGCCCGGAGATCGAACGGGTAGGCCGTGTCCAGGTACAGGCTGCCGGACCGTGCCGTGACGGTCTCCCGGTAGCGGCCGCCATCGGCGTAGCCGCCCTCGACGGACCACGTGCGATCGAAGCGGTAGCCGCCGAACACCGACAGCAGGCGGTCGGAGCGGTCCTCCGCGAACCCGGCGGCGGCATTGAACGGCCCGAAGTCGCGCCGCTCGATCGCGCCATGGCCAACCCCCAGGGCCAGGCCGGCATAGGGGCCGGATTCGGTGGCCATGGCGGCCTGCGCTGCCAGCGCGGCCAGTGCAAGTGCCGCGCTGGGCCTGCGGATGCGTTGGATCGGATGCATGGAGCTCGCTCGGGGCGGTCGGTTGGCGCAAGACCCCACTATCACCCAAAAAGGGCGGCCGGCGGCGAATGGGCCGTGGTCAGCGTTGCGCCAGCAGCTCGCGCAGCTTGATGAAGGCCAGCGCCGCCATCACCGCGTCGTTCAGCGCGTTGTGCGCGGCGCGCTGCGGCAGGTCGAGCTCGCGCATCATCGTCGCGAAGCGCAGGTCGATGTTGCCGCCGTGCTGGTAGGGCGGCAGCTGCCGGCTCTTGTAGTCGTAGAACATCGACGACACCTCGATCTTCCGCTGCGGCAGGCCCATGCCCAGCAGCGGGAAGATGGCGCGGTCGATCATGGCCACATCGAATTCGAGGTAGTAGCCCACCAGCGGCCGGCTGCCGATGAAGCGCATCAGCTGCATCATCGCGTCATCGGGGTCCAGGCCCTCGGCCACGTCGCGTTCGCGCAGCCCGTGCACGCGCACGCTCTCGGGCGAGATGCGCCGGCTCGGCCGCACCAGCAGTTCCAGCCGCTGGCTGGTGAGGATGCGGCGCCCCGCGATGCGCACCGCGCCGACCGAGATGATCTGGTCGCTGTGCACGTTCAGGCCCGTCGTCTCGCAATCGAGCGCCACCCATTCGTCGGGCGGCGGCGGGTCCCACATGAAGCGGAAGCGCTCGTCGCCCAGGTGGTACAGCAGCCAGGCGCGCTTGAGCGCCTGCCAGGCGCTCGAGGGGCTTGCGTTCACAGCATGTCGAGCCGGTAGCGCTGGCGCAGCAGCGCCTTGAAGCGCTTGACGACGCCCAGCGTGTCCTTCAGCAGGTCGCGGTCGAGGCTGCTGAGCCTGGACAGGTCGATCTGCCGGCCGTCGCCGCGGCCGAGCTCCAGCGCGTCGAGCCCCACCTTCAGCTTCAGCGCCATGAAGAAGTGCAGGCTGTCGACCAGGTCGGTGGCCAGGTCGGCCGGCAGCCGGCCCGCCGCGGCCAGCGCCGCGATGCGCTCGGCGGTGCCGGTCTGCGGCAGGCGCAGCTCCAGTGCCAGGCTGCGGATGCCGTGCACCAGCGGGAACATGCCGGCCTTCTTCAGGTCGAGCTGCTCGCGCCCCGCTTCGCCGATCGTGAACAGCCGGTTCCACCAGCCGCCCGTGTTCTCGAACGCCTCGATGGCCGCGGCGAAGCGCGCCAGCAGCGCGTCGTTGTCGGTGGTCAGCTCGAACACGGCGTCGCGCACCTGCGCCAGCAATGCGGCGTCGCCGCACACCGCATGCGCGTCGACGAAGATCGCCAGCGCCATCAGGCTCTCGGCGTCGGGCATCAGCAGCCAGCGCCGCACGGACTGGCCGAACAGGCTGGCCGGCTGGCGCCAGGCCGGGTTGCTGACCATGATGCCGCCCGGGCACTCGGGGTAGCCGAAGGCCACCAGCGCCTCGGTGAAGCGCCGGCACAGCGCATCCAGGTCGTGCGGGCAGGCGTAGCCGTCGCGCAGCACCAGGCCGTTGTCCTGGTCGGTCTTCAGCAGCTGCTCGCCGCGGCCTTCGCTGCCCATCACGAACAGGCAGCTGTTGGCCACCAGGTCGGCCGGCGCGATCAGCTGCCACGCGCGCTCGAACAGCTTGGCGTTGAGCTCCTGCACCAGGCGCGCGATCAGGCTCACCACGGTGCCGCCACGGTGCAGCAGCCCGATCAGGCGGGTGATGTGCCCGGCGGCCTCCGCCAGCGCGGGGATGTCTGCCGCCTCGAGGATGCGCCGCGTGATCAGGTACGAGTGGTTCGACAGGAAGCTCAGCAGGTCGAGCTCCTCGAGCACGCCGACGATGTGTTCGCCATCGGCCCCCGGTGCACCGTCCGGCGCGTCGACCACCACCACGCGGTGCACCTGGTGGCGGATCATCAGCGCCTGGGCCTCGAACAGGTGGTCGCGCGGATGCACGCTCACCAGCGAGAAGCTCGCCAGCTCGCGCACCGGCAGCGCGTCCAGCGGTGTGCCGTGCAGGATGGCGCGCTGCAGGCCGGTGGTGGTGAAGATGCCCAGCCGCGGCGGCTTGCTGCGGCTGTCGCGCACCAGCACGCTGCTGCTGCGCTGGGCCTGGAACAGCCGCGCCACCGAGACGATGTCGGTGTCGCCGTCGATCACGGTGGCCGGGCGCAGCGTGACCTGCTCCACCCGCGCCAGGCTCAGGGTCTGCAGCTCGTGCTGCCGGTCGCGCTCGGACAGCGCGCTGAGCTTCTTCGACAGGTCGGCGAACAGCAGGGCGCCGAAGGTGGCGTTGCGCAGGATCAGCGTGTTCACCGTCTCGCGCGCCAGCTGGTAGGCCAGCACCTCCTCGGCGGCGACGAAGCGGCTGCCGACCTGGCCGGCGACCAGCGCGCGCCCGTCGAAGCAGTCGTCGGGCCCGTAGGTGCCGACGATCTCGTCACCATCGAGCTGGCGCACATGGCCCTTGATAACGACGAAAAGGTGCGTCGGCTGCACGCCGGGCTCGAGGATGGCCTCGCCTTCGCGGAAGTAGCCGATGTCCACGCTGTCGCGCACCAGCTGGCGCTCGGCGCCGTTGAGGCAGTCGAACGGCGAGGCGGCGAAGTTGAAGGCGTTGGGCACGCCGCAGTGTCGACGCGCCTGCTGACACCGGGCTGAGGCCGGCGATTGACGGATCTCAAGAGACCGCGGCACGCGTTGTCAGCCTGCGTTAAGCCCGGGGTCAGCACATGGTCAGCCCGCGACGACACACTGCGCCGCGACCGAACCAGGAGACCGCATGACCGACCCCGTGACCGCGCGCATCCGCGCCAATCCGAAGTACCAGGAGCTCAAGCGCAAGCGCAATCGCTTTGGCTGGCTGCTGGCCGTGTGCATGCTGGTCGTGTACTACGGCTACATCGCGCTGATCGCCTTCAACAAGGAATTCCTGTCGCTGCCGCTGGGCACCGGCGTCACCACGATCGGCGTGCCCATCGGCATGGGCGTGATTGTCTTCACCATCGTCATCACCGGCATCTACGTGCGCCGGGCCAACAGCGAGTTCGATGCGCTGACGCGCCAGATCCTCGAGAAGGAAGTCAAATGATCCGGGCTCGTCATCTCATCGCCGCGCTGCTCGCGCTGGGCGCCGGCGCGGCGGCCTTCGCGGCCGGCGGCGATGTCGGCCAG
>CAZXLI010000123.1:0-17046 GCA_964641795.1 uncultured Bordetella sp. | reverse complement strand
AGCGCTGCCTGCGCCACCGCGACACCGTGGCCCGCCTGGGCGGCGACGAGTTCGCGATCCTGGCCGACGACCTGGGCCATGACGGCGATGCCGTGACCTTGGCCGAGCGCCTGCTCGAATCGCTGCGCGAGCCGCTGGGCCTGCCCGGCATCGCCATCACCGCCACCGCCAGCATCGGCATCACCTTCAGCTCGATGGGCTACCGCTCGCCGGAAGACATGCTGCGCGATGCCGACATCGCGATGTACCGCGCCAAGGTCGACGGCAAGGCGCGCTTCGCGCTGTTCGACGTGCGGCTGCACACCGAGGTGTCGAGCCGCCTGCGGCTGGAGGCCGACCTGCGCGAGGCGCTGGAACGCCAGCAGCTGACCGTGGCCTACCAGCCGATGTTCGAATTGGCCACCGGCCGACTGCAGGGCTTCGAGGCGCTGGCGCGCTGGAATCATCCGACCCTGGGGCCGGTGAGCCCGGGTACCTTCATCCCGATTGCCGAAGAGTCGGGCCTGGTCGTGCAGCTCACCGATTTCGTGCTCGACAGCGCGTGCCGCCAGCTGCGCGAATGGCAGCGCTCGAACCCCGAGTTCGACGACATCGCGGTGCACATCAACGTCGCGTCCAACGATGTCGCGCGCGGTGGGCTGGTGAGCCGCGTCACCGACGTGCTGCAACGCACCGGCCTGCGGCCACGCCACCTGACGATCGAGCTCACCGAGAACATCCTGATGACGCAACTGGCCGCCGCGATGGGCACGCTGCGCCAGCTGCGCGAGCTCGGCGTCGGGCTGGCGGTGGACGATTTCGGCACCGGCTATTCGTCGCTCAGTCATCTGTCGGTGCTGCCGATCGACAGCCTGAAGATCGACATGTCCTTCGTGCGCAACCTGCGCATCGGCTCCAGCGAGGCGGCGGTGATCCGCGCCATCGTGCTGCTGGGCACCTCACTCGGCAAGCGCGTGATCGCCGAGGGCATCGAATCGCGCTCGCAGCAGGAACAGCTGCGCGACCTGGGCTGCGAGCAGGGCCAGGGCTTCTACCTCTCGCGCCCCTTGCCGCCGGACGCGGTGCCGCAGCTGCTGGAAGCCGCGCCGACACAGCCGGTGCCGCTGGAGGTTCCGGCGATGCATGCCAGCGTCCAGGTGCACTGAGACTGCTATCAGACCATTGACGCGGCCATGAAAGGCCGCGCGGCAGCCCGGCCTATGATGGCGCCCCCGCCACGGCCGTCATCCCCTGCCATGACCCTGCCCCGCCCCCGGCTGCCGGCGCTGTTGCCGGCCCTGTTGCTGGCTTGCTGCTGCAGCGGCTTCGCGCAGCCGACCGCGCCCGACCCCGCCGAGACCCAGCGCCTGCGTGCCGCCTTCGAGACCGAATGGGACGCACTGGCCCAGCGCTACCCCGAGTTCGCCACCTTCCGCGGCGACCCCCGCTTCGACGACCGCTGGACCGACAACTCCGCCGAAGCCCGCGCGCAGCGCGACCGGCAGGCGCGCGAGTGGCTGGCCACGCTGCGGGGCTTCGACCGCGGCAGGCTCTCGGCCAGCGATGCGGTATCGCTCGACATGGCGCGCGACCGCGCCGAGGCCGAGGTCCGCATGCAGGCCTTCGAAGGCTGGCGCACGATGACGCTGGGCGGCACGCGCGGCATCCACACCGCACTGCCGGACGTGCTGCGCGTCAACCCGAATCGCAGCCGGGCCGAGGTCGAGAAGATGCTGGCCCGCATCGCCGCCTACCCGGCGCTGCTGGACCAGGAACTGGTGCAGCTCAAGCGCGGCATCGCGCTGGGCTGGGTGACCTCCAAGCCGGTGCTGCAGCGAACGCTGGCGCAGATCGACGCGCTGCTCCAAAGCCCTGAGTCGACCGCGATCTTCGAGCCCTTCAAGACCCTCGGCCCTGCCATCCCGCCGGCCGAGGCGCAGGCCCTGCGCGCCCAGGCCGCCAAGCAAATTGCCGAGCAGGCCCAGCCGGCCCTGCGCAAGCTGCGCGACTTCATTGCCGGCCCCTACATGGCGGCCGCGCCGGCCGAGGGTTCGTACAGCGGCTATCCCGACGGCACCAAGGTCTATGCCGCGCTGGTGCGCGAGCAGACCACCACGACGATGACGCCCGACGAGATCCATGCCCTCGGCCTGGAACTGGTGGCCGTGCTGCGCGCGCAGATGGAAGACGTGATGCGCGACAGCGGCTTCACCGGCGACTTCAAGGCCTTCCTGAGCTACCTGAACACCGATCCGAAGTTCTTCTACCCCAGCCCCGAGGCGATGCTGTCCGGCTACCGCGACATCGCCAAGCGCATCGATCCCGAACTGCCGAGGCTGTTTGCCGAACTGCCGCGGCTGACCTACGGCATCCGGGCGATTCCGGCCTACCTCGGACCCGGCGCGGCGGAGTACTACACCCGGGGAACGGCCGACGGCCGACGGCCCGGCTGGTTCAATGCCAACACCGAGGCCTGGAAGATCCGGCCGCGCTGGACCATGGAGACGCTGGTGGCCCACGAGGCCGTGCCCGGCCACCACCTGCAAACGGCGCGCGCGCTCGAACTGCGCGACCTGCCCTCGTTCCGCCGCAGCGCGTTCTACCCGGCCTTTGGCGAGGGCTGGGCGCTGTATGCCGAGACCCTCGGCCCCGACCTCGGGCTCTACGCCGACCGCTACAGCCTGTTCGGCCACCTGCAGGCGCAGATCTTCCGCGCGGCCCGGCTGGTGGTGGACACCGGCTTGCACGCCAAGGGCTGGCCGCGGCAACGGGCCATCGACTACCTGGCCGAGCAGACCGGCTACGACCTCGAGATGGTGAGCTCGGAGGTTGACCGCTACCTGTCGAACCCCGCTCAGGCCCTCACCTACATGATCGGCGAGCAGAAGATCCTGTCGCTGCGGGACAAGGCCAGGCAGGCGCTGGGCAACCGCTTCGACATCCGCCAGTTCCACATGGCCGTGCTGGACCAGGGCGCGGTGCCCTTGCAGGTGCTCGAACAGCTGGTGGAGGACTGGATCGCCCGCCAAAAGATAGCCCCATAAACATTCTCAATCACCGATATCTCTTTAATCAACCCACGCAATGCTGCAGCGCACATAGCATCTCTCCTGTCCCAACCAACCTCGTACAGGAAACAAGCCATGTCGCTGATCAACACCACGCTCAAGCCCTTCAAGGCCACTGCCTACCACCAGGGCAAGTTCATCGAGGTCTCGGAAGCCAGCCTGAAGGGCAAGTGGTCGGTGCTGTTCTTCTACCCGGCCGACTTCACCTTCGTGTGCCCGACCGAACTGGGTGACCTCGCCGACCACTACGACACCTTCAAGGCACTGGGCGTCGAGCTCTATGGCGTGTCGACCGACACCCACTTCACGCACAAGGCCTGGCACGACAGCTCGGAAACCATCGGCAAGGTCACCTACCCGCTGATCGGCGACCCGACCGGCACGCTGACCCGCAACCTGGGCGTGATGATCGAGGAAGAGGGTCTCGCGCTGCGCGGCACCTTCGTGATCAATCCCGAAGGCCAGATCAAGCTGATGGAAGTGCACGACAACGGCATCGGCCGCGACGCCAAGGAACTGCTGCGCAAGGTGCAAGCCGCCCAGTACGTGGCCAGCCACCCGGGCGAAGTCTGCCCCGCCAAGTGGACGCCGGGCGCCGAGACGCTGGCCCCGTCGCTGGATCTGGTCGGGAAGATCTGATCCCCCCGTAGCGGCCTGCGGCCGCCTCCCCCAAAAAGGGGCGCCCCACGGCGGCCCGGCAAAGCCGGCGCCGCGGGGGCCACTCGAATGGCCTCCCCGGCGCGCTGCGCCTGGGTCGGGCATGCCTTGCCCTCGATTCCCGGAGCTGATCATGCTGGACACCGCACTGCAAACGCAACTGAAGGCCTACCTCGAGAAGCTGCGCAAGCCCATCGAGCTGGTGGCCTCGGTCGTTGGCTCGCCGAAGTCCCAGGAACTGCTGGCGCTGCTGAACCAGATTGCGATGCTATCGCCGAAAGTGAGCGTCATCGAGCGGGACGATGGCGAGCGCCAACCCTCGTTCTCGATCGCCGCGGCCGGCGAGCCGGCACGGGTGCGCTTCGCCGGCATTCCGCTGGGCCACGAGTTCAGCTCGCTGGTGCTGGCGCTGCTGCAGGTGGGCGGCCATCCGCCGAAGCTCGAGCCCGAGCTGATCGAGCAGATCCAGGCACTCGAAGGCGAGCACCACTTCGAAACCTACATGTCGCTGTCATGCCAGAACTGCCCGGAAGTCGTGCAGTCGCTGAACCTGATGGCGGCACTGAACCCGCGCATCACGCACGTCACGATCGACGGCGCGCTGTTCCAGGACGAGGTGCAGCAGCGCCAGATCATGGCCGTGCCCTCGGTGTTCCGCAACGGCCAGCCTTTCGGCCAGGGCCGCATGGGCGTGGCCGACATCCTGGCCAGGCTCGACGCCGGCTCGGCACAGCGCACGGCCGCGAAGCTCAACGACAAGCCGGTGTTCGACGTGCTCATCGTCGGCGGCGGCCCGGCCGGCGCGGCGGCAGCGGTGTACGCGGCGCGCAAGGGCATCCGCACCGGCGTGGTGGCCGAGCGCTTCGGCGGCCAGACGCTGGACACGCTGGGCATCGAGAACTTCATCTCGGTGCAGCACACCGAGGGTCCGCAGTTCGCGAACGCACTGGAGCAGCATGTCCGCGCCTACGACGTCGACATCATGAACGCGCAGCGCGCCGAGAGGTTGATCCCCGGCGAGATCGTCGAGGTGCAGCTGGCCGGCGGCGCGAGGCTGAAGAGCCGCAGCGTGATCGTCTCGACCGGCGCGCGCTGGCGCGAAGTGAACGTGCCCGGCGAGCGCGAGTACCGCAACCGCGGCGTGGCCTATTGCCCGCACTGCGATGGGCCGCTGTTCAAGGGCAAGCGGGTGGCGGTGATCGGCGGCGGCAATTCAGGTGTCGAGGCGGCAATCGACCTGGCCGGCATCGTTTCGCATGTCACCCTGCTCGAATTTGCCGACAGCCTGCGCGCCGACGCGGTGCTGGTGGCCAAGCTGAAGAGCCTGCCCAACGTGCGCGTCGTCACCGGCGCGCAGACCACCGCGATCCAGGGCGATGGGCAGAAGGTCAGCGGACTGGCCTACACCGATCGCGCCACCGGGCAGGCGCAGCAGCTGGCGCTCGACGGCGTGTTCGTGCAGAGCGGCCTGGTGCCGAACACGGAGTGGCTGAAAGGCACGGTCGAACTCAGCCGGCATGGCGAGATCGTGGTCGACGCCAAGGGTCAGACCAGCGTCCCGGGCGTGTTTGCGGCGGGTGACGTGACCACGGTGCCGTTCAAGCAGATCATCATCGCCGCGGGCGATGGCGCCAAGGCCGCGCTCGGTGCCTTCGACCACCTGATCCGCAGCGCGGCCCCGGCCGCCGCCGCGGCGTGACAAGTGGCACGAAGGTGACTTTGGGCATCCTCAAGTTCGCGGGATCTGACACGATTGGCAGGCGCACGCTGACAGCAGGAAACAAGGGCAGCGCCTAGTATGGGGGCATGCCCTCGCGCACCTTCCCGCTCACCTTCGTTGCCGCACTGGCGATGCTGGCCGGTGCGGGCGTGGCGCGCGCGGACGAGGCCGACGCGGCTTCCCAGCCGCGCTCGGGCCTCTCGGTCGACATCGATGCCGTGATGGTCGACATCACGCCGCAGCGCACGCTGCGCGAAGCCTCTGTCGGCGGACCGACGCAGTTTTCGTCCGGCACCCGCACGATGCTGTGGTCGCGCAAAGGCGCGCTGCAGTGGGGCCTGGGGCTGGAGCAGGCTTCGGCGCAGGCGCCGGCCGGCGTGCAGCCCGGGCTGATGCCGGCACCCCGCGTGCTGCTGGGCGCCAGCCTGGACACCAGCACCCGCACCCAGCTGCAATGGCGCACGCCCATGCCGGCCACGCTGGCGCGCGATGGCCAGGACGCACCGCGGGTCATGGAGTTCTCGCTGGTGCTCAAACCCGCCGATTCGATGGCCGCACTGCGCCGCGGCGCCCTGATGCGGCTCGAGCTGAGTGGCCAGACACAGCTGTCGGTACGGCCGCGGGGTGGCCGCATGGCCTTGCAGCTGACCAGCAAGTGGTGAGCTGACCGCCTCGGCGGCGCGGGCACAATCGCAGGCTTTTTTGCCCCGCCTCGCGGCGCGGGCGACGAGCCCCCCGTGTTCAAGAACCTGATGGTCTATCGCCTGGCGCCGCACTGGTCGGCCAGCCCGGCTGAAATCGAAGACAAGCTGCAGCAGGCGCGTTTCGCCGAATGCGGCGCCACGCAAGCCCGCTCGGCCGGCTGGGTCGAACCGCGCGAGGTGGCCAACGGGCCGCTGATCGAGGTGGTCGATGGCCAGTGGCTGCTGATGCTGATGGTGGAGCAGAAGGTCTTGCCCGGCGCGGTGATCAAGCGCCATGTCGAGGCGCTGGCGGCGAAGATCGAGCAGCAGACCGGCCGCAAGCCTGGGAAGAAGCAGCTGCGCGAGCTGAAGGACCAGGCCCAGCTCGACCTCCTGCCGATGGCCTTCACCAAGCGCGCGGCGATCCGGGTCTGGATCGCGCCGGCCGAACGCCTGCTGCTGATCGATGCCGGCAGCAGCACCAAGGCCGACGAGGTGCTGACGCAGCTGACAAAAAGCCTGCCGGGCCTGTCGGCCCAGCTGATCAACACCGCGCTGTCACCGGCCGCGGCGATGGCCGAGTGGCTGACCAGCGGCGAGGCGCCGTCGGGCTTCAGCATCGACCGCGACTGCGAGTTGAAGGCGGCCGAGGGCGAGAAGCCCGCGGTGCGCTATGCCCGCCACGCGCTGGACATCGACGAGATCCGGGGCCACATCGCCGCCGGCAAGCAGCCGACTCGCCTGGCCCTGACCTGGCAGGGCCGCGTCTCCTTCTTGCTGACCGAGGCGATGCAGATCAAGAAGATCGCGTTCCTCGACGGCGTGTTCGAGGGCCGCAAGGCGAAGGAGGACGACAGCTTCGACGCCGACGCGGCGATTGCCACCGGCGAGCTGGCCCCGCTGCTGGGCGACCTGATCGACGCGCTCGGCGGCGAGGAGGAATTGTCGGCCCCGGCCGCTTAGCGGCCGCTCCCGAGGGGCTGGCCCAACCCGACCGGGCAACCCGGACCGGATTGGGCGGCTCCGGTGGCGAGCCCGCTCCCCTGGCCGCGATGCGACTTGTCCCCTCCGGGGAAGTTCAGGTGTTCTTGCTCACCGTGATGGTCGGGAACTTGGCGCTGAAGTCCTTGGCCTTCTCGGCAATCTTCACCGCGACCTGACGCGCAATCTGCCGGTACAGCGCGGCGGCTTCACCGTCCGGGTCGGCCACCACCGTCGGGTGGCCGGAATCGGCCTGCTCGCGGATGGCGCGTGTCAGCGGCAGCGCCCCGAGGTAGTCCATCTTGTATTCCGCCGCCATCTTGCGTCCGCCGTCGGCGCCGAAGATGTGCTCGGTGTGGCCACAGTTCGGGCAGCAGTAGACGGCCATGTTCTCGACCAGGCCGAGGATCGGCACGCCGACCTTTTCGAACATCGTGATGCCCTTTTTCGCGTCGAGCAGCGCGATGTCCTGCGGCGTCGTCACGATCACCACGCCGGTCAGCGGCACGCGCTGGCTCAGCGTCAGCTGGATGTCGCCGGTGCCCGGGGGCATGTCGACGATCAGGTAGTCGAGCTGGCGCCAATTGGTCTGGCGCAGCAATTGGTCCAGTGCCTGGGTCGCCATCGGGCCACGCCAGATCATGGCCTGGTCGGGATCCACCAGGAAGCCGATCGACATGACCTGCACGCCGTGCCCTTCCATCGGCTCCATGGTCTTGCCGTCCTCGCTTTCGGGCCGGCCAGTGACGCCCAGCATCATCGGCTGGCTGGGGCCGTAGATGTCGGCATCGAGCACGCCCACCGACGCTCCCTCGGCCGCCAACGCGAGCGCCAGGTTGGCCGCGGTGGTGCTCTTGCCCACGCCGCCCTTGCCCGAAGCCACCGCAACGATGTTCTTCACGCTGGGCAGCAATTGCACGCCACGCTGAACGGCATGGGCGACGACCTGCGAGCTGATCGCCACGCTGACGTTCGCGACGCCCGGCACCTGGCGTGCGGCATCGATCAGCGAGCGCCGCAACGCCGGAAACAGGCTCTTCGCGGGATAGCCCAGCACGACCTCGAACGACACGTCGCCGCCTTCGAGACGCAGGTTCTTCAGCTGGCGGGTCGAGACATAGTCCTTGCCGGTGTGCGGATCGAGAACAGTCTTCAGTGCTTCCAGCAGCGCGGCTTCGGTCGGGGTGGTCATGGTCGGTAGAAGGAAAGAGGGGCCAGTCGCCGGCGAGCGCCGGGCCGGGCAGTCTAGCGCCAGCGCAGAAACACTTTGGCGCGTGGGTCGGCGTCACCTGGGCGACAGGCTTGCCATCAGCGGGGCCAAGTCCGCTCCCTAGAATCGACTCGTCGCCTGACGCCCGCTTCCCCGCCCACGATGACCAGCCCCGCAGCACCTGCCGCCGAGACCTTCCGCGACCTGCCCTCGCTGCTGCGCGAGCACGCGGCAGCGCGGCCCGAAGCGCTGGCCATCCACGATGCCGAGGCCCGCATCCGCTATGGCGAGCTCGATGCGCTGGCCGACCGGGTGGCGGCAACGCTGCAGCGCGACGGCCTGCAGGTGCAGGACGTCATCGCCGTGTGCGCGACCAGCAGCATCGACTACCTGGCGGTCTTCCTGGGTGCGCTGCGCGCCGGCATCGCGGTGGCACCGCTGGCGCCGAGTTCGACGCCTGCGCAACTGGCTGGCATGGTGGCTGATGCCGGCGCGCGTGTCTTCTTCCTCGACGCCGCGGTGGCCCGTGCATTGGACGAAGCCGGCATCTCGCTAGGCGACAAAGTGGTGAGGGTCGGGCTCGGCCAAGGCGGTGAGGATCGACCCTTTGCGCACTGGCTCGTGCCGGCCGGTGCACAGCCCCGGCCCGTCACGATCGACCCGGCCTGGGCCTTCAACCTGATCTATTCGTCCGGCACCACCGGCACGCCAAAAGGCATCGTGCAGCCGCATGCCATGCGCTGGGCGCACATCCAGCGTGCCGCGCTGTCGGGCTACGCGCCCGATGCGGTGACGCTGATCGCCACGCCGCTGTATTCGAACACCACGCTGGTCTCGGTGATCCCCACGCTGGCCCATGGCGGTCAGGTGGTGCTGATGCCGAAGTTCGATGCGCAGAAGTACCTGCAACTGGCACAGGCCCACCGCGCGACACACACGATGCTGGTGCCGGTGCAGTACCAGCGCCTGATGGCACGGCCCGATTTCGGCGACTACGACCTGTCGTCGTTCAAGGCCAAGTTCTGCACCAGCGCACCCTTCCATGCCGAGTTGAAGGCCGAGGTGCTGGCCCGCTGGCCCGGTGCGCTGGTCGAGTACTACGGCATGACCGAAGGCGGCGGCACGTGCATCCTGCAGGCCCACCTGTTTCCGCACAAGCTGCACACCGTCGGCCAGCCGGCGGAGGGTCACGACATCCGGCTCATCGATGAAGACGGCCGCGAGGTGCCGAGCGGCGAGGCCGGTGAGGTGGTGGGCCGCTCACCCGGCATGATGAGCGGCTACCACAACCAGCCGGCCAAGACCGCCGAAGCCGAGTGGTACGACGCGCAGGGCCAGCGCTTCATCCGCACCGGCGACATCGGACGCTTCGATGCCGATGGGTTCCTGACGCTGTTCGACCGTCGCAAGGACATGATCATCAGCGGCGGCTTCAATATCTACCCGAGCGACCTCGAAGCCGTGCTGCGGCAGCATCCGGCAGTGGCCGATGCGGCCGTGATCGGCGTGCCCTCGGCCGAGTGGGGCGAGACCCCGGTGGCCTGCGTGGTGCCTCGCGCCGGCGCCGATGCCACGCCCGAGGCGGTTCGCGAATGGGTCAACGCGCAGGTCGGCAAGACCCAGCGCCTGGCCGCCTTGCGCTTCACCGACGAGCTGCCGCGCAGCGCCATCGGCAAGGTGCTCAAGCGGGAACTGCGCGAGGCCTGGGGCACCGGCCCGGGTCGCTGAGCACCACCCGCCTGCAGTTTCGGCGTGGGCACAAGCTCGCGCCAATTCAGTGCGTCGGCAGTGGCCTGCGCCTGGCACGCCACATGCATCTGCTCCCCTCTTAAAGCCGTATTTGCCTATCCGAATTGCGATGAACTTTCAAGCGCAAACACGCTGGTAACCGCTTTGACGCTTTAAGGTGTTGCACCAAGAAAACAGCGATTTCTTTCAAGCTATATTCCCCCCCTTCGCAGTGGAGAGAGCTGCGGGTGGCTCACGAGGCCACGTATCGTAAAAAGGTCACAGAGACCCGACGTCAAAGCGACGGGCCGTCTGGAGGTTAACGAGTGGATTACGCTCAACAGCAACGCAACCCGGGCAAACACCTGACCGGGTTCATGGTGGTCGTCGTTCTGCACATCATTCTTGGATGGGCATTGGTGAACGGTCTGGCCCGCAAGATCGTCGAAGTCGTCAAGGCACCGATCGAAACCAAAATCATCGAGGAAGTCAAACCACCTCCACCCCCGCCACCAGAGAACCTGCCGCCGCCGCCGAAGACGGCTCCGCCGCCGCCGTCCTATGTGCCGCCGCCGGAGGTGCAGATCGCCAATCCGCCGCCGGCACCCACGATCACGGTCCAGCGCGAAGCCCCGCCGCCGCAAGCGCCGGTGGCCATCGCGCCGCCGCCCGGTCCGCCGACACCGCCCGCGCCGCCGGTCCAGCGTCAGGCCATTCCGCCCAAGATCGACGTCAGCTCGTGCGAGAAGCCGGAGTACCCGGCTGCGGCCGCACGCGCCGAAGCCACCGGCATCACGAAGATCCGCTTCACCGTGGATGCCACTGGCAAGGTCTCGAACACCACGCTGGAAAAGCCTTCGGGCTCCTCGCGTGAGCACAAGCAACTCGATCGCGCCGCGATCGACGCGCTGAGCAAGTGTCCTTTCAAGCCCGGTATGGATGAAACCGGCAAGCCCATTGGGGCGACCACGGTGGTCGAATACGTCTGGAAGCTCGACTGATCGTCAGCTGACCGGACGCGAAAACACCAACATCACTCTCTGTTCCAACCCGCGCAGCACGAGCTCTGATCGAGACCTGCGCGATCGTTCCTGCCTGGAGTCACCCATGTTCCTGAACAAGTATCTGCGTGCGCCGTTGGCTGCTGCACTGCTGGCCCTTGCCACCCTCGCCTCGACCACGCTGCCGACCACGGCACAGGCGCAGGCCTCCGCACCGGCGGCCGATGCGCCAGCGCCCGCTGCCGCACCGGCCCCCGCCGCACCGCCGGCCGCGACGACCACCAAGGAGTCGGTCGAGAATCCCTATGGCATCGCCACCATGGTGCGCGATGGTGACTTCGTGACCCGCGGCACGCTGATCATCATGATCATCATGTCCATGGGCAGCTGGTACATCATCTTCACGAAGCTGTGGGAACAGCGTCGCCTGTTCAAGGCGGCCGATGGCGTCAGCGACGGCTTCTGGAAGGCCGGCTCGGTGGCCAAGGGTGCCAGCACGCTGGAGGAAGGCAGCGCCTTCCGCTACATCGCCGAACAAGGCATCAAGGCCGACGAGCACCACGAAGGCAGCCTGGTCGAGCAGATCGACCGCCACACCTGGATCGGCATGAGCGTTCAGCGCGCCACCGACAACATCAACAGCCGCCTGCAGGATGGCCTGGCCTTCCTGGCGACGGTGGGTTCCACGGCGCCGTTCGTCGGCCTGTTCGGAACGGTGTGGGGCATCTATCACGCGCTGACGGCCATCGGCATCGCCGGCCAGGCCTCGATCGACAAGGTGGCCGGCCCGGTGGGCGAGGCGCTGATCATGACGGCCTTCGGTCTGGCCGTCGCGGTGCCGGCGGTGATGGGCTACAACTGGCTGATCCGCCGCAACAAGGGCGTGATGGAGCGCGTGCGCGCGTTCTCGGCCGACATCCACAACGTGCTGCTGGCTGGCAAGCGCTGATGTGCCGCAACGGCCGCGCAACCGTTTCTGTGGCTGCGCGCGCCTGATGCCGAGCAAGGAGTGAAGCTATGGCCATGAGTGTTGGCGCCCCCGATGGCGACGGCGAAGACCAGATGAACTCGAGCATCAACACCACGCCGCTGGTCGACGTGATGCTGGTGCTGCTGATCATCTTCCTGATCACGATTCCGGTGGTGACCCAGAGCATCCAGCTCGAGCTGCCCAAGGAGCGCAACCTGCCCACGCAGACCAAGCCGGAGAACATCCTGCTGGCCGTGAGCAAGGACGGCGACTACTACTGGAACACGCGCAAGATGCCTGACATCGAGTCGATCGTGACCGAGTTGAAGAAGGAAGCCGTCAAGGAGCCGCAACCCGAGTTGCACATCCGCGGCGACCAGGACGCCCGGTACGAAAGCGTCGGCCGCCTGGTGGTGGCCGCGCAGCGCGCCGGCATCGCGAAGGTGGGCTTCATCACCGAGCCGCCGCCCAATGGTCAGTAAGGCCAACGACAAGACAGAAGGAGCTTGAACATGGCCATGAGTGTGGGCGCCAGCGACGACGACATGATGGTGGACATGAACACCACGCCGCTGATTGACGTGATGCTGGTGCTGCTGATCATGTTCATCATCACCATCCCCGTGCAGACGCATGCGGTGAAGATGAACATGCCGGTCAACAGCAATGCCGCGCCGCCACCGAAGCCGCCCGAGATCATCCGCATCGACGTCGACTTCGACGGCACGATCGGCTGGAACGGCGTGCTGGTGCCGGACCGCAACGAGCTCGAATCCCGCCTGAGCCAGGTGGCGGCACAGCCTGACCAGCCCGAGGTGCACCTGCGCCCGAACAAGCTGGTGAGCTACAAGGTCGTCGCCATGGTGATGGCCAGCGCGCAGCGCCTGGGCGTCACCAAGATCGGCCTCGTCGGCAACGAGCAATTCTTGAACTAGGCAGACGATGAAAAAGCTCCACGCCCTGGCCGCCGCCGCGGTGCTTGCCGCCGCGATCGGCGCGGCGCAGGCGCAGGCCGTGCGCCCCGAAGTCGGCAAGCCGCTGCAGCAGGCCAGCGAGTTGCTGCGCGCCGGCAAGGCCAAGGAAGCGCTGGCCAAGGTGCGCGAGGCCGATGCCGTCGGCGGCAAGACCGCAGCCGAGCAGACGATGATCGAGCGCATGCGCGGCGCAGCCGCGCAGCGCGCCGGTGACAACGCCACCGCGATCCAGGCCTTCGAGGCGTTGTTCCCCAAGCTCTCGGGGGCGGACGCAGCCCAGGTGGCCGAGCAGTTGGCCTTCGCGTACTCGCAGCAGAAGGACTGGCCGCGCACCAGCCAGTGGGCGCAGAAGGCGCAGTCGCTCGGCAGCTCGAGCGCGCAGCTCAAGCAGTTGCTGGCCTACGTCCAGAGCCAGAGCGGCGACTACAACGCGATCGCACGCGAGGCCGCCGCCGCTGTATCGGCGGCCGAACAGGCGGGCCGCCGTCCGGAAGAAGGCGACCTGCTGCGCCTGGCCGATGCGCAGCAACGCACCGGCAACGCCGCCGGCCAGACCGCCACGCTGGACAAGCTGCTCGCGTACTACCCGAAGAAGGAATACTGGTCCATCTTCCTCGGCCGCCTGCCACGCAAGAGTGGCTTCTCCGACCGCTTCTCGCTCGACGTGATGCGGCTGAAGCTGGCCACCGGCAACCTCACCAAGACCGAGGAATTCATGGAGATGGCGCAGCTGTCGCTGCAGGCCGGCTTCCCGGCCGAGGGCAAGGCCATCATCGAGAAGGGCTTCGCCGCCGGCGCCCTGGGCCAAGGGGCCGAGGCCGAGCGTCACAAGCGCCTGCGCGACCTGGCGGTCAAGCAGGAAGGCGAGAGCAAGGCCTCGATCGACCAGCGCGCAAAAGACGCGGCCATGGCCAAGGATGGCAACGACCTGGTGCAGATCGGCTATGCCTACGTGACGATGGGCCAGGCCGACAAGGGCATCCCGCTGATCGAACAGGGCATTGCCAAGGGCGGCCTGAAGCGCCCCGAGGACGCCAAGCTGCGCCTGGGGCTGGCGTTGCTGCAAGGCGGCAAGGCCAAGAGCAAGGCCGTGCAGACCCTGCGCAGCGTGCAAGGCACCGATGGCGGCGCCGACCTCGGCCGGCTGTGGGCGTTGTACGCCCAGACCAACAGCTGAGCCGGCCTTCGTTGCACCTGCCCTACCTCGAATCGCTGGGCGATGGCGTCTACGCCATCGACACCGGCTTCCACCGGCCGCGCTACGACGCGGCCTATTTGTTGGTGGAGGCCGGTCGTGCAGCGTTCATCGACACGGGCACCAATTTCGCGGTGCCGCGCCTGCTGGCCGCACTGCATGCGCTGGACCTCGCACCCGACGCGGTGGACTTCGTGATCCCCACGCATGTCCACCTCGACCACGCCGGCGGCGCAGGACTGCTGATGCAATCCCTCCCGCGCGCGACGATGCTCGTGCACCCGCGCGGCGCGCGGCATATGATCGACCCCACCGCGCTCTACATGAGCGCCCTGTCGGTCTACGGCGCCGACGAAATGCAGCGGGCCTACGGGCAACTGCGCAGCGTCCCCGCCGAGCGGGTGCACATGACGGCCGATGGCCAGACCATCGCGCTGTCGGGCCGTGCGCTGCGGTTCATCGACACGCCCGGCCATGCCCGCCACCACCACTGCATCTGGGACGAACGCACCGAGGGCTGGTTCACGGGCGACACCTTCGGCCTGTCCTATCGCGAATTCGACACGGCCATCGGCGCCTGGATCCTGCCGACCACGACGCCGGTGCAGTTCGAGCCCGACCCGTTGCACCGCTCGATCGACCGGCTGATGGCCGCGTCGCCGCGCTGCATGTACCTCACGCACTTCAGCCGCGTGCGTGACGTGCCGCGGCTGGCGGCGCTGCTGGGCGAGCAGATCGATGCGATGGTGGCGCTGGCACTGAACCTGCGCGCAGCCGACGATCGCCACGCGCGGCTGGTGCAGGGCCTTCGAGAGCTCTACCGTGCGCAGCTGCACCGGCACGGCGTGGTGTCAGACGATGCGACCGACGCGCTGGCGCTGGACATCGAACTCAACGCCCAGGGCCTGGGCATCTGGCTGGATCGGCGCGCAGACCGGCGCCGGTCCTAGCGCCGAAACAACGCGGCCACCCCGGTCAGCGCAGCGCGGCCGCCTCGCGCGCCAGCCGCGTGATGCGCGCCCAGTCCTTGGCCGCCACCGCGTCGGCGGGTGTCAGCCAGGAGCCGCCGCAGACCTTGACGTTGGACAGTGCCAGGAATTGGGGCGCGGTCTCGGGTGTGATGCCGCCGGTGGGGCAGAACGCCACATCGGGGAACGGACCGGCCAGGGCCTTCAGCATCGGGATGCCACCGGCCTGCTGCGCCGGAAAGAACTTGAGGAAGTCGAGCCCGTCGGCCTGCGCGCTCATCACCTCGCTGGCGGTGGCCACGCCGGGCAACAGCGGCAGGTCGAGCTCTCGGCAGGCGCGGCCGACCTCGGCGGTGTAGCCCGGGCTCACCGCAAACCGGCTGCCGGCATCGCGTGCCGCGCGCGCATCGGCCGCGCTGCGGATGGTGCCGGCGCCGACGATCGCCTCGGGCAGCGCCTTTGCGATGGCCTCGATGCAGTCCAGCGCCACCGGCGTGCGCATCGTCACTTCCAGCACCTTCACGCCACCGGCCAGCAGCGCTTCGGCCAACGGCACCGCATCGGCCACCTGCTGCAGCACGATCACCGGGATCACGGGGCCATGGCTGGCCAGGCTTCGGGTATCGATCATCTCGGCCCTCATCGTCGGACTCACAACCAGGTGACAGCGCCCTGCTCGGCGCTGCTGACATGGCGACGCATGCCGCCGAAGAGCTCACGGCCCAGGCCGTGGGCGTTCTCGATTGCCTGCGCCGCGTCGATGGTCTGCGTGCTGCGGGCAGCCCACTCGGCTTCGTCGACCAGCACGTCGAGCTGGCCCTGCACCGCGTCGAGCCGGATGCGGTCACCGCTGCGCACCTTGGCCAAGGGCCCCCCGGCCAGCGCCTCGGGGCTGACGTGAATCGCCGCCGGCACCTTGCCGGAAGCACCGCTCATGCGACCGTCGGTCACCAAGGCCACCTTGAAGCCCTTGCCTTGCTGCACCGCCAGCGGCGGCGTGAGCTTGTGCAGCTCGGGCATGCCGTTCGCACGCGGGCCCTGGAAGCGCACCACCGCAATGAAGTCGCGCTCGAGCTCGCCGGCCTTGAAGGCCTTCTGCAGCGCCTCCTGGCTTTCGAAGACGATGGCCAGGGCCTCGACCACATGCCGATCCTCCGGCACCGCAGACACCTTGATGACCGCCCGGCCGAGGTTGCCCGTCAACAGGCGCAGCCCTCCCGTGGGCGAGAACGGCGCAGCCGCGCTGCGCACGACCGTGCTGTCACCGCTCTCGGCGGGCAACGCCTGCCAGCGCAGGCCCTTGTCGGCCTGATGGGGGACCTGGGCGTAGGCCGCCATGCCGCCATCGGCAACGGTCGCCACATCGGGGTGCAGGCATCCGCTGTCGAGCAGCTCACGCAGGACGAAGCCGGTGCCCCCGGCAGCCTGGAACTGGTTCACGTCAGCGCTGCCATTCGGGTACACGCGTGCCAGCAGCGGCACCTCGGCCGACAGCTCGGAGAAGTCGGTCCAGTCGATCAGGATCCCTGCCGCGCGCGCGACGGCCACCCAGTGGATCAGGTGGTTGGTCGAGCCGCCGGTGGCCAGCAATGCGACCATGGCATTGACGATCACGCGCTCGTCGACCAGCCGACCGATCGGCGTGAAGCGCTGCGTGCGAGTGATGCCCAGCAGCGTGCGCACCGCTTCGCGGGTCAAGGCCTCGCGCAGCGGTGCATGCGGATGCACGAAGGCCGCGCCCGGAACGTGCAGGCCCATTGCCTCCAGCAGCATCTGGTTGCTGTTGGCGGTGCCGTAGAAGGTGCAGGTGCCGGGCGAGTGGTAGGATTTCGCTTCCGCATCGAGCAGTTCCTCGCGTGAGGCTTTGCCTTGGGCGTAGAGTTCGCGAATATGCGCTTTCTCTTTGTTGGGC
>CAZXLI010000122.1:0-17150 GCA_964641795.1 uncultured Bordetella sp. | reverse complement strand
GCTGGTGGGCGTGACGCCGAACCTGCTGATCGCCAACCCCGCGCAGCCGAAGACGGTGAATGACATCGTCGCGCTGTGCAAGGCCAAGCCCGGCGAGGTGAGCTTCGGCTCGGCTGGCGCCGGCTCGGCCCAGCACCTGGCGCTGGAGATGTTCAAGCTGCGCGCCAAGGTCGACGCGCTGCACATCCCCTACAAGGGCAGCGGCCCGCTGCTAACAGACTTGATGGGCGGCCAGATCCAGTACTGCTTCGAGACCATGACCGCCGCGACGCCGCATGTGAAGAGCGGCAAGGTGGTGGCCATTGCGCAGACCCGCACCAGGCGCGCCAAGGGCCATCCGAACGTGCCGACGATGGACGAATCCGGATTCCCCGGCTTCGAGGCCACCACCTGGTACGGCCTGGTCGGACCGGGCAAGCTGCCCACGGCGATTGCCGAGAAGATCAATGCCGACGTCAACGCGGTGCTGGCGATGCCCGACGTGCAGGAGAAGCTCGACACCTACGGCGCCGAGGACGGCGGCGGCACGCGCGAGAAGTTCCGCGCCTTCATCGCCAGCGAGACGGCCAAGTGGGCCAAGGTGGTGAAGGACGGCAACGTCAAGGTCGAGACCTGATGCGGGCTCGGGCCTGCTAGGGCGTCCTGGCCGCCAGGCTGCGGCGCCGGGCCGCCATCTGCCGCCCCATGTCGTGGCGTTCGCGCTCGCCCAGCTTCGCGCGCGCCTGCGGGTAGATCACCGACTCCTCCAGCGTCATGTGGTCGCGCAACAGGCCGATGAACACCTCGGCCCATTCACGCAGCGCATCCACGTCGTAGCCGACATGCCCTTCGGCCACGGCGGCCAGCTGGGGCGACAGGTTGAGCCAGTCCTCCTCCAGCCAGTTGTGGTCGGTCTGCAGTCGCAGCACGGTCTGCAGCAGCGCCGGATCGCCCGCAGCCAGCATGCGGGGGAAGACATGGCGCTCTTCGTCCTCGTGGTGCTGGCGCACCGTCGAGGCGAAGAAGTCGTGCACCTGCCGCGCCAGGTGACGCGCCTCGGCATCGGCGCCCTGCTCGGTCAGGCGCGACACCAGCGCGGACAGCTGGTCCAGCGCAACCGCGATCCGCCGATGGCTGGCATCGAGCAGGTCCATGCCATCCGGCCCGGGGGTGGCCAGCTCGTTCTGTTCAGCAAGCTTCACGCTGATTCTCCGAAAGTACCCCTCAAGCCTAGGCGTCTGGCGCAGGCCAGTCTTGACCTGACTCAACTCAAGGATCGGGGCGGCATGCGATCGGCTTGAATGCGCGAGGTGACGATCGGGGGTGCCTGAAGCTCATGCCAGGCGGGGCTGGCGGCCATGACCGAGCGAACGGCCCGGGCCATCGCCGCCGGGCTGGAGCCCGAACTGCCCATCGCCGTGGACAGCTTCGTGCCGACGCCGCCGGTCATCCGCAGCCTGGCCGGCCTGCAGGCCCAGTACCCCAACCTGGCGGTCACGCTGTTCACCGAAGGCATGGGAGCCGCCGAGCGGCGAGTGCGCGACGGCAGTGCCACGCTGGGCCTGTGTGCGCTGCTGCCTTCGATGGCGCAGGAACTGCAGGCCATGGCGCTGACGCAGGTGACCATGGTGCCGGTAGTGGCGCCCGCACACCCATTGGCCCGGGAGACCCGCGCCATCACGCGCGACATCCTGGGCGAACACGTGCAGCTCATCCTGACCGATCCGCAGCAGAAGCCGGGCCCGAGTTTCAGTGTCGTCAGCACGCGGGTCTGGCGCTTCGTCGACATCGCGCGCCGGCTCGAGTTCCTGCTGGCGGGTTTCGGCTGGGGAACGATGCCCCGCCACCTGGTACAGCCCCATCTCGACGCGGGTCGACTGGTGCGGCTGACCATCGAGGACCCCGCGGTGCTACCGGGTTCGATCTGGTTGTTCGCGATTCACGATCGCAAGCGCCCCCTGGGTATCGGGGCCCGATGGCTGCTCGCTGACTTGCAACGCCAGGATTGGTTTGCTGGCGAGTGACAGACGGGCCCGTCACTCCCACTCGATCGTCAACTCGGACCTGGACGCCCAGGCGTAGCAGGGCCAACGACCGGACGCAGGCGTTTTGGTACCGGCGCCGATACCGACAAACTGACATGCCTTTACGCTCTGCATCCAACTGGTCTCATCAAGGGCCATATCGGTCCGACGCTGAAGTATCGCAAAAGGACCCGCACTGCCTCGGTTGCTGAGCGCGCCACTGAGGCAGTTCCAACCCGTCGAGCGCCACCGAATGGGCCCAGAGAACCGGCCAAGGTGCGGGGCCTGACGGTATTGGCGCCAGCGATTCCCAAGGCCCTGACGGTATCGGCGACGACACCTTCCCTCGGGGCTGACGGTATCAGGAGCAGTGCTCGCTCCACGCTTCGTCGGTATCGGCATGCGAGCCCGCCGAAGCCTGAAGCCGATACCGTTGCCGCGGGGGGAATCGCCGCGACGCCTTCTTCCACGAACCCGCTTCAACCCCGTCCGGCCTTGGCCGGCCCTCATAGTTAGGCGCGACAGCTGCGGAAGCCGCCGAAGATATCGCGCCGCTCGGGCGTGAAGAAGTTTCGATAGCGGACGTGGTGCATGCGGTCCTGGGTGGCGAACGATGCGCCGCGCAGCACGGCGCGCGTGCCGAACCAGGGCGCCGAGTAGTCGCGGTACGGATGGGCCACGAACCCGGGATACGGGCCGAACATGGTGCTGGTCCACTCCCAGACCGCGCCCCAGGCGAAGTCAGCCGGGCAGACCACTGCAGCGCGTTCCCATTCGGCTTCGGCCGGCAACCGCCGCCCCGCCCATGCGCACCAGGCTTCGGCCTCGAACTGGTTCACATGGCAAACCGGCCATCGGCCCTCGAGCGGCTGCCAGTCGCCGAAACAGCATTGCTGCCAACTGGCACCTTCACGCCGCAGGTAGCGCGGGGCGACGGGCCGTTGCGCGGCCAGCCACTGGCGTCCCGCAGCGCTCCACCAGCGCGGCTGGGCGTAGGCGCCGTCCTCGACGAAAGGCATGAACTCCTGCCAGCACACGACCTGAGCGTCGATTGCGAAAGCGCCGACCTCGACCTCGTGCAGCTGCAGTTCGTTGTCGAACGCGAATCCGTCGCCGGGGCTGCCCAGACGAACCGGACCTGCGCCGAGTTCGAGCGAACGCCGCGGCCCCTGCCGCGGCACAGGCCGCCAGCGGTACCGATCCATCGGCACACCGAGTGCCTGCGCCATGTACAGCGCGGCCTCGTGGTGCATGTCTTCGTGCAGCAGCGCCAGGCGGAAGAAGTACAGCGCGTCGTCGCCTGATCCGGCTCCGCGGAGCAGTTCCTGCGTGGTCTCGAGTTGGGCTGCCAGCTCGGACCGGAGCGTGTCCATGTCGGGCAGCGGCAGCGACCAGCGTGAGTCATGCGGCACCTTGCCCGAGTCGAACAGCGCGTCGGCATTGGCGCACAGCGAAGAGCCGCGAGGCGCGTCGGGATCCGCCGCCCGGCCGAGCACACGCTCCGGATAACGCGCGATCCAGTACTCCTGGAACCAGCCAACGTGGCCCAGCTCCCACAGGGGCGGATTCAGATCGGGTCGCTGCGGAACGACCAGCCCTTGAGCAGACAAAGCGCGTTCCCAGCAGTCGAAGGTGGCGAGCGTGTCGCGCCGACTGGCCTGCAGCGCTTCGCTGAGCAGCTGTCGATCAGCGCGCCGGATCTCCTGACCCGCGGCTTCGAATGGGTTCATTGGCATTAACCTGATGGTGTGCCTGCAACCGACATCGTCATCGTTACTCCCGCCCTGGCCGCTGCCAACAACGGCAACTGGCGCACCGCACGGCGATGGAGCCGGTTCCTGTCCGCGCATTATCGAGTGCGCCTCACAGACCGCTGGGACCGCGGCGACGAGGCGGCGATGATCGCGCTGCATGCGCGCAAGTCCGCCGATTCCGTCGCTGCATGGCGCGGAGCCCACCCGGGCCGACCGCTGGTGCTGGTACTGACCGGGACCGACCTTTACGGGGACATCGCGCGCGACCCCATGGCGCAACGCTCGCTGGTCTTGGCCGATCGCCTGGTCGTGCTCAACGAACTCGGCACGTCACAGTTGCCTGCAGACCAGCGTGGCAAGGCTTCGATCTGCCTGCAGTCCAGCCCTGCTCGCCGCACCCTCGTCAAGCCGACGCGGCACCTGCGCGCGCTGATGGTCGGTCACCTGCGCGAGGAGAAGTCACCGGCGACGTACTTCGACGCCGTTCGACAACTGGCGCATCGCAGCGACATCCTCTTCGACCACATCGGCGGAGCGCTGGACCCCGAACTCGCCCGGCAAGCCCAGGAGCTGGCCCTGCAATGCCCCGGCTACCGCTGGCTCGGTGACCTGCCACACGCCCAGACCCGCGAGCGTATCCAGGCGGCGCATGTGCTCGTCCACGCCAGCCAGGTCGAAGGCGGCGCGCAGGCCGTGATCGAGGCCATCACCAGTGGCACGCCGGTGCTCGCCTCGCGCATCGACGGCAACGTCGGCCTGCTGGGCGCCGGCTACCCTGGATGCTTCGAGTGGGGCAACGCGGCCGAGCTGGCCGCGCTTCTGCAGCGCGCCCGCGACGACGCGAACCTGCTGCCCGAACTGCAGGCCAGGTGCGCGCGCCGCGCGCCGCTGTTTCACCCAGACCGCGAGCGGAACGCGCTGCTGACGCTGCTCGCGTCTGCGTTGGAAGACGAGCGCCGCTCTGTGCGCTGACCCCACAGGCTCAGAATGAGGTGTGGGCCTGCCGCGTCGGCCCGAGGAGTCATCTGGGTGAAACGTATCGCCGCATGCCTTGTGACGCTCTCCGTCATCAGCCCTGTCGGGGCAGCCGATCCCACGCCCGAACACTGGCAGCCGCTCGCGCGGCTGATCGGCACCTGGTCCGGCACCTCCACCGGGTCGGCGGGCGAGGCCAGCGTGCAACGGCGCTATGTGTTCGTGATGGGCGGCCGTTACATCCACGAGACCAACACCTCGACCTATCCGCCGCAGGAGAAGAACAAGAACGGCGAAGTGCATGAGCACTGGGGCATGTTCAGCTACGACAAGCCGCGCAAGACGCTGGTGCTGCGCCAGTTCCACATCGAGAGCTTCGTCAACACCTACCGGCGCGTCGAGCCGCCTGCAGGCTCCCCCGCAACGCTGGTGTTCGAGAGCGAGTCGTTCGAGAACTTCAACAATGCCTGGAAGGCCCGCGAGAGTTACGAGTTCCCGTCCGACGATGAACTCGTCGAAGTCTTCGAGCTGGCGCCGCCGGGCCAGCCCTGGCGCGTCTACAGCCGCACCCAGCTCAAGCGCGCGTCGCGATGACGAGTTTGCCTGCCGGCGTGTTGGTGTGGGATCTGCTGCTGCGCGGCGCGGTCGGTGGGGTGCTGGGCTTCCACTTGATCCACCTCGCGCTGCCCGGCCCGCGGGCCGCCACGCGGGCGGCACTGGCGGTGTTTACGCTGTCGCTGATCGCCTACCTGTTCTGCCAGCGCAGTGAACTGCTCTTCCTGCTGCCGCGGCCACCTGCCCTGGTCACGCTGGCGCTGTGCACCAGCAGCACGGCCTGGCTGTGGCTCGCCGCCCGCGGGTTGTTCGACGACCACTTCGCGCTGACCGCGCCCGTCCTTGCCCCGCCGATCGCTCTGACGGTGCTGGGGCTGACGGAGAACGTCCCGCAACTGGAAGCGGCGCTCGCGGGGCTGCCCAGGCCCGAGGGCGGCGTGCTCGAGCATCTTCATGCCTTGGCGATGCTCGGCTTCACCGCCGCCGCGCTGTGGGAGGTGGCACGCGGATGGCGTGACGACCTGGTGGAGCCTCGCCGGGCGGTGCGCCGCTGGGCGGCTCTGGGCATCGGTGTGTATGCCGCCGTGGCGCTGGTGGTCGAGCTGGCGGTACGCGGGCGCCCGGTAGGCGCCCTGCTGCCGGCGCTGCATGTGCTGGGCATCGGCAGCGTCGCGCTCGCACTCGCAGTGCTGGTGGCGCGACGTTCGCTCGGCTACATACTGGGCCTGCCGCTCAAGCCGGAGACGCCTGGGCAAGTTCTCGGCGCTCCTGTCGTCGATCGCCCGGCCGCGGCTTCGTCTCCCACGATGGCACGCGTGATCCGCGCGATGACCGAGCAGCAGGCTTACCGCCGCGAAGGCCTGACGCTGGCCGAGCTTGCCAAGACGCTGGACGTTGGCGAAGCAGCGCTCCGGCGGCTCATCAACCAGGAGCTGGGCTACCGCAACTTCAACGACTTCCTGCACCACTACCGGCTGCAGGAGGCGGCGCAGCGCCTCACCAGCGAGGACCTGCCGATCCTCAGCATCGCGCTCGAATGCGGCTACGGCTCGATCGGACCGTTCAACCGCGCCTTTCGGCAGCGCTTCGGCATGACGCCGACCGAATACCGGGCCGCGGCCCGCATGGAGCGGCATCGGCAAGCCACCTGAGCCAAGATGGACCGATAGGGCGACGTTTCGGCCAGACTTTGCGACGAATCGGCCAGACCGGAGGTGGGTCGCTGGCCACGATGGCGGTATCCCAACCCCATCGGAGGCCTCCCGTGCAAGACCCCTCGCTGCTCCAACTCGCGCTGACCATCCTCGGCATCGACTTCCTGCGCTACGGGCTGGCCGCGGGCGCGGTCTGGCTGCTGGTGGAGGTGATGCTCGGCCGCCGCCTGGCCGGCCGGCGCATCCTCGACGGCACGCGCCAGCCCGGGCAGGTGCGGCGCGAGTTCACCTACTCGATCGCAACGGTGCTCATCTTCGCCGCCAACGGGTTGCTGATCTGGCTGCTGGCGAAGGCCGGGACGATCGACCTCTACGCCAACGTCGCCGAACGCGGATGGGTTTGGTGGTGGGCCAGCCTGGTGCTGGTCATCGTCGCGCACGACGCCTGGTTCTACTGGACCCATCGCGCGCTGCATCGCCGGCGCTGGTTCCGCGCCGTGCATGGCCGCCACCATGCATCGTTGCACCCGACGCCCTGGGCCGCCTACGCCTTCCATCCGGTCGAGGCGCTGGTGCAGGCCATCTTTCTGCCGCTGTTCCTGCTGGTCGTGCCGATGCACGAGGGCGCGATCGCGGTGTTCCTCGTGCACATGATCCTGCGCAACACGATCGGCCACTGCGCCCACGAGCTGCTGCCCTGGCGCTGGACGCCGCGCGGCTGGCTGGGCTGGATCACGCCGGTCAGCCACCACCACTTCCACCACGCCCGCAACCGCGGCAACTTCGGCCTCTACTTCACCTGGTGGGATCGCTGGTGCGGCACGGAAGACGCCGCGTATCTGCGCTACGGGGACGCGCGCTTCGGTGCGGCGAAGGCTCCGGGGCATTCGACATGAAGGCGGCGCTACTGCTGGCGACCAGCGCGCTGCTCGCGGCCTGCCAAGCGCAAGCCACCGTAACCGGCGAATGGTGGACCCGTGGCTTCAACGCCCGGGTCCGCATCGAGCCTTGCGGCGATGCGGTCTGCGGACGCATCGTTTGGCTGTGGGACGAGGCACCGAAGGGCGTTGCCGACAAGAGCCCGCTCGTCGGCCGCTTGGTGATCGACCGGATGCAAGCCGCCGAAGCCGGTTTCTGGCGTGGTGGGCGCCTGTACAACCCGGAGGATGGGCGCGACTACAAGGGTTCGCTCCACCTGCAGTCGCCGGAGCGGCTCGTCGTCGACGGCTGCGTGCTGTTCATCTGCCAGACGCAGGTCTGGCGCCGCGCCGACCCGGGCAGGTGCCCGCCGGTCGCAGCGCTCTCACCTCAATAGCCGCGCAGCCGGTTGTAGCTCGCCACCTGTTCGGGCGAGAGCAGCTCGACCATGGCCAGGTGATAGCGCAGATGGGTCTCGCGCAGCTGGCCCTGGGCCACGGCCGCGTTGTGCGTCGCGGTCCGCAGGGCGCCGGGCGTGGCCGTCTTGGCCTTGAAGAGCGCATCGAGACCCGCCTCGGCCGCGATGACTTCCTCTCCAGCGGCCTTGGCCTCCTGCTGCATTTGGGCGAACAGCGCTTGCGTGCGCATCTTCTGCTCGGCGGTCAACTTCAGCGGTTCGGCCAGCTCGAGCGCGTGCGAAGGGCCGGGGTAGCCATTCAGTTCGGCCGGCAGCGCGAGCGACATGCCCTTGCCGTCACGCAGGTCGCTCAGTTGCTGCTCCGACAAGGCCTTGATCGCGCGGCCCTGCATGCCGGCGTACACGCCATGAGCATGCTTGGCCGGCGCGGCGGCGCCGTGCTCGTGATGGGTTGCACCCGCGTGCTGCGCAAAGGCCGCTGGCAGCCATGCGCAGAGTGCCACAAGGGCAAGCTGAAAGGATTTCATGGGGTCTCCGATGATTGGAAAGAGAGTCAGGTAGCCGGATTCAGGCGAGGGTGTGTCTCCTCACCCCACCGGTGGAGCACGGCGCCTGATACCAGCATAGCGGCGGCGACAAACCAGAAGGCGCTTTCGAGTTGCCCGCCCAGCGCAGCCGCTGCGCCGAGCCCGAGCGCACCGATGCCGTAGCCCAGGTCGCGCCAGAATCGGTAAATACCGATCGCCGAAGCGCGCCAGTTCGGATGAGCGATGTCGGCGACCGCGGCGCTCAGGTTCGGGTACAGCATCGCCATGCCCAGGCCCGCGATGGCGGCCGAGGCACTCCACCAGAGCGCCCCTGAACCCATCGGCATGAGCGCCACGCCGGCGCCACAGATCCACATGCCCCACGCGTTGAGCTGGTGCCGCCCCAACCGATCGGACAGCTTTCCGGTGATGAACTGCGCGGCGCCCCAGGTGAAGCCGTAGACACCGACAGTCCAGCCGATGCCGGGCAGGCCGACACCTTGCTGATGCAGATAGACCGGCCAGAAGGCCCAGACCAGGGCGTCGACGAACTTCTCCACCAAGCCGGCCTGGCAGAGCGCGGCCATGCGGCGGTCGCGCCAGCTCATCAAGGCGAACAGCTCGCGGGTCGTCGGCTGCTCGCTGACACCGCTCGGGTAACGCGGACGCAAGGATTGCGCGGCCGGCGTCGCGTGCCGCTTCACCTCGGCCTGTGCCCAGGGCAACGTCTCGGCCACGCCGATCCACGCCAGCAGCGTCGCCAGGCCGACGACCGCCGCGCCGAACCACATCAGGCCGTCACGCGGGCCCCACAGCGCTGCCGCGTAGCCCGTCGCGATGCCGGCGATGGCCACGCCGACGTAGCCGGCGAACTCGTTCAGGCCGATGACCAGCCCGCGCTGGTCGGCACGGGTCAGATCGAGCTTGGCGGTCTGCGTCATCGACCACGTGAGGCCCTGGTTCACGCCCAGCAGCACCGTCGCGGCCACGATCCAGCCCCACGACGGCGCGAAGTACACCAGCGGCGGGATCGGCCAGGCCACCAACCAGCCGACCAGCAGCACCTGCTTGCGCCCGATGCGCTCGGCCAGACGGCCGGCAACGAAGTTCATCGCCCCCTTCACGAAGCCGAAGGCGACGACGAAGGCCACCAGCAACATGAACGAGCCGCGTGGCACCCCGAACTCGGTCTCGGCCAGCGCGGGCACGACGTTGCGCATCATGCCGATCGTCATGCCGACGAGCAGGACCTGCAGCAGTTGGTGCAGGACCTGGCCGAGGTTGGCGCGGATGCCGAAGACCGCGGCCGGGGTCATGGGTGGGCGGGCTCGGGTACGACCCCGCGCAGATTGGCATCCATGATGCTCGCCATGTCGGCCGGCTGCGGCGGAATCTCTGCCGTCAAGGTCGCGACGAATTCGTCACGCGCCATCGACAGCATCGGGTTGAAGCGCTTCTCGAAGCCGATCGTCGACGCGGGCTTGCCGGACAGGCCGGCACCGCAGGCACTGCCGGCTTGATGACCCGGATAGATTTCGAGCTCGGCGGGGAGCGTCATCAGCTTCTGCTGCAGGGTATCGTGAAGCTGTGCGGCCATCTCCCGCTCGCGGCCCGCAAGATCGGGTCGGCCCACGGCGCCAACGAACAGGGTGTCGCCCGTGATGAGAAACCACGGCTCAACGCCGCGCCGCAGATCGCGCACGAGCAGGCAGATGCTGTCCGGGGTGTGACCGGGCGTGTGCAGCACATCGACGAGCACGTTGCCGGCCTCGAGCCGCTGGCCGTCGCCGAGCGGGTTGAAGGCGAACGAGACCCGATCCTTGTTGCTCTCGTGCAGGCAGTAGGGAGCCTGGACGCGGCGGGCCAACTCCGGGCCGCCCGAGTAGTGGTCGGCGTGCACGTGGGTGTCGATGACAAAGGCGATGCCGACGCCGGCCTTGTCGGCCTCGGCGATGAACCAGTCCTCGTCACCGGCCACCACATCGACCGCCACGGCCTTCTGATGCCCGGCACAACCAAAGAAGTACGACAGCGTCGCGTTCGCTGCAGCGTGTTGACGGAAGAACATGCGGGGGTCCTCGCTCAGAACACCAGGACCTTGTCGGCCCAGGTGGTCCACTGGGTCAGTTCGTCGACGCTGCTGCGGTGCGCTCCGTCCACCAAGTCGTCGACGCCGATGCCGCGTGCGTCCATGCGGGTGCCGCAGACGCCGATGACGCCGTTGTGCTTCACCACCGACCCCAGCATCACCTCGAGGTTGTAGAAGCCGGCAGGAACCTTCTGCAGGCGGTGAGCAGCGGACGCCGCATCACCGATGAGAAACACGCGTACCTCGTTGCCTTCCTGCTTGGCCAGAGAACCCGCCAAACGCGCGCCGTTGCAGGTGCGCTCATTGCCGTAGGGCGCGTCGTTGAGGATGAGCAGCGTCTTCATGCGCCGCCCTCAACAAGCGGCAACCCCCGCGCGCGCCACTCGGCGACACCGTCGGTCAGATGGAAGGCGCGGTACCCCTTCTTGCGCAGCAGCTCGACAGCGTCCTTGGCCATCAGGCAGAACGGGCCACGGCAATAGGCCACGACCGGCACATTCTTCGGCAGCTCGGCCAATCGCCTCTTCAACTCGTCCACGGGCAGCGAGCGCGCATGCGGCAGGTGGGCGGATGCGAACTCCGCCAGCGGGCGCACGTCCAGGACCAGCACTTCGCCGGCCTTCGCCTTCTTGAGGATGCCTGCGCGATCGACGCCTTCGAGTTCGTCACCGTGCTCGACGAGCGAGGCCAGCGCCACTTGCAGCTCGACCAGGCGCTCCTCGGCCTCAGAGCGAAGGTTCACCCAGAGGTCTGCGACCCCGGAGCTGGCGAGCCGGTACAGCACGTACTTGCCGTCCCGGCGTGTATCGACCAGGCGCGCCAGGCGCAACTCCTTCAGGTGCGCGCTGGCGAGCTTGATGCTGATCTCGGCCTGGGCCGCAAGCATCTCGACGGTCTTCTCAGACTGGCAGAGCAGTTCGATCAGCTCGAGGCGCTTCGGGCTGGCCATCGCCTTGCCGAGGCGGGCCACTTGGTCATAGAGCTGGTTCTTCAGTTCGCGCATGGAAGTGCCTTCATCAAGCGGCGGCCGTGGCCGACTGGCGCCGCGTCCATGCCAGCGCCAGCAGCGCCAGCGCGGCGGTTGCGAGCCACGGGAGCAGCAGCAGGTTCGCCATCTGCCAGCCGGCCGCATCGAGCAGCGCCCCGGCGCCCAAGGAACTCAGCAGACCGACGACGAAGATCGACAGATCGTTGGTGGCCTGGGCACGCCCGCGCTCGGCGGCTGTGTAGGTCGTGGTCAGCAACGTCGTTCCGCCGACATAGAGGAAGTTCCAGCCGACCCCGAGCAGGATCAGCGCCGCCGCGAAGGACTCGAACCCGGTGCCCGTGAGCGTGGTCAGCACATGTCCCGTCAGCAGTGCGACACCGCTCAGCATCACGCGCAGCACACCGAAGCGGGCGATGAGCGAGCCGGTGAAGAACGACGGCAGGAACATGCCGAGCACGTGGAGCTGAATGACGGTTGCAGCGTCGGCCAGTGCATGGTGGTGATGAACCATCGCGATCGGCGTCGCGGTCATCGCCAGGATCATTACGCCGTAGCCCGTAGCGGCCGCGAACAGCGCCACCAGGTAGGTCGGCTGCCGGACGATCAGGGCCAGCGGGCGGGCCACGAGACCCGCTTGTGCAGGCGATGGCACAGGCATCTGCAGTCGCGTCAGCAGCAACGCGGCCACCAGCGAGACCAGCGCCAGCAACAGGAACGACCCGACATAGGTGGGCGACAGCAGCGGTCCGCCCAGCCGGCCGATGGCCGGCCCGAGCAAGGCAGCCACGATGCCGCCGGCGAGCACGAGAGAGATCGACCGTGGTCTGAAAGCGTCGTCGGCGACCTCGCCGGCGGCGAATCGATAGAACTGGGCGAAGGCCTGATAGGCGCCAACCAGAAAGGTGCCGATCGACAGCACGACCAGCGACCCAAGCCAGAGGCCAAGCGCCGCCACGATGCCGGCAAGCACGCCGAGAGCCGCTCCGAACACGAAGCCTGGCCTGCGCCCCACACGCGCCATCCACATCGACGCCGGGACCGTGCTCACTGCAGTGCCGAGGAACATCGCCGCAATCGGCGCCGTGGCCAGTCGTGGATCGCCGTCACCAGCGCACCAGCCAGACCACCGACGGCCATCACCATCACCGATGCGGTCTGGAACAGCGCCTGTGCAGTCGCGAGCAGCAGGACTTGCCGATGCATCGATGATTGGTCAGCCTTCATACCTACACTCTAACGTTTATTAGAATGACTGACAATGCATGTCAGCACTCCAATCGCTTGATGGCAAGCGATGGCGGGCGATGCGCCGTGATTGGGAGGCTCCCTTGAGCGGGTGACGCGGCCCAGTTGCTCAGGCGGCACTGACTTCGGTGCGGGCATGTCATGCACACCCCACTCGTAGCCGGGTAGTTGGGCGACGCTGCGCCCGTCAGAAGGGCTTCGCGTCGCGCAGCAAGATCCCAAACGATCCGGGGCGTCAACAGAGTGACCCGATGGGCGGTTCGCCGGCCGGCAGACTCAACGACAACCCACGCGGTGCGAGCCACCGGCTCCCCCGTCTCTCCCGCTAGTGCAACGGCCTGCGCTGACAATTCGATGATGTCCGACAGGTAAACCCTTTCGGCTTGTCGCGTCTTGAGTTCGACCAGGGCGATCAGTCCGTCGCGCCCTCGGTATGCGCGATCCACGCGGGCTACCACCTGCCTGTCGTCACCCGACCTGAAGGTCCGCTCCGAGTAGGCGAGCGTGTGAGCCCTCAGCGCATTGGGCATCCATTGATCCACCTTCGCGGAGCGTCGGCGAAGAAGGCGTGACGCAGCCCAGGCCACCGTCACGCAGGCAACGCAGCCTGCGAGAAGAAGCCAGAGCTCACCCGCCGGCATGGCTTGCCTCGCGATCGCCCAGCAGACGGGTGGCGAACCAAACCAACGGCTTGACCACCGCCCTCATCGCAGGCCGCGTCGCCGGCCATCTCTCCATGGCCCGGCACACGGTCGGCGCCAATCGGTAGTAGGCAAGGATCAGGCTCCGTCCTGCACGCGTGGGTCGAAGGTACCAATCGCGGAAGCAACGCAGGACTTGTGTCTCCGGCCCTTCACCAAAGACATGCGTGGCAATGAAGCAGCGTCCTCTTCGCGCTGCTTCCGACCCACCTTCGTCCGCGAACTGCCGATGTGCCTGCTGCCCGCGTTGCAGGGCCGCCCTCTGCGCGGGTGTTGGGCGCTTTCCCTCAAAGTGCTCGAACACGACCAGCCGCTCGCAGACTCCCATCTGAGACAACGCTGACGCGCTGACCGCGCGCTTCGCCTTGCGCCGGCGCCGCATCAATCCTCCGCTCCACCGTTGCTGACCTCGAACGCCTGGCTGGTCTGGCGCGCCACAGCTGGGTCCACGCCGACATGCGGCAGCGCCTTTGCCGCAGCCGCCATCGGCACCGGCGCCGCAACGGCCGTGCCGAGAAGCCACTGCTGCGCCAGCAAGCCTTCATGGGCCAGGAACCGCAGCCGGTTGACCCTTTTGGGCCCCTTGTTGAATCGCATCAGGTCGTCGAACAGCCGTGGGTTGTCGTCGCGCGACAACTCGAAGAGCAGCCTGACGCTGTGATCCACCTTCGTCTCGACCGTACTCATGCCCTGCCCCCTTCCACCACCACAACGCCCGCGCCCTGCGTGGCTGCGGCCACATAGTTGGAACCCGCGATCTGATACCCGCGCACGTTCGCGAACATCGGCTCCTTGACCTCCAACACCTCATGCGACGCGAACGCCTGCTTGACCGCCTTGCGGAACAGGAACGCACCGCCGCCGACGAGGATCACGTTGCGCACGTCGTAGGCAGGCCCGATGCGCCGCATCATGGCCGCGACGGCCTGCCGCGCGATGCTCTCGACCATCGGCTTCATGCGCGAGAGCTGATAGGTCTTCTGGTACACGGTCAACGCCTTGCCGGTCCTCAGTGCGTAGTCGATGCTGTCCAGGCTGGTGTAGGTCGAACCGATCTCCACGCTGACGTCGTCCGCGATGAGGTTCAGGATGTCCGCCACCCCGCGGTCGACCGAGTGGCTGCGCTTGTGCGACAGCTTCATGCCGCGAGCCACCAACCAGTCGAAGGTGCGCGAGCCGGGGTCGATCACCAGGCTCTGTTCGTCCTGCATCGCGAGCACGCGGTCGTACTGATCCGCATAGTCGATCAGCGCGCCGTGCGGCTGGGCCATGGCCAGCGCCTTGCGCACATGCACTGACTTGCCGCCGCCCACGTCGTGCCGGCCGGTCATCAGCTTCTCGAGCGCGGTCTTGTCCGCGGCGAAGGTCGCCACGGGCAGGCCGACCACCAGCAGGTCGATGTGTTCCACCTTCATCGAGCGTATGGCGCCACGCGCCAGCGCCAGGTACTCGGGTGTGTCGATGTAGCGGTGGTGGATCTGCGTGGCGCGGAATCCGTCGCCGGCGAGGACCACGTCCGGGCCGACCTCGTAGAAGACGCTCTTGATGGGAATCGCGAAGGTCCGCCGGCGTTCCGCACCCAGGGATGCCGACGGATCGCGCGTGCTGAGGCAAGCGAGTGACGGGAAGCTGGCGCAGCGGATGTCGGCTGCCGTCCCGCCCGTCGTGAACTTGGTGTAGCCGAAGCCGACGTCGATGGCTCTGACGACTGCTGTCATGGATTTCCTCCAACAGGATCAGTGAAGACCGCCCAGCATCGGACGACCGATCGCTGGCTCCCACGCGGAAGTCCGTCGAACCCGCCGCGCTATCGCGATCAGGTCGCTCGCGGCGACGACCGGGGTGGAACGCAGCTCTCGCTGCACTCCCACCTCACCGCCGCCGCAACGACGCATCCGCAAGTCGCTCCACGGTCGCACCCGTCTCGGCCTCGTCAAGTGCCGCAGTCGCGCCTATGCCCCGCCAGACCGTCCTTTCCCGGTCGGTCGGAGACAGAGGTAGGAGAAGAGCCTGTCAACCCCTCTCGCTCTGCCAGCCGACCTCGATCACGGCGCGCTTATCGGCACATTTCGAGCTTGAGGTCCGCGTCGCGCTGGCACATGATTGCGGTGCGTCAAGCCGGTAGCTTCCACACCGGGCGCAGTGCACAGTCGCCGCGTCGAAGGAAGCCCATCAGTCCGGTGACCTCGGTCGCCGAGGGCCTCGAGCCCCGGATCCATGCGGACTCGATCCGCCAAGTTCACCCATCAGCCGCCATGGCCCGCGAGGCCATGGATTGCGGCGTGCCCACAGGCACCCGCCTCCTTTCCTCTGACGTTCCAGCATCACGCGCCGCGGCCGCCTCGAGCGACCGCGACCCACGGCCACCGGCTCGACCGGTACCCGCGGGACCTGCGTGAACGGACCGCCCACCGCGTTGGCTGCGGTGGTGCCTTTCGGTCCGGTTGAAACGTCCGCGTGCGGCCCCTCGATGGGCCGACGTACGGGTGACGCCCGCACACCATGCCGCGCCCGCCCTCGGCTCCTGCCGAGCTGGCGTCGCGGTCCGCCACGAGCGGACAGCCACGCGTGTACGCACCGTGTGCAAGGCGATCACTTTTACGAAGGCCTGGACGGTGCTGCCGTCCGAACCCTAGGCAACCGCGCGTGGGGACGCGCAACCGACTCGACGCCTCGCCCGGCACCTGTCGGTCTCTCAACGGGCCATCCCTCTCGATTCACCGGCACCCGGAGGTCGCCATGTCCCGAACCGATCCGCTCACCGTCGATCTCGACACCCTGCCGCTGCAGCCGCAGCGGTGCATGCACGTGCTGGCGCTGATCCTGCGCCGGTACAACTGGCAGCACGCGGTCAAGGCCAAGAACATCGGCCATCGCACCGCGCAGTCGCGCGGCCGGCTCTGTGTGTGGGTGTTCCGCTTCCTGCACCACAACCCGGTCAAGGCCTTCAAGCTCGACCCGCGATCGTTCAGTGGGCGCCATGCCGACTTCGTGCTGGCCCACTGGTGTGCCGAAGCGAAGGCCGGCCGCCTGGCGCCGGGCACGATCCCGACCTACTACTCGCATCTGAAGACCTTCACCCGCTGGATCGGCAAGCCCAAGCTGCTCAAGCCCATCCGGGCCTACTTCGACGACCCCGCGCTGTACCGGCGCAGCGGCATCACGACGAACGACAAGTCGTGGCGCGCGCTGGGCATCGAAGTCGCCTCGGTGGTCCGCGATGTCGAGGACTACGACGTGCACGCGGCGGCCAGCCTCTGGCTGATGCTCGCCTTCGGGCTGCGGTTCAAGGAGAGCCTGATGCTGCGTCCGCACGTTGACGTGGCGACAGCGCGCCAGGCCAAAGGCGATTCAGGATCGGATGGGGAGGACGGGAGCGGAGCGGTTCAGTACCTCGACACCCACCGCGGCACGAAGGGCGGGCGGCAGCGCTACGTGCCGATCGACGATGCCGTGTGCCGCCATGCCATCACCTACGCCTGCCACGTCGCCAAGGGCACGCAGGGCAGCGTCGGCGACCCGAACTTGACGCTGGTCCAGGCGCTGCGCCGCCTTCGCTATGTGATGGAGCGCTTCGGCATCACGAAGCGCGATCTGCGCGCGGTTCCGCATGGCCTGCGGCAGCAGTTCGCGGCCAGCCGCTACACCGAGCTGACCGGCTCGTTGCCCCCGGTGGCCGGCGGCCAGGGCGTCGCGGCGGACGCCGACAACGCCGCGCGGCAACACGTGTCCGCCCTGCTCGGCCATGGTCGGCCGCAGATCACGAACGCGTATTTAGGCCAGTCCGCCGTTATGCGCAGCAAGGGCCGCAAGCCCGGCGATT